>NC_014926.1:1055000-1167500 GCF_000185805.1 Thermovibrio ammonificans HB-1
GGCCAGGTTAAAGGTGTTATCGGATGAGCCGTACAGGCGGCCGCCTCTGTAGAAGGCTTTAACGGCAATATCGGCAAGCTCGGCTGCGGCAGAGTAGAAGTCGTCGTTTAAAGTGGCAGAGCCGAGTTCGAGTAGCCCCCTTATCAGAAATGCGTAGTCGTCGAGTAAGGCCTCTACCGCCGGCTCACTCCCGTAGAGAACGTGGTAGAGCTTCCCATCCCTGTAAGAGCGCTCAAGGAGGGAGGTTGCAAGGGCAACGGCCCTTTCCTTTGCCGCAGGCTCAACAAACCGTGAAGCTACGGCAAGCCCCCACAGCAGGTAGCCGTTCCAGTCGGTAAGGGCCTTTTCATCGGTTGCGGGAGGGACCTTCTTGCCTCTGAGGGAGAGGAGTTTAGAGTCGACAAGGGCCTTCTTCTTTAGGAGGTCTTCAAGGCTCAAGCCGAGCTTCTCGGCCTTTACCTCAAACTCCTCCGCCGGGTAGAGGAGGTTAAGCCCCTCCTCCCAGTTGCCCTCGGGAGAGAGGTTGTAGAGCTGGCGGGCAAACTCAAGCTCCTCGGGGGTAAGGGCCTCCTTAAGCTCACCCCAGGTAAAGGCGTAGTAGCGCCCCTCCCCTTCGGGGGAGTCGGCATCCTGGGAGGAGGCAAAGAGGCCGTTTGAAAGGAGAAGCTCTCTCTCAAGGTAGGAGATGAGCTCTTTAACGGTCTCTTTAAAGAGCCAGTATCCGCTCAAGGCGTAAGCCTCTGAATAGATCACAAGCAGGCCGGCCTGGTCGTAGAGCATCTTCTCAAAGTGGGGCACAAACCAGGCGGCATCGGTGCTGTAGCGGTGAAAGCCGCCCCCTATCTGGTCGTAAACGGAGCCCAGCCTCATGGCTTTTAGGGTGAAGGCTGCAGATTCAAAGGCCCTACCGGAACCTCCCAGGGAGAAGTAGCGCAGGAGGAACCAGTTGAAGTGGGGAAGGGGGAACTTGGGAGGAGGAGAGTAGCCGCCGTTAACCGGGTCGAGGCGGCTTTCAATCTCTTTAAAGCAGTTTGCGGCGGCCGAGGGGCCGGGAAGCTCGCCTTCCAACCCCTCAAGTAGGGAGGCAAGCCTTTTAACCACCTCTTTGGCGCCTTTAACAACCGAATCGGGCTTCTTCTCCCACAGCTCTGCCACTTCAAGGAGCAACCTTTTAAAACGTTCTTTGGGAACGTAGGTGGCTATGAAGAAGGGCTCTCCTTCCGGGGTGGCAAAAACGGAAAGGGGCCACCCGCAGCTGCCGCCCATTGCCCGGCAGGCCTCCATGTAGAAACGGTCTACGTGGGGAAGCTCCTCCCTGTCTACCTTTACGGGAACGAAGCGGCTGTTTAGAATTCGGGCCACTTCTTCGTCTTGAAAAGACTCTTCCTCCATAACGTGGCACCAGTGGCAGGAGGAGTAGCCGATGGATATAAAGAGGGGTTTGTTTTCTTTCCCGGCTTTCTCAAAGGCTTCTTTACCGAAAGGGAACCAGTTTACCGGGTTGTCTGCGTGCTGCCGCAGGTAGAGGGATTTTTCAAAAGCGAGCCTGTTGGCCATAACAGGTAGCCTCCTAATCGAGAATGGTTCTTAATTTATGGCTACCTATCGGGCATGGTAAAGTAGCGACCGGAGAAGCTCCTGAAACGGTACACGCTCCCCAGCTTTTCAAACCGAACGGGGAGCATGGGAACCTTCCCGTAACCTCCCGGCCCGTCTACCGCGTAGTAGGGGAGGGCAAGGGGAGAGAGGCGGGTTTGAAGCTCCTCAAGGAGTTTAAGGCCCAAACTTATAGGGGTTGAAAAGTGCATAACCCCCTCAACGGGGTCGCAGTGAAAGAGGTAGTAGGGGCGCACCTTTATCCTCTGAAGCCCCCTGAAGAGCCTCTCAAGAACAGAAACGGAGTCGTTAACCCCCTTCAAGAGAACTGTTTGGTTGTTAACGGGAACGCCGCACTTTAAAAGGGCCTTTACCGCTTCGGCCGCCTCTGCAGTAAGTTCGTCGGGGTGGTTAAAGTGGGTGTTTACCCAAACTTTTTGGGCCCTCTCAAGGAGCGAAAGGAGCTCACTCCTCAGAACCGCAGAGGGCTCAACAACAGGCAGCCGGGTGCCTATCCGAACAACCTCAACGCTCTCTATTTTCTTCAGACCCAAGAGCAGCCTCTCCAGAAGCTCTAATGGCAGAAGGAGGGGCTCTCCGCCGGAGATGAGGACGTCCCGAACCTGAGGGTTTCTCCGCACGTAGGAGAGAACTGCATCTACCTCATCTTCTGAGATTGTAAAGAGAGGCCTCCTCCAGTTACGCTTACGCATACAGAACCGGCACAGAACCGGACAGTAGTTGGTTGTTACAACGAGAACCCTATCGGGGTAACGGTGGGTTAGGCAAGGAGCTTTCCTGTCGCGCTCCTCCCTTAAGGGGTCGGGCTCCCCGAGGTTCTGAAGCTCAGGGTTAAGCTCTTCAAGGGAAGGAAGGAGCATACGCCTTACGGCGAAGCTCTCGGCCGCCAGCCGGGCGTAGTACTCGGTTGTAGAAAAAGGGTATACGGGAACAACGGCCCTGAAGGCCTCCCTCTCTCGGGGAGAGAGGGGTAAAAGCCCTTCAAGGGCTTCAAGGCTTGTAATTACCCTCATTCAAACTTCCACCCGCAGGCATCGAGCTCTTGGTAGATGGAGTCTCTCTGGCCGAACCGGACAAACTTAACCGTTTCTCCCTCCATCTTCAGGTAGATGGCCCTGTACTCACCGTAGGGAGAGGTTACCCTGAGCCTGTAGATGTCGTGTTTAGAGTCCCTCCTCAGTAGCCGGGAGGTGCTCTCTATCCGTGAAAGGGCAGATACGAAGCTATCGAACAGGAAGGGTTTAACGGAAACCTCTTTAACCATATCTTTCCTGAACCGCTTAGAGAAGAGAACCTTGAGCTTCCCTCCCTTACCCTCAACAAGCTCGGTAAGGGCGTTAAGGGCAACCTCTATGAAGAGCTCAACCTTGGGCTTTGGGACTTCCTGAGCCTTCAGGTTCTCTATCTGACGCTCCTTCTGGGCAACTTCGCCCTTCAGGCGGGATATCTCTATCTGGAGGTCCTCTATTTTGGCCCTGTAACGGTCTATGTCTTTAAGCTCCTGCTCTCTCTTTCTGAACTCCTCCTCCCGCTTTTTCAGCTGTTGAAGTTGGGAGCGAAGCTCCCCTATCTCCTGATAGAGCTCCTTTATTTTCCTGTCCTTACCTTTAAGCTTCTCGTTCAGGTTCTTAATCTGCCTTACAAGGCTATCCCTACTCTGGAACCGCCTCTCCTTCCGTTGAACCTGCTGAGACTGCCGTTGCCGCTGCTCGGCCTCTACCCTTAGGAAGTACTCCTCAATGTCCCTGAACCCCTTTTCCATTGTTCTCTCCCGAAAAGTTGATAAATTGAACTCCATGACACTACAGATAGAAAATTTAGGTCACTCCACCTTTACGGTAAAGATTGGAAGTTTGGAGGTCCTAACAGACCCCTTCTTAACCGAGTGTGCAGGGGGAATAAAGAGGGCAGTGCCGGCTGCCAAAAGGCCGGAGGAGGTAACCCCGAAAGTTGTCATCGTATCCCACGCCCACTACGACCACCTGGACCTTAAAACCGTAAAAAGGCTAAAAGGAAAGCCCGTATACCTGACTCCGGAAAACTGTAAAAAGGTGATAAAAAGGGAAGAGGTAATAGAGCTGAAAAACTTTGAGTCGGTAGAGATTGAAGGGGTAAGGTTCTGGAAAGTTCCGGCCCACCACAACCGGGGCCGAAACCTACTCCACCCCGACACCGGGGTAGGCGGGTTCGTAATAGAACACGGAGGGGTTACCGTTTACTTTGCCGGGGATACAGCCTTCTCGGAGCACCTCTACAGCTCCATAGGGGAGAAGTTCAAGATAGATGTGGCAATGCTCCCCATAGGAGGGTTCTTCCCCGTTTTCAGGAAGTTCCACCAAACGCCGGAGGAGGCAGTTAAAGGTTTCAAAATCCTTAAAGCTCGCCGCCTCGTTCCCATACACTTCGGGAGCTGGCACCTGATTCCCCTCTTCCTTAGGTTAGAAAGGGCACTCGAAAGACTGATGGCCTGCAGCCTAACATCGGGAATAACAGACCGGGTAACAGTAATCCAACCGGGGGAGAGGGTCACCTTTGACATTTAGGAGCAACTATAGTAGTTTTAGTGTGCAATGAGACTGAGCAGGCTGATATTCGGAATTATCCTTCTAACAATAACGGTGTGTGCCGCACCGGCCGCCGAAGCGGCGGTTCAGTTTACAGACCGTCCGGTCTGCTCTTCCCTTTTAACTCATACGCTCTGCGAAGTTAAAACCTTCAAAGAGGAAAGAGTAACCGCCTCCGAGAGCCGGGAACTCCCGGTTCCTTTAAAGACAGAGGCCGTTTTTAAAGGGAGCCCACTAAACCTTAATGCCCCTTCAAGAGCATCCCCCACCCCTGCCCGCTAACCTCCGGCCGAATCGACTTCCAACCACTTTAAAGCCTATCGGGAGGACCACTATGATAAATGCCATATTGACAAAGATTCTCGGCAGCAGAAACGAAAGGGTTATAAAAAAGCTCAAGCCCATAGTAGAGAAAATCAACAGTCTCGAAAAGGAGTTTGAGAAAAAGAGCAAGGAAGAGCTTCAATCCCTCACCGCCAAGTGGCGCTCCGAGCTCCAAAAGCTCCAAACGGCCCAGGAACAGTTCAAGTACATGGACAAAATACTCCCCGAGGCCTTTGCAGCCGTTAGAGAAGCCGCAAAGCGAACCCTCGGAATGCGCCACTACGACGTCCAGCTGATAGGCGGCATCGTTCTCCACCAGGGAAAAATCGCCGAAATGAAAACAGGCGAAGGTAAAACTCTGGTTGCAACCCTGCCTTCCTACCTCAACGCACTTGCAGGCAGGGGCGTCCACGTTGTAACCGTAAACGACTACCTGGCCAAAAGGGACGCAGAGTGGATGGGCCCCGTTTACAACTACCTGGGGTTAACCGTAGGCTACCTCCAGAACCAGATGGAGCCTCCCCAGCGGAAAGAGATGTACGCCCGCGACATCACCTACGGAACAAACTCCGAGTTCGGATTCGACTACCTCAGAGACAACATGGTCTTCTCAAAAGAGGAGAAAGTCCAGAGGGAGCTCTTCTACGCAATAGTAGACGAGGCCGACTCAATCCTCATAGACGAAGCCCGAACTCCCCTTATAATCTCCGGCCCCTCCGAAGAGAGTGTAGACGTTTACTACATAGCCGATGCCATAGTCCGCCAGCTCAAAAAAGAGAAAGACTTCAAGCTCGAAGAGAAGACAAAAACGGCAACCCTCACCGACGAAGGCATCCGCCACGTAGAAGAGATAGTCAAGAAAATGACGGGAATGAAGGAGTTCAACCTTTACGACCCCAAATTCTCAGACCTCCTCCACGCGATAATACAGTCCCTCAGGGCCCACCACCTCTTCAAAAGGGACGTAGACTACGTTGTAAAAGACGGCAAAGTGATAATCGTAGACGAGTTCACCGGCCGGATTATGCCAGGCCGACGCTGGAGCGACGGTCTCCACCAAGCTGTAGAGGCCAAGGAAGGGGTAAAGATAGAGGCGGAAAACCAGACACTTGCAACCATTACCCTCCAGAACTACTTCAGGCTCTACAAAAAGCTCGCCGGCATGACGGGAACGGCAGAAACGGAAGCGGCAGAGCTTAAAGAGATTTACGGCCTCGACGTAGTCGTTATCCCCACAAACAAACCGGTAATCAGGAAAGACCACCCCGACCTCATATTCAAAACAAAGAGGGCAAAGTTCAACGCAGTGATAAAGGAGATAGAGAAGAACTACAAAATCGGCCGACCGGTTCTCGTGGGAACAAACTCCATAGAGGACTCTGAGTACCTCTCCAGACTCTTAAAACAGAGGGGCATTCCCCACCAGGTACTAAACGCCAAATACCACGAGAAAGAGGCAGAGATTGTTGCCCAGGCGGGAAGGTTGGGAGCGGTAACAATAGCCACCAACATGGCCGGTAGGGGAACCGACATCCTCCTTGGCGGCAATCCCGAGTTCCTCGCCAAAAAGGAGCTTAAGGAAAGGGGGATTACCCCGGAAAAGGTGGGTGAGGAGAAGTACCAAGAGATATACCAGGAAACTCTGAAAAAGTACAAGGAAATCACCGAGAAGGAGAAGGAGAAAGTTAAGGAACTAGGAGGCCTCTACATCATTGGAACCGAGCGGAACGAGTCAAGGCGTATAGATAACCAGCTCAGGGGAAGGGCCGGCAGGCAGGGAGACCCGGGAGAGTCCAGGTTCTTCCTCTCACTGGAGGATAACCTGCTGAGGCTCTTTGGTTCCGACCGCATAAAGAAGCTGATGGAGATGATGAACGTTCCCGAAGACGAGCCCATAACCCATAAGATGGTGAGCAAGGCCCTTGAAAACGCCCAGAGGAGAGTGGAGGAGCAGAACTTCCAGATTAGAAAGAGACTCCTTGAGTACGACGAGGTCTACAACGTTCAGAGGAAGGTTATATACGAGCAGAGGAACAAAATACTGGAAGGGGAAAACTTCAAGGAGGAGATTTTAGGTTTCATGGAGGACGTAGCCTGGGAGCTTGTTGACTCCTTCGCCCCCGAAAACGTCCTGCCCGACGAGTGGGACCTTGAAGGGCTCAAGAAAACCCTTGAGACGCGGTTCGGATTTGAGTTCCCGATACCAACAAAATACGAAGAGCTTATGAACCTTGAAGTTGAAGGGGCTCCTACCGACAGGGAGAAGCTGGCGAAGCTCATATACGACACGCTTGCTGAGAAGTACAACGAGCTGGAGAAACTGGTCGGAGAGGGTCAGCTCAGGGAGATAGAGAGGGTTGTAATGCTCGACAGGCTCGACCAATACTGGAGGGAGCACCTGAGAGCCCTGGACCACATAAAGGAGAGTATAGGCTGGAGGGGATACGGCCAGCGGGACCCGGTTGTAGAGTTCAAGAAGGAGGCCTTCCAGCTGTTTGAAGACCTTATCTCCAACATAGAGAACGGCGTTGTAGATTCACTCTTCAACTACTACAGGTATGCAAAAGAGCAGGTGCAAGAAGCTCAGCACTCCCAAGACTCAAATCTACAAACGGTTTGATAGAATAGTTGGCTGAAAGTTTAAGAGAGGGGATGGTGAAGAGAATCCTTGCAGCCTTAACTCTCGTTCTGATAGGCGTTAGCTCCGCCCAGGCCCGGATTTATACGGTAAAAAGGGGCGATTCACTGTACAAAATCGCCCACCGGTTCCACATCTCCATAAGGGAGCTTAAGCGGGCCAATCACCTGCGCTCAAACATACTGAGGCCCGGCCAGCGGCTCTACATACCGCCGCGCTTCCACAGCAGGGCTTGGTACCGCCAGTTTCGCCCGGAAAAGAGCACCGAAACCATCTCTTTCATAGAGAAAAAGTCGGAAGTTGAGAGGAACATATCATCGATAAGCAGCGAGATGGTTCCCCTTACCAACGCTGTTTACCAGGAGGCCGAAGAGCTTTCCGACGTGCTTTCAACTCCCCTAAACGTGAAGTACGACAACTGGAGCCTCTCTATCCTCAACAACCCCGAGTATAAGGGGATATTCTTTAAAACGCTCGCTCAGGTGTTTAAAGAGCTTAAAAACACCCCTTACGTTTTCGGGGGGAACAACCCCAAGTTCGGCCTCGACTGCTCGTCGTTCACGATGTATGTTTACAGGAAGCTGGGGGTAAAGCTTCCGAGAACGGCAAGAGCCCAGTACAACTTCGGAATTCCCATAGACAGGCACCACTTAAAGGTCGGAGATTTGGTCTTCTTCAGAACTTACGCCCGCTACCCCTCTCACGTGGGAATCTACATAGGAAACGGCAAGTTCATCCACTTCTCCTCTATGTACCACGGCTTGGCAATTTCGTCCCTTAACGACAGGTACTTCAGGAGGAGGTTTATCGGGGCAAGGAGAGTTCTATCTGAGAAGAAGATAAAACAGTTAATCTACGCCCAGACAAAATAAGAACAGGAGGTAAGTGCGATGAACACAAGACAGCTTCTAAAAGGGTGTGTCGCCGCGGCTTTTACGCTCGTGGCAGCCTCTGCTCCGGTTATGGCCCAGGTTGAGGCCACACAGCAGGACTACCAGGTTGTTCAGTCTCTACAGAGGGTATTCGAGAGCGTAGCCGAGAAGGTTAAACCGGCGGTTGTAAACATCAGCACGGTTTCCGAGATAAAGTTTAAGCACCCTCCTATTCCGCCCCAGTTCAGGGACTTCTTCCACCAGTTCGGAATACCTTTCCCCTTTCCCAACTTCCCCGACTCGTTCCAGACAAGGGCTTTAGGCTCGGGTTTCATCGTTAAGGTAAAAGACGGCTGGGCCTACATACTCACCAACAACCACGTTGTAGCCCACGCCAAGAAGATAAGGGTGAAGCTCAGCGACGGCACGGTCTACAGGGCAAAAGTTGTTGGAACAGACCCAAAAACCGACGTTGCCCTGATAAAAATCCACGTTGGGAACAAAAAGGTTCCCGTTCTCCAGTTGGGAGACTCCGACAAGATTAAAGTCGGCGAGTTTGTTATAGCGGTGGGGAACCCCTACGGCCTGAACTGGACTGTAACCCACGGGATAATATCTGCAAAGGGCAGACACGGACTCGGCCTCAACCCCATCGAGGACTTTATCCAGACCGATGCCGCAATTAACCCCGGTAACAGCGGCGGTCCGCTGTGCGATATTCACGGCAGGGTAATAGGTATAAACACCGCAATCGTCAGAAACGCCCAAGGGCTCGGCTTTGCCGTTCCCATAAACATCGCAAAGAAGGTAATGGAAGACCTCCTGAAGTACGGTAAGGTCATAAGGGGCTGGCTCGGCGTCTATATTGAAGACATCAGCGGAGAGCTCGCCCAGAAGTTCGGCGTTAAGGAAGGAGTACTTGTTACAAAGGTTATGCCTGGCTCTCCGGCGGAGAAGGGAGGCCTGAAGAGCGGGGATATTATTGTTGAGTTCAACGGAAAGCCGGTTAAAAACGTTGCAGACTTACAGCTCAAAGTTATAAACACCAAGCCCGGCACCAAGGTCAAGATTACCGTAATCAGGGACGGAGAGCGTAAAACTCTAACGGTTAAGATAGGGCAGATGCCGGGCAGCCAGCAGCTTGCGTCTGCAGACCTTCTCAGTAAGTACGGCTTCTCCGTTCAGAAGCTCACGCCGGAGCTCAGGGAGAAGCTCGGCCTTCCCAAGTGGATTAAGACGGGACTTGTAGTAACCGAGGTCAAGCCCGGCTCTCCGGCAGACGACGCCGGCCTCCAGGAGGGAGACGTAATAGTCAAGGCCGGAACCACCCCGAGAAACATGAGGCCGGTTAAGTCGGTAGACGACCTCTTGGCCGTTCTAAGGAAGGGAGGCGACTCTGGAGCCCTCCTCAAGGTTATTAGAGGAGAAGGGGTAATTTACGTCGTTTTAAATCCACAGGAGTAGGAGTGAGAGATGGAGGAGAAGGAGTTTTTCTTAGAAGATGAAGAGAACCTCGGACTTGAAGGTATAGAAGAGGGGGAAAGCGCCGAGCTTTCCCTCTTTAACCAGGAGATAGACCCTTCGCTTATCGAGAGCTTCGTCCCCGATAAGGACTCCCTCGACGCTTTTTTAAAGTCTATCTCCAAGATTCCCCTCCTGTCGCGGGAAGAGGAGATAGAGCTTGCGAAGAGGGCAAAGGCAGGAGATAAAGAGGCGCTGAAGAAGCTCGTAGAGTCCAACCTCAGATTCGTTGTAAGCGTTGCCAAAAAGTACCTGGGGTGCGGACTGCCCCTCCACGACCTAATAGCGGAGGGAATCCTGGGGCTCATAGAGGCGGCAAGGCGCTTCGACCCTGACAAAGGGGTGAAGTTCATCTCCTACGCCGTATGGTGGATAAGGCAGTCCATAATGCAGGCACTGGCCCAGCAGACCGGAGCGGTAAAAATCCCGGTGAAACAGGCCGTTTTGGTAAATAAAATCACCCGCTCTTACGGCGAACTCTTAAAGAAACTGGGCAGAGAGCCCACAATCGAAGAGCTTGCCGACTACGTAGGTATGGAACCCAAAGAAGTTGAAAGGCTCCTCTCAATATGCCAAGTGCCCCTATCCCTCGATACTCCAATAGGTGACGAAGAGGACACTACTTTTAAAGACTTCCTGAAGGGAGAGGGCACAGCTGAAGTAGAAGAGAAAGTTGTCCAGGAGGAGCTTAAACAGAGCATCCAGGAGATGCTCGAGCAGCTCACACCCCAGGAGAAGAAGATAATAATAATGCGCTTTGGACTCGACGGTAACGAGCCGAAAACCCTCAGAGAAATAGGAGAGAAGCTCGGCATAAGCCGCGAAAGGGTTCGCCAGCTCGAAACGAGGGCTAAGAAAAAAATGAAAGAGTACGCACTAAGGAAGAAACTTAACGTTTTCCTGAACTAACCTTCCCGGAGGTCTCATTCCCTCCGGGGAGTTTCTCCTTCCTCTTAAACTCCACCTTCTTCCCTTCCTCCTCCCTGGGAACGGCAACCTGAATATAAATCTCAACCCTCCTATTCCTCGCTTGAAGAATCGGATTGTTCCAAGTATAAAGAGGCCTGGTCGCATCGTAACCGACGGCCATTAAACGGCTCGGGTCAACCCCCCGAGATATCAGATAACGAACGACAGTAGTAGCCCTTCTTATAGAAAGGTCCCAACTGTCTTGAATATTCGGCATAGGAACGGTAGGCTCATCTTTACTGGTATGCCCCTCAACCCTAACCATGTAGTTACCCTTCAGGTTCTTTATTATCTTCGCAATCTGGTCGAGAGCCCTCTTGGCCTCTGGGGTAAGTTCAAGGGAGTTTTGCTTAAACAGAACCTTATTAAAAAGCCTGATAAGAACGTAGTTCTCCGTGACAACAATCTGATAACCGTAAATCGGAAGAATCTGTTTAATTATCTTCTTTATCTTCTTCGCAAGGTCGGTAGTGTAAATCTGAATCGGTTTTACAATCGATATCTGCTGGAAAGTTTGAGCCTTCTCTCCCTGAAAGTAAGAGAGAAACTTCATTGCCTTTGTAATATCAAGCGTCGACATAGAATAAAGAAGAATGAAAAACGTAAGCAGAAGCGACATAAGGTCGCTAAAACTGGTCAGCCACGCTGGAACAGACTTACACTCCTCCTTCTTTCTCCTCGCCATACCAACCTACATGGGAAGGTGGATAACTATCTCTATACGCCGGTTTTTGGCCCTACCCTCCGGAGTATTATTCGGAGCTATCGGGTGGTAGGGGCCACAGCCGGCAGCTGAGAGCTTTTTCGGGTCGTAGCCACACTGAATAAAAAGTCTCAAAATAGCAGTAGCCCTGGCCGCAGAAAGCTCCCAGTTAGAAGGAAAACGCTTGGTATGAATCGGCGTATTATCAGTATACCCCTCTATGGTTAAAGGAAGGTCAAGCTCTTTAAGTTTCCTGCATATCTCCATGATAATGGGAATAGCCTGAGGATAAGGTCTATCCTCTCCGGGTGGGAAAAGCTTGTCGGTGTTAATCCTGAGCCTGATGCTGGTCCCGAACTTCGCGACTTCCGAGTTTATCCCCAACCTCTTTAACATCTGCCTTATCTCATGGAGCTTCTCCTCTATCTTCTGCCGCGAGCGCATCTTGGGGTACATATCCGGCATCTGAACCGGAATGTTCTTGCCGTTTATCACCCTCTGCTCGTAAATAACATAGTGGCCCCCAAAGGCCTCTATAATCCCCTTAATGGCTTGATAGAACTTCTCCAGAGAGATGGTAGACATAGAGTACAGGAGAATAAAGAACGTCAACAGCAGAGACATCAGGTCACCGAAACTTGTAAGCCAAGCAGGAGGAGCCTTACACTCCTCCTTCTTCTTTCGAGCCATCCATTAACCCTCTTTCAGTTCCACTCCGAGAAGTCCCGCAAGCTTCTGCCTTAAAACATTGGGGTTAAGCCCCTTCTCAATAGCCTCTGCAGTAAGCAGGTAAGCTTCAAGGAAGAGAAGCTTTAAATCCTTGTAATACTTAAGTTTCTTAGATACCGGAATACAGAGAGTGTTTGCCAAAATAGCACCGTACAGAGTCGTAATCATAGCTACCGCCATACCGGGACCAAGGGCGGAAGGGTCGGAAAGGTTTTGAAGCATCTGAATCAAGCCGATAAGCGTTCCAATCATTCCAAAGGCCGGGAAGAGGTCACCTAAAGACTCCCAAACGGCAACTTCCGTCGAGAGCTTCTGGTCTATCTGGGCCATTGCGCTTTCGGCCGTACTCTTAATCTCCTCTATCTCAAGGCCGTCTATCAACATCCTCATAATATCGCCGAGGAAGGGGTCTTTAGCGTAAAAACTATCTATATCGGACTCGAGGGCGAGAATTCCCTCTTTACGGGCCTTCTTGGCAACTTCGGTCAGGAAATCTATAAGCTCAATAGGATTTGGCATCCCGGGGTTTAAAGTCTTTAAAATGGCCTTAAGTCCCCCTATAAACTCCCCCATGGGGAAACCGGCCATACCGGCAGCTATACCGCCTCCTACGGTAATCAAAAGAGAGGGAACGTTAATAAACGCTCCGGGACTCCCGCCGATGACAATCGAAACGATGATAAGCAGGAAGGCACCACCTATACCGATTAGGGTTGCTATATCCATATCCCACCCACCTATCTAAATAGTGAATCTTTATTCAACACAAAAGGGGAGAAAACCTCCCCCTTACAAATCGAACACCTTACCGGGGTTCAAGATGTTCTTCGGGTCAAGTGCACGCTTTACAGCCTTCATCTTCTCAAGGGCAGGACCAACCTCAAGAGGGAGAAACTCCTTCTTCATCCAGCCTATACCGTGTTCCCCCGATATGGAGCCCTCCAGGGCTACGGTCAACTCGAAAACTTCCCTGACAGCCTGCTCCACTCTATCCGCCTCGTGGGGTTCATACATAAAGTTAACGTGAATATTGCCGTCCCCGGCATGGCCGAAGTTAACAACCATCAGGTTATACTTATCGGCAATTCTGTAGACATTTTTAATAAGCTCAGGAATCCGGCTTCTGGGGACAACAACGTCCTCGTTAATCTTTTTGGGCTTAAGCTGCACTATAGCCGGAGAGACAGCCCTTCTTGCCATCCAGAGCGCCTCCCTCTCCTGCTTGGTAGCCGCAGTCTTAATCTCCTCCGCCCCTGCAGCCTTGCACACCTCAACAGCCCGAGATATAAGCTCATCTACAACGGCCTCGTAACCGTCAACCTCTATTATTAACAACCCTTCGGCATAAGTAGGGAGGCCTATCTTTGCATACCTCTCAACGGCAACTATGGAGTTCTTATCGAGGAACTCGCAGGCCGTGGGTATAACCTTAGCCTTAAACATATCGGCAACCGCCTGGGCAGCCTGCTCAACTTTCGGGAAAACAGCAAGAGCGGTTCTAACGGCTTCAGGTTTGGGAATCAGCTTCAGATAAGCCTTAGTGATAAAGGCAAGGGTCCCCTCCGAACCCACTATCAAGTCCTTCAGGTTGTAACCGGCAACCGACTTAACAGCTTTAGAGCCCACCTTGGCAACGGTTCCGTCTGCAAAAACTACTTCAAGCTGCATAACGTAATCCTTGGTAACACCGTACTTAACACACCTTGGGCCGCCGGCGTTCTCCGCTATATTTCCTCCTATAGTGGAGTACTTATAACTCGATGGGTCGGGAGGGTAAAAGAGCCCTCTCTTCTCTACTTCCACCTGAAGGTCGTAGGTAACCACTCCCGGCTCAACGAGAACTCCTAAGTTATCCTCGTCAATCTCAACAATCGAGTTCATCTTCTCGGTTGAAACAACAATCCCCCCCTCCAAGGGAGCAGCCCCTCCGGTAAGCCCCGAACCTGCGCCTCTGGGGTAAACCGGAATCCCCTCCTCACTTGCAAAAGCCAAAATTTTCGCAACGTCTTCGGTAGTTTCGGGAAACACAACAACGTCGGGGACTCCCCTGTACCCGGTAGGAGTTCCGTCGTAAGCGTAAGAGAGCCTCCAACTCTGAGAGTCCTTTACCTTTTCGGATCCGAGTACCTCTCTGAGCTTTTTGCCTAACATAGAGCCTCCTGCAGTGTTCTACGAACATATGCTTTATGATATACTGCTACTACAAAACGAACAAGGTAACAACGGAGGACCTCCGGTGTCTGAACCTCAGAACCGTTACCCTTACTACGGGGAAGACGACGAAATAGACCTATATGAACTTTGGTTAACACTAAAAAAAAGAAAAAAGATAGTAGCGGCAGTTACCTTAATAATCACAGCAATAGGAGTTGCGTATGCCTTCCTGGCAACTCCCGTTTACAGAACTCAAACAACCCTAATACCCCTCGGGGGGAAAAGTAGTGGCCTTTCATCCATCCTTTCCTCCCTCCCTATCAGCTTACCAATTGGAGGCTCGTCATCGGGGCTAACCGTAGAGGCGGTTCTAAAAAGTAGAACCTTAAAAGAGGATATCATTAAACAATTGAATCTCCTTCCTCTTCTATTTCCAAATAAATGGGACCCAGAGACAAAGAGTTGGAAAGTTGAAGGTAACCAACATCCACCGACCGTTTTAGATGGGGTGAAGAAGCTTCAAAAACTCATGAGCACCTCAACAGATAAACAAACAGGCGTGATTACCCTTACCGTAGATTTCCCCAAAAACCCCGAAATCGCATACAAAATCGCAGAAGCAGCACTTAAGGACACTCAAAAAATTCTCAACGAAAAGAGTTTTACCGTAGCCAAGAGATACCGTATATACGTCGGTAAGCAACTGGCACTTGCAAAGGCAAAGCTGAAAGAGCTCGAGAGAATCTATCAAGAGTTTCTCGAAGGAAAGATAAAGGAAGTTCCCCTGATATTTGGCTCCTCGACCGACCTTGCAGACGTATCAAACGTGACAGACACAGCCTCAGAACCTGACGTTAAGAGTTTAAAACAGGAGATTGAAAAACTTAGAGAGAGAATCAGGCGGATACAAAGAAGCGCTCCACCGAGCTTCATCCCCGTGTCCCAGTACCAGATGAACGTTCAAAAGCTCGAAGCTCAGATGGACATCGCATTCAAACTCGTTGGCATGCTCATAAACGAATACGAAATGGCAAAAGCCCAAGAGATGAAAGAGCAGATATCCTTCCAAGTTATAGACCCCCCTTATATCCCCGAAGAAGACAAACCCTACAAACCCAAAAAAGCTCTGATAATAGCTATCAGTTTAATTGCTGGCCTCTTCATAGGAGTATTTGCAGCGTTTTTCAAAGAGTGGCTCGAAAACGCAAAAAGAAAGAAGAAGGAGCTTCCCGAAACGGAGGTTAAATAATGCGGCTTCTCATCACGCTTTTAACCCTATCAATAATAGGGCAACAAGCCTTTGCCCAATCAACTGCAGGTGTGGGCTCAATGGGAACAGTAACGGGCTCAGAAGCTGCCCAGCTCTTACAGAGCCTATCGGGTAGTTCTGCAACCCAATCTACAACCGGTGGTACCACAACAGGCGGGTTACCCGGACTGCCGGGTGAAATGGGCACAGGCGGAGGTTTAAATCAAAATACGCAAGTAGAAAACCTTAAATCGATGATAAAAAGCCTTGAGTCCCAAGAAGGAGCTTCTCAATCAGAGTCCCAAGAAAGCCAAAAAGGTGAGACAGAAGAAACACAATCGGTGTCCTCTACTGCAAGCAGCCTAACCCTATCCCCGGTAGAACAAGGCTTTTTCTCCAGAACGGCAAACCTGGGAATTAAACTTAAACAGTTCGGCTACGATTTCTTCAGAGGAAGGCCGAAAATAGCAACTGCCGTTCCCGTAGACTCAAGTTACGTTTTAGGCCCCGGAGACCAGCTGATACTCTACGTTATAGGCGCCCCGCCGAACTCAGGGATTCCTCCGGTTTTAACGCTAAACGTAGACAAAGAGGGAAAAGTCTACGTCCCGGGAGTAGGCGTTTTTTACGTATGGGGAATGACACTCGGAGAGGCTCAAAGGCTAATAGCGCGCTCTCTGGGACTCAACATAAAACTCACGGTCGGAAAACTGAGGACCTTCCCCGTTTACGTGTCGGGGGAAGTAAACAGACCCGGAGCCGTTGTAGTGACAGGTATCAACACTGTAGTTGACGCGTTAATGCTTGCTGGAGGAATTAAAAAGGACGGAACACTGAGGAACGTAATAGTCACAAGGAAAACGCCGAAAGGAATAAAGAGAATCCACATAGACTTTTACAAGCTGCTCCTCAAAGGTGAACCTGTAGACATCAGACTGAAAGACGGCGACGTCATATTCGTAGGTCCCATAGGAAAAGTCGCAGGTGTCGGAGGTAGAGTTAAAAGACCTGCCATTTACGAGCTTAAAGGGGGTGAAACCCTTAAAGACCTAATTCAGATGGCAGGAGGAGTTCTCCCGTCAAGTTACAGGTACAAAGTAACCATTCAGCGCTACGAAAACCACCAGTTCTTAAAACTCATCCAGGGGAACCTGTCTAACCCGGCGTTTATGAACCAAAAAGTAAAAGACGGAGACCTCGTCCTAATAAAGCAAGTTTTATCGGTTCCGCAAAACGCCGTACTCGTTACCGGGTACACCCCCTACCCGGGAATGTACCAGTTTAAACCCGGACTCAAACTCTCCCAGCTCCTCAAGCCCGACTTCT
Source organism: Thermovibrio ammonificans HB-1 (assembly GCF_000185805.1). Taxonomy (NCBI): domain Bacteria; kingdom Pseudomonadati; phylum Aquificota; class Aquificia; order Desulfurobacteriales; family Desulfurobacteriaceae; genus Thermovibrio; species Thermovibrio ammonificans. The sequence goes on from NC_014926.1 coordinate 1,071,667, forward strand.
TTTTCAGCGACTCAAACATGAAGTTTGCATACATAAAGAGAATTTATCCGCCCGGCTCTGAGCCCAGATACATAGCCTTTGCTCCGGAAGATGTCCTTGCAGGAACCTTTGACCTCACCCTTGAACCCCAAGACACAATAGTGCTGTTCAGATTCGGCCAAGACCAAGAAATAGACTTCAACAAAATAAGAGACGCATTTGTAGTAAAAGGGGAAATCAACTACCCGGGAGTCTACGCTTACAAGAAAGGGGAACACATCTCCGATATCCTTAAACCCTCCTTACTTACCCTCAACACAAACCTCGACTACGCCGAAATAGACAGAAGAGACCCAAAAACTTTAGATATAGTTAAAATAATCGGGTTCTCACCGGCCAAAGTCCTCGCCGGGAAAGAGGACATAGAGATTAAACCTCTGGACGTTATCAGATTCTTCCCTAAGTTCATCTACCCGCCGATAAAGGTTTCCGGCCTTGTTAAACACTCCTACTACATTCCCTACCACAAAGGTATAAAGCTCTCTGAAGCGCTTTCAAAGGCCCAGTTTGAAGGCGATGTAAAGAACCTGAAAGTTGAGATATTCAGAAGCGAGCAGAGCAGCGAAAAGTCACAAACATCTTTAGAGAAGGCCGAAAACATTCAAGTTAAAGCAACACAGGGAGAAGAGCTTATCAAAGAGAATAAAGGAACGGTATACCTTTACGACCTACTCATAAAACACAACAAAGACGTAGACATCACCCTGAAACCGGGCGATAGGCTCGTCATCCAGAAAGTTGCTCCGGATGAGATAGTAGAAAAAGTCAGCGTAATGGGATACGTAAACAGGCCCGGCGTCTTCAAGATTAACGATAAAACAACCCTTTACGACGTTCTCAAAGCGGCAGGCGGCTTCAGGCCCGATGCCTTCCCCCAAGGAATTATCATCCTGAGAGAGTCTGTAAGAAAAATGCAGGAAGAGAGACTCCAGAAGGCCATAGCCCTCATGAAACAGCAGCTTGAGAAAGAAGAAGCAGGGGTAATGCAGTCAGACTTAACAGCTGAAGAGCTTCGCGCCCGCCAGGCCGCATTTGAGGCTAAGAGGAAACTCCTGGCAGAACTCGAGAAAGTTCAGGTAACGGGAAGGATTTCGGGCATAAAGGTCCCCTTCGACCTTGAAAAGCTGAAAAACTCACCCTACAACATCCTCCTTGAAGACGGAGACAGGATAATAGTTCCCAAAAGACCCCAAAGCGTGCTGATATTTGGAGAGGTCTACAACCCGTCGGCGTTCGTATACAAGAAAGGCATAACGGTAAGAGACTGCATAGCACTTGCCGGAGGCTTAACAAGGGATGCAGATAAAGAGAACATATTCGTAATAAAGGCAGACGGAACCACGGTTTCCTCAAATGAGGGCAGCAGCCTCATCTCCTGGGACGGAGTTAGAAAGCGGTTCATCTGGGGCGGTAGCAGCTCCATACTCGACTATAAACTGCAACCGGGAGATGCGGTTATAGTACCCACAAAAATCCACGTTCCGATTATGTGGAGGCCCCTCATAAGGGATGTTGTGCAGATAATCTACCAGTCCGCACTTACCGTTTACACAATTTCAAAGCTGTGATAGGATTTTTGTATATATTTAAGGATGAACACCCTTAAGGAGGGGACTATGAAGAAATTTCTCGGTATCGTAACAGCACTCATGCTCATGACAACACCTGCCTTTGCAGCAGCCGAAGCCGGAGCAGCAGGTGCAGGCGGTGCCGGTGGTGCAAGCGCCGGAGCAGCAGGTGCAGCAGGCGCAGCAGCCGGTGCCGGAGCAGGTGTAGGAGCAGGTGCTGCTGCAACCGGAGCCGCAGTAGGAGCGGCAGCTGCAGGAGCCGCAGCTGCAACATCTGCAGCAATCGCTGCAGGAGCCGTAGTTGCAGCATCCGTTGTTTCTGCTACAGCAGCGGCCGGAAGCGACACAACACCTGCACACATCGCAGTTGTAGCTCACCACTAACAACAACTCCCGCCGGGCTCTGTGCCCGGCATACAGGGTAAAAAGGGGTGATGAAAAAACTCACAAAGATTCGGGGTTTTGTTTTATTAACTACGCTTTTTGTAACCCTCTCAACAACAAAAAGAGAAGCCCTTGGATACGACATACTCTCAAACTTCGGTAGAACGGGCCTACTTGAGATACCGACAGCCTACGTAATACAGGACGGACACCTGGCCTTCGGAACCTCTTACGTTTACCCCTACCTCAGGTTCTACGGAAACGTAGGCTTCTTCCCCGGCCTTGAGCTGGGAGGAGACATAACCGAAATCAGAGATGTAGTTGTAAAGGGAGGCATTTGGACAGGATACGGCTTTTATAAAGACAAAGCCTTCTTTGCAAAATACCAGATACTACCGGAAACAGAAAAATTTCCTGCAATAGCCGTAGGGTGGGACGACTTTCACGGAACCAAACTATTTGAATCAAAGTACTTCGTCATCTCAAAGTACATAGACACCGGAATTCCCCAAAACGTAACAATCGGCTATTCTACGGGAGTTTTAAAAGGCCCCCTCTTCGGTTCTGAAATACTGCTACATCCGAAATTCTCGTTCATAACCGAATACGCCCCGATAAAGAAAAGTAAATACTTCGGCTTAGAAGACAAAAAAATCAGGAGCAAGTGGAACTTCGGGTTAAAGTGGCAACCCCTCTCCTGGGCCCAGTTTGTCCTCTCCTATCAGAGGGGAAAGGAGATAGGCTTAAACGTTAACGTTAACATGCCGATGGGCAAACCTTGGCTGCCCCACAAACCGAGGTATTTCGTTCTAACAAAAAGAGACGTTTACCTGATAAAACACAACAAACAGACGGCGTTTTTTGAGTCCGCCCTCAAAAGGCTCGACTTCGAGTACCCTGCTGTTTACGTAAAAGGTAATACCCTCTACATAGAGTACTCGAATAAAGGGTACTTTTACGAATCTGTTGCCCTTAGAAAGGCCCTTTCAATATTCAGAGTTGTTTACTTCCCGAACGTAAAGAAGGTTGTTATAGTCTTAAAGGAGAAGAACATACCTGTTACGGAGATTGAACTCCCGGGCTACCTCATAAACGCCTACCTAAAAGGGCAGATAACTTATAAGGAGCTGCTAAACAGAGCCGGATATACAATTGCTCCGAACTACAAGCCCAAAATAGACCTCAAGCTCTCCAATCCCCAGATAACCGGAGCGATAAAGCTAAGGACCTTCCTCAACGACCCTTCGGGAGCACTTAAGTACAAATTGAGCTACGACGTAGGAGTCAGGGAGTACTTCTTGAACAACTTCATATTCGACGCAAAAGTGATACTTCCCATAAAGAACAACATCTACAGCGTAGTTCCTCCCCTGATGAAGCACCCCGTAAGGAGTGACATAGATAAGTACTTGAACAACAAACACCCGGATATTCCGACCCTTGCCGTAAGTTACGTATCGCCGATTGCCAAAGGAACGTTTGTAGGAGTGTCTGCCGGGTATAACGAACTCATGTTTGCAGGAGTAGGAGGAGACGTTATCCACTTTTTCGGTGACGGCAGGTTTGCGGCAGGCTTCGGCGGCGACTGGGTAAGGAAGAGGGATTCGGAGCACCCCTTAAGGCTGAAGAACTACGGGTTCCATGACCTCTACGTCAGTGCCCATTACGTTACCACTTACCCAGAACTTCACTTCACCGTTAAGGCAGGCAGGTTCCTTGCAGGCGACAAAGGGGTAAGGTTCGAAGTATCAAGGGTCGTTAAAGGGTTCGAGGTAGGATTCTGGTACACCTACTCCGACACTTCCGACTTTACCGGAGCAAACAAAAACTACCACGATAAGGGCGTTTTCGTAGCGGTTCCCCTGAGGATGTTCAAGTGGAGAGACACAAAACAGGTTGGTTACTACTCGATTTCTCCGTGGACAAGGGACGTGGGCCAGCTGGCCGGAAGGCCGCTCGATGTTTACAGGCTCTTAATGGATAAGATGCCCTTTTATCTGAAGGACAAAGCCGGGGCCAGCGAGTAGGTTGTATAATTGGCCCCATGACAAGGTCCGTAATACGAAGTGCAGCTGTTGTTTCCGCCTCCATACTCTCAAGTAGAGTTCTCGGTCTGCTAAGAGACGTTGTTATAGCCTCCACATTCGGAGCTTCAACCCTCAGCGACACCTTCTTTGTAGCTTTCAGAATCCCCAACTTACTCAGGCGGATATTCGCAGAAGGGGCCTTCAGTTCCGTTTTCGTCCCGGCCTTCACTAAGGAGCTTCAGCTCTCAAGGGAAAGGGCCCTCCAGTTTGCCTCAAGGGTCTTAGGCACGCTGCTCATCCTCCTTACGGCTACGGTAGTGGCAGGAGAGCTCCTTGCCCCCCTCATCGTAAAGGCAGTAGCACCGGGGTTTTCGGGGGAGAGCTTCCGCCACGCCGTGAAACTACTAAGAGAGATGTTCCCCTACATAGCTCTCATCAGCCTCACTGCTTTCTACGGCGGAGTTCTCAACAGCCTTAACCACTTTTTCGCCCCATCCTTCTCAACAACCCTCTTCAACCTGGCACTGATAGTCAGCGCCCTAACACTCGGCAAGTGGCTTTCGGTAGAGGCTTTAGCCGTAGGGGTTATAGCGGGCGGAATTCTCCAACTGCTTCTCGTTACGGCCTTTGCCAAGAGAGAGGGAGCACTGGTAAGGCCGACATTTCGGCTAACGCCGAAGGTCAAGGAAACCATCAAGAACATGATTCCGGGCCTTTTCAGCTTTGCCGTTAGACAGATATCTATGCTGATAGACACGGTAATGGCCTCCTTCCTTGCGGCGGGAGCAATCTCCTACCTTTACTACGCCAACAGGTTCGTTCAACTGCCGCTGGGAATGTTCGCAATAGGGCTATCCCAGGTACTCCTTCCCCGCTTCTCAAGGAGGAGCGGAGCCGGACTGAAAGAGGAGATAGAAATCGGCATCAGGCTCTGCAGCGCCCTCATAATTCCGGCGGCCGTAGGCCTCACACTTTTTGGAATGCCGATAATAGACCTCATCTTTAACCACGGAGCCTTCAGCGATAAAGCCCTGAAGTACACCTACTACACGCTAATAGGCTACAGTGTGGGTCTTTTCTTCTTCTCACTCGAAAAAATAGTAACCAACGCCTACTACTCCCTTGAGGAGTTCTCGCTTCCCGTGAAAATATCGGCCCTTACCCTGGGGTTCAACGGGCTGTTCAACCTCGTTTTCTGCTTTCTCCTCAACTTAGGGACTATGGGGCTGGCCCTCGGAACGAGCCTAACATCCCTGATAAACCTCACCCTCCTCATCAGATTCCTGAAAAGGCGCTTCTCGATAGAAATCCTCAACGAAACGGTAAAAGCCGGAGCCAAGTACACCTTACTCTCGCTACCCGTAGGGGTAATTGCGGCGGCGGGCAGCAAGCTTTACAGAGTGAACATGCCGACGGCGGAAAAACTCCTTATTGTAGGAATCACCGTTACCGCCGCAGCAACAGTTTACGCCGTTACCCTTTACATCACAAAAGACCCAATAATACAGTCGCTGAAGGAGGGTTAAATGCACCCGATACTCTTTAAGCTCGGCCCCATAACCATTTACACCTACGGAGTTATGGTTGCCCTCGGCATCTTCTTCGGCTCAATGATTCTGGTCCGCCTTGCGGAGAGGGAAGGGATAAAGAGGGAAGACGTTGTAGACGTGGCCTTCTGGAGTGTAGTTGCAGGATTTGTAGGGGCAAGGCTCTTCTTCTTCCTATACAACCCCCAGTACGCCCACCCGTGGTACACGGTGCTCTTCTTCTGGCAGGGAGGACTCGTTTGGTACGGCGGAGTCCTGTTCGGCGGTGCGGTTGCGGCCTACCTAATCTGGAAGAGGAGGATTCCCGTTTGGAAGTTTGCAGACATTGTATCGATAGCCCTGTCTGTAGGCCTGGGGTTCGGAAGAATAGGGTGCACAATGGCGGGATGCTGCTACGGTAAAGTGTGCCACGCACCTTTTGCCATAGTGTTTACAAATCCCCACAGTGCGGCCCCTCTAAACGTTCCCCTCTACCCGACCCAGCCCATCTCCTCGGCCGCAAACTTCCTTATAGCGGCAATCTTGTACCTGCTCTACAGGAGGAGGAAGGCCCCCGGAGAGGTCTTCGGGTTCTACCTGATTCTCTACGGAATCTTCAGGTTCCTCATAGAGTTCTGGAGGGCCACACCGAAGGAAATCTTTGGAGCCCTTAGCAATAACCAGGTTATAAGTATTATAATGGTGGCTGCAGGAATCTTTATCGTCTGGTACCGGAGAAAATCACAGGAGGCTGATTGATGGGAAGGTTTGCTTACTTTGAGGGCAAGTTCGTCCCGGTAGAGGAGGCAAACATAAACATCCAGACCAACTCCTTCCACTACGGAACCGCAGTTTTTGAAGGTATAAGGGCCTACTGGAACGAAGAGAAAAAGCAGCTCTTCGGACTCTTTGTTAAGGAACACTACGAAAGGATGCTTGCAAACTGCAAGATACTGAACTTAAAAGTTGAGAAAAGCGCCCAGGAGCTTACCGAGATTACCGTAGAGCTACTACGCCGCTGCGGCCACAGGGAAGACACCTACATCAGGCCGATAGCCTACTTTGCAGACCTGAAAATCTCTCCGAAGCTCATCGGTTACAAAACAGAGCTGGCAATATACACCGTTCCCTTAGGAGACTACCTGGACCTTTCAAGGGGCTTAAAGGCCAAAACTGCATCGTGGCACAGGATAAACGACACCATGATTCCGGCCCGCTGTAAAGTTGCCGGAGCATACGTAAACAGTGCCTTTGCAAAAACGGAGGCCCTCCTAAACGGCTACGACGAGGCGATAATGCTCAACCCCGACGGAACGGTTGCCGAAGGTAGCGGAGAAAACGTCTTTATAGTGAGAAACGGCAAACTCATAACCACCCCTTCGGCCTCGAACATACTGGAAGGGATAACGAGGAATGCCGTTATCCACCTTGCAAGGGAAGAGCTCGGAATAGAGGTTGAAGAGCGGCCGATTTTAAGAAGTGAACTCTACGTTGCAGACGAGGTCTTCTACACCGGAACGGCAGCACAGGTTGCCCCCGTGGTGCAGGTTGACCACGTTGTAATAGGAAACGGCGAGGTAGGGCCGGTAACAAAGAGGCTACAGGAAATCTACTTCTCGATAGTAAAGGGCAACAACCCCAAATATGAACACTGGTTAACTCCGGTTTACTAAGGTCGGCGTTGAAAGTTGAAGTATCGGTTCCCGAGGGGAAAAGCCTCTACCAAGTTCTGCGGGAAGAGGGGCTAATAAAGTCGGCCTACTGCGGAGGTAGGGGCATTTGCGGCAAGTGCAGGGTAAGGCTCGGAGGGAAAGAGGAGCTCGCCTGCCTTGTTTTCGGTCCCTTTGAAGGCGAGGTAGAGATAGAGGAGGAGCTCCTAACAGCTCCGGGGGAGAACCTCCCCCCCATTCCGCCTACCGGGAAAAGCGGCTTTGGAGTTGCCCTCGACGTGGGAACAACGGGGGTAGAAGCGGCCCTTTTTGAGCTCTGCTCTGGCAAGTTTGTAAAGAGCGTAAAAGGGGTTAACCTCCAAGCCTCCTTCGGGGCCGACATCGTAACCAGGGTAGAGCTGGCAAGGGAGCATTACGGCAAACAGAGGGAGCTCCTTTTAAAAACCGTAGAGCTCCTCCTTAAAGAGCTTCCGGCAAAGCCAACAGAGGTGGTGGCGGTGTGCAACTCGGTTATCCACCACTTCCTGCTGGGCTTACCGGTTTCCGGCTTTGAGCGCTACCCATTCAAGCTCTACGAGCGAGAGCCGGTAGAGACAACCGGCAGGGAGCTCGGGCTCGACGGCTTCCCCTCAACCAAGTTCATACTTCCCCCTCCCCTTGAGAGCTTCGTAGGCTCGGATTTACTTGCAAACCTACACTACCTTACAGCAGAGGGCCGCACGAACTTTACGGTTGCAGACCTCGGAACGAACGCCGAAATAGCCCGCTGGGAAAAGGGGGAGGGCGTTGCCACCTCGGTTCCGGCGGGCCCGGCTTTCGAGGGCGTAGGGCTATTTTCGGGCATGAGGGCCGTTGAAGGGGCCGTTTACAAAGTCTTCTTCGACGGAAGGAGCTTCCGTTTCCTCACAATAGGCAACAGAAAGCCCGAAGGCATCTGCGCAAGCGGCTACTTCGACCTCATCTACCTGCTCAAGAGCTTCCGAGCCCTGAACTCCGAAGGCACCTTTACGGAAGAGGCCCCGCCCCTAATAAGGGAGCGCATACGAGAAATCAACGGAGAAAAGGCCTTCCTCCTCTACAGCGACCCCGAAAGGGAAGTGGCCCTAACCCAGAGCGACATCAGGAAGTTCATGCTGGCAAAGGCGGGCGTTTACGGAGCCCTGAAAACACTAACGGAGGGAACACCTCCGAAAGAGCTCATATTCTCGGGGGCCTTCGGCAGCCACCTGAGCGAAAGGAGCGTTAAAGGAGTGAAGCTCATCCCCTCTCAGCTTCCGCCCCCCGAACCGGCAGGCAACCTTGCCCTTAAAGGTGCGGCACTTACCCTCTCAACCGGAGTGGAGCCGTTTAAGAAGCTGAAAGAGAAGCTCAGCCACGTTGAGCTTGCAGGTAACAAAACCTTCGAAAAAGCCTACGTAGAGGGACTCGAGCTGTGAAAGAGCTGATAAAGGGGAGAAACCTCCTGTGCAGGGTAGACCCAAAAGACATCGCCTTCATAAACGCCATATTTGAGTGGTACCACGAAATAGGAACGGTAAGGACCAGAGACCCCAAAGAGGGACTCATAGAGATATGGATAGTCCCGGACTTCTACCAGGAAGCCCTAAAAGCCATAGATTACCTTAGAGGATTTGTAAAAAAACTCGAAGTCATAAAGGAAGTGGGAGACGACTGGTGGAGAGAGTAACGGAGGTAAAAATGGAGCGCAGAAGGAGAGGATTCACCCTTATAGAGCTTATGGTTGTAATCGTTATCCTCGGGCTGCTTGCGGCCCTTGTAGCTCCGAAATTCCTCAAAAGGGGAGAAGAGGCCAAAGTAACAACCACAAAGGTCCAGATGAAAAACATAGAACAGGCGCTAAAGCTCTACAAACTCAACAACTCCCTCTACCCCACAACCGAGCAGGGACTCAAAGCGCTCGTTGAAAAACCCACAACCCCTCCGGTTCCGAGAAACTGGAAGGGCCCCTATATGGATAAAATTCCAAAAGACGCATGGGGTAACAACTTTATCTACGTTTCAAACGGTAAACACTTTACCCTCATCTCCCCCGGCCCCGACGGAGAAGAGGGAACATCAGACGACCTGAAGGTGAGCGACTGATGGTTATCTACGGCGTTAACCCGGTGGCGGAGGCCCTCAGGGCCGGCTACCCGATAATGAAAATCTTCGTTGAGAAGAACTTCAAAGACAGGGAAAAGGTCCTTGAAACCGCCAGGCAGGCGGGGATAAAAGTAGTAAAAACAACAAAGCAGAAACTCACAGAGCTCGCAAAAACAACCAAACACCAGGGAATAGTGGCCCTTGTATCCCCGGTAGAGCCGAAACCCTTCGAAGAGCTGGCCCAAAAGGCGGTAGAGGAGAACGGATACCTGCTCTTCTTAGACAGAATAGAAGACCCCCACAACCTCGGGGCGATTTTCAGGTCGGCAGACGCGTTCAAGGTAACGGGCATAGTAATTCCCAGGGACCGCAGCGTTACGGTAACGGAAACAGTTGCCAAAACCTCAACGGGAGCCCTCTTCTACGTGCCCTTCGCAGTCGTAAACAGCTTCGTTACGGCCCTCCGCGAGTTCAAAGAGATGGGGGGCTGGCTTGTAGGCCTTGAGGCCGGCGGAAAACCGCTATCGAAGTTTGAGTTCCCGTTTCCCTTGGGGCTCGTTGCAGGCTCGGAAGGAAGGGGACTCTCCCGCTCTACGGTTAAACAGCTGGACGAACTGGTAGAAATAGAGATGGGGGGCCACGTTAACTCCCTAAACGTTTCCAATGCCGTTGCAATCGGCCTTTATAAGGTGTTCTGCCAACGCTATATTAATAGTTAATCACCACACCAGGGAGGAGAGATGGAAGAGCTTAAAGGTAAACTCGTGTTCATTCAAACAGCCGGAGGAGAAGCAGTTCCTACATCGGGGATTATCGGCGTTGTAGAAGAGATTACCCCCGACTTTATCAAGCTGAAAGAGGCCGGCGTTTTCGCCCTCGTTCCCACAACAAAGGGGGCTCAGGCTACGATAATGCCGATGGACCCTACTGCAAACGAACCGGTTGAAGCCTACCTCGTAAGGCAACAGGTGGCCGCCATCGTTCCCGTCGGCGACCGCTCAAGGCTTAAAGAGTTCCACCAGCAGTTCAAGGCGGCTGCGGCCGGAATAGAGCTTCCGAGCGCAGGAGCCCTCGAGCTCAACAAACTCAAAGAGTTCCAAAAGGGCGGTAACAACAAAGGAGGACTTCAGCTGTAGGGCCTTAGGGCCCTACAGCCTTAAAAACCATGGAGGCAGAAGACCTTCTCTTCTCCCTTCCCTTCCCGACCCTCCTGGTGAACGGAGAGGGGAAAGTAGAGAAAGTCAACCAAAAACTTGAGTTCCTATTAAACAAATCCGAGAAGTTCCTCCGGGGCAAAAGCCTAACCGAACTCTTCGATGAAGGGTACAAACTCCAGAAACAGGCCGAAAGGTCCTACACAGAAGAGATAGAAGTTGTAGGCTTTCCCTTTAAAGAGTTCTTCGTCCACTTCTCACCCCTGTTTGTCTCCTCGAGGAAAAAAGGCGTTGTTGTCCAGTTTGAACCCAGACCGGAAAACCCGTTCTCCGTAGACCCCAAACTGCTCCTGAGGGGGCTATCCCACGAGCTCAGGAATCCCTTGGGAGGAATAAAAGGGGCCGCAAAGCTGTTCATGGAGCTTAAAAGCTACGACGAAGAACTCGCCCAAGTGATAGTTGAAGAGGTAGAGAGAATAGAGCGGCTGCTGAACGACATCTCAAAGGGCTTCGACTTCTCAAGGCCCACTTTCAAAAGGGAGAACATACACAAACTCATCCAGAAAACCTTAGACCTCTTCAAGGGAGAGCTTCTCTCGAAAAACATAGAAGTAAACTGCCTGTTCGACCCCTCACTGCCCGAAATTCCCCTCGACCCGGATAAAATACAGCAGGCACTGGTCAACCTTATAAAAAACGCCATAGAGGCCGTGGAAAGGTCGGAAAGGCGAGTGATAACAGTTGAAACAGGCTACGCCATACGGCCGGCAGATTTCATCTTCATAAAGGTAAAGGACACCGGGAAAGGCATGAGCCCGAATGAGCTCAAAAACTACGGGCAGCCCTTCTTCTCCTCAAAGGAGGAAGGTACGGGCCTTGGAACCTTCATAGTGAACGAAATAGTAAAGGGCCACGGCGGCCAGCTCAAAGTAAAAAGCGAGCCCGGAGTAGGAACGGAAGTAACCCTTTTAATCCCTATGAAGAGGAGAGATGGCGAAAATCCTCGTAGCAGATGACGAAAAAAGCATAAGGCTTGTTCTGAAAAAGTACTTAACCTCCAAAGGACACAGCGTGATAGAGGCCTCAAACGGCGAAGAGGCCCTGAAGGCTATAAGGGAGCAGAAACCCGACGTTGCCTTCATAGACATAAAAATGCCCAAGCTCGACGGCCTATCGCTCCTGAAGCGGGTAAAAGAGATTCCCGTTGTAATACTCACGGCCTACGGAACCATGGAGTACACCGTAAAAGCGATGGAGCTGGGGGCAGTAGACTACCTCACAAAGCCATTCTCCTTTGAGGAGATAGAAGAGGTCCTCTCAAAAATACTTGCGGCACCGCCAACCGGCCAGGAGAGCGAGTCCGGCGGCGACATAGTGGGAAGCTCCAAGAAGATGCAAGAAGTGTTTAAGCTCGTAGGCAGGGTGGCAAAGAGCTCCATAACCGTTCTCATAACCGGAGAGAGCGGAACGGGAAAAGAAGTTATCGCAAGGGCAATCCACAACTTCTCCGACAGGAAGGAGAAACCCTTCATAGCCGTAAACTGTGCGGCACTCCCTCCGAACCTGCTGGAAGCCGAACTCTTCGGCTACGAAAAAGGGGCCTTTACCGGGGCCACAACCTCCAAAAAGGGGCTCTTTGAACAGGCAAACGGCGGAACGCTGTTCTTAGACGAAATAGGGGAGCTTCCGGTAGAGCTTCAGGCCAAGCTCCTCAGGGTCCTCCAGGAGAAAGAGGTTCGGCCCATCGGCGGAACAAAAAGCAGGAAAGTAGACGTTAGGGTCATAGCAGCAACAAACCGAGACCTTGAAGAGGAAGTCAAAAAGGGCAACTTCCGGGAAGACCTCTACTTCCGACTAAACGTTGTAAAGATAGAGCTTCCCCCCTTAAGGGAGCGCAGGGAAGACATCCTCCCCCTTGCCCACCACTTCATAAAGAAGTTCTCCGGCGAGTTCAAGTTAGAGCCGAAAGAGCTGAGCGAAGACGCAGTTGAGTTCCTCCTCTCCTACGACTTCCCGGGAAACGTAAGGGAGCTCGAGAACATGATTCTAAGGGCCATGGTCCTCTCATCCGGCAAAGTCATAAGCCGCTCAGACCTTACCCCACAGGAAGGGAGAGGGCCGGAAAAGAGCATAGAGGAGGCCGTTCGCTCCATGCTCGTTAAACTGCTCTCGGTAGAGCAGAAAGAGCCCAACAACCTCTACAGCCTGATAGTGAAGTCGGCCGAGAAGGTGGTCATATCGGAGGTTTTGAAGTTCTGCAACTTCAACCAGGTTAAGGCGGCCAAAATCCTCGGAATCCACAGAAACACGCTACGGAAGAAGATAAGGGAGCTCGGAATAAAAGTTTGACATACATCAAACCTATAGAAGGCAAGGTAGAAATAGATTGAAGTTTGGGTATAATTTAATACATCAAGTATAACGTAGGTTTAATCATGAAGGTTAAGTCCCTTGAACAGGTGAGGAACCAGGTAATCCTGAGCCAAGACGGCACCCCATTTGTGCCACAGTATCCCGGCGGTGTCAACTACTACAGGTGTACCGGCTGCGGAGAGTGTATAAAGGTCTGCCCCCAAGGGTGCATAGAGCTTCAGGAAGTAGAGGGGAAAAAGGTAGCGGTCCTCACGAATATAGAGCTGTGCATAGGGGACGGCTTCTGTAAAATCGTATGTCCCGAAGACGCCTTCCTCTGAGGCCTCAACTGCTCCTCCGGTTCGGAGGAGGTAGAGGTAAACGAGGAAGAGCTCCTGTGCGACGAGCACGGAAACTACGCCTACCTTACACTGGGGGGCATCCTGTATACCCCCAAGTACCTGGACTCAATAGACCACTCAAGGTGCCAAAACTGCGAGAAGTGTTTAGAGCTGTGTGAAACCAGGGGACTCAACGAGCTCGGCCAGGTTATCCCGGAGTTCCCCGAGGTCTGCTCCGGTTGCGGTCACTGTGGCAACATCTGCCCCGGAAAGAGCATAGTGGCAAAGCCGATTCCCCTGGAGGAGATGAAAAGGAGGGTAAGGGCAAGGAAAAGGTAAAACTACCCGCAAACCTTGCCCTTTACGTTTAACACCTTCATAAGCCGGTCTATCTGAGGTCTCTTCTTTGCAAACTGTTCCAGCTTCAGAAGGGAGACCGGAGGCTGAGGCCGAACAACCAGCTCAAAGCAGGAGGGGTTGGCTATAAAGTCAATCAGTGCGTAGCCGAGCCTCCTGGCAAACTCCGGGTTTGCAGAGAAGCTGCCCCGTAAGGTCTTTACAAGTTCTGCCTTAACCTCCTGAGGAGAGAGACCCTCCTGACGGGCGGTGTAGCCTATAAAGCGGTTGAAGAAACCGTAGTCCCTGTAGCGAAGGTCGAGGAGCTTCAACTTTACACGAACGAGGGCAGAGGAGTAGGGAACCCGCCTCTCAAGGAGCTTCTCGGTGTAGTCCCTCGAGATGTTGTCGAGCTTAACCTCGCCGGTGAAGGCGGCAAGTCCCTTTACAACAACGCCGCCGTTTACCGTCAGCTCTCTCCCATTAAAGGAGAAGCCGGCGGAGGTGTTCAGGTTCAAAAAGGGAGAAGAAAGGCCGGAAACGAGGGCGAGCTCTTTAACGAGGGGAAGGGAGGTGGGAACGTGAAGGCCGTAAACGGAGACCCTCGTAAAGGAGGGAACCCCCTTCTTCCTGAAATCGAAGGGCAGGTCTATAACGACCTTATCGACCGTAATGTAGTTGCCGGCAAAACCCACCTTAAGGTCTTTCAGAACAAGGTCGTTGCCCAAGAGCTTGTAGCTGAAGCTCCCGTAGGAAACCGGGTAGGGAAGCCTTTCAAGACGCCTGTTGAGCTTCTGGGCAATCTTGTAGGTTACGTAAGACTGCAGTGCGTAGTAACCGCTAACGCAGGCCGCAACAAAGAGGGAAATCACGAGTAAAACAGAGCCCCACCTCTTCACGTCCTGAGCTCCCTACTGAGTTTATGAACCGTTTCAACCAAGAAACGGGCCTTGGCAGGGTCTGTAGGCGGCAGTATTCCGTGGCCGAGGTTAAAAATGTGGCCCCGGGCCTTCAGGCCCTCAGTGAGGATTTTCTCGACTTTTTCGGTTATGGTCTTCTCATCTGCGAAGAGGGCAACGGGGTCGAGGTTCCCCTGAATGGACTTATCTATACGCTCAAGGGCAAAGGGAATCTCGGTTTTCCAGTCGAGCCCTATCACGTCAACGGGAAGCCTGTTGTTTACCTCGAGCAGGTGGGAGGCGTTTACGCCGAAGTGGATAATCGGAACGGAAGGGTGCCTCTCCTTAAGGGCTTTAACCACCTTTTCAGTGTAGGGAAAGACAAACCGCTCGTAGTCCTCCCTGGAGAGAACGCCCATCCAGGAGTCGAAAATCTGAACGAGGTCCACTCCCGCCTCTATCTGGGCGGAGAGGTACTCAACAACCGTGTCCACCAGCTTACCCATCAGCGTATCCCAGAGCTCGGGGCTGTTCCACATGGCGGATTTGGCGTTTATGTAGTTCTTGGAGCTTCCCCCTTCGAGCATGTAGGAGGCAAGGGTAAAAGGTGCTCCGGAGAAGCCTATGAGGGGCCTGTCGGTTAACCTCCTCTTTATCAGCTGAATCGTTTCGAGAACGTAGGGAAGGTCTTTCTCCGGCTCGGGCACCTTTAAACGCCTTGCATCGTCGGCGGTTTCAACCTTAGGGGAGAGAACGGGTCCCTTACCCTCAACGAACTTAACCTCTATTCCCATCTTCTCTACGGGAACGAGGATGTCGGAGAAGAGAATTGCGGCGTCTACGCCTATCTCCTCTATCGGTATAAGGGTAACCTCGGCGGCAAGCTCGGGGTTCCTGCACAGCTCCATGAAAGAGCCAGCCTTTGCCCTTATCCTCCTGTAACGCTCGGAGTAGCGGCCGGCCTGCCTCATTATCCAGATGGGGGTGTAGTCGGTCTTTTCTCCCCTTGCGGCCCGGAGAATGGGGTGGTCCTTTAAAGACATTGGAACCTCCTTAAGGTCAAGAGCTTCCGTCAATTATATCCGAAAGGCGGCAACTAAAGGAGCGTGGTCTGAAGGTAAAAGCCCGCCGAGTTTCCTTCGGGCCTCCCTCAAAACCCTACACTCCTGTGCCCTTTTAAGGAGGGGCTCGGTAACCAAGATGTAGTCGATTCTCAAACCTCTGTTGCGGGCAAAGCCGCCGGTCTCAATGTCCCACCAGGTGTAGCCCGGCTCGTCTGGGTGAAGCTCCCTGAAGAGGTCGAAGAGCCCGAAGGAGAGAAGCTCCTCGAAAGCCTGTCGCTCATCCTCCATAAAGCCGGGCCTCCCCCGCCAAACGGCAGGGTCGTAAACGTCGAGCTCCGAGCGGGCAACGTTAAAGTCGCCCACCACGGCAAGGGGTTCATCGGGAGAGAAGCTCTCCTGCAGAAACAGCTTCAGCTTAGTAAGGAAGTAGAGCTTAAAGGCGTGCCTTTCAGAGCCCTTTTCCCCGCCCCTGGGAACGTAAACGTTAACAATCGGGAAAGGCTCAAGCCAAACCGTAATCAACCTCTTCTCGTCGTCTTCGCCGTCGGGCCAGCCCTTTAAAACCCTCAAGGGCTCACCCTTGAAACAGAGGGCAACCCCGTTGTAGGCCTTCTGGCCGTGATAGACAACGCCGTAACCGAGCTCCTTAAAGACACCTTCCGGGAACAGCTCGTCGGGGACCTTCGTCTCCTGAAGGGCAAGGAAGTCCCAACGCTCCCTTTCAAGCCAGTAAGAAATGTAGCTAAGCCTTGCCCTAACGGAGTTAACGTTCCACGTTACGAGACTCCTCACTGCTTCTGCCTTCTTCCGAGGGCGTTGGCAAAGAAAACACCGGCCGCCTCAAGCTCGGCCGCTATTTTGTCGAGCTTCTTGTTGAACAGGTTGTACATAACAACCGCCGGAATGGCAACCACAAGGCCGAATATCGTAGTAAGAAGGGCCTCGGCAATACCTGCAGACAGCTGTTGAGGGTTCCCGATGGCACCGCCCCCGGCGGTTAAAACGCCG
Source organism: Thermovibrio ammonificans HB-1 (assembly GCF_000185805.1). Classification (NCBI taxonomy): domain Bacteria; kingdom Pseudomonadati; phylum Aquificota; class Aquificia; order Desulfurobacteriales; family Desulfurobacteriaceae; genus Thermovibrio; species Thermovibrio ammonificans. The sequence goes on from NC_014926.1 coordinate 1,088,138, forward strand.
AATATCTTCACCATACCTATAACGGTTCCCAAAAGCCCCAAAAGGGGAGAAATCGCCGCAACGGTGGCAAGCAGGGCCATCCCCCTCTCAAGCTCCATCATCTTCTTGCGGGCGCTTACCTCAAAGGCCGAGAGGAAGGTCTCTCTTGTAGGGTTCAGGGCCACGTGCTTAAAGGTCTCGTGGACAACCTCGGTCAGCAGGTTCTTCCTGCGCTTACACAGCTCTACGGCATCTCCTAAAGAGCCCCTCCTTATAAAGTCCGCAAGGAGCTTAAAGTCCTCCTTCGGAATCAGCTTAGAAAGCCTTAAGGTTATGAGCTTCTGAATTATCACTGCAAGGGAGACAACCGAAAGGAAAAGCAGGATGTAGCCTACAATACCCGCCTCTGAGATGAACCTAAACGCTTCCACTCTTTTCCCCCTTTAACTTCCTGGCAAAGAGCAGGTAAGCCGTATGGGCCGGCATACGGTCCTCCGGCCGGAAACGCTCCGGAACGGTTTTGTACCTCCGGAGAAGTATCTCACAGACCTCAACATCTATAAAGGGTAGTTCTTTTAAACCTTTCAAGGTTTCTATCACCTGGTTGGCGGTGGGAAGCAGAACCCCCAACATCCTGCCGGGCTTCAAGGCGGCGTAGGCTCTATCGAGGTAAAGCCAAGGCTCCCTAACGTCTAAAAAGAGAGCGTCGGCCTCCTCTCTCTCGTCGAACCCCTCCTCTATATCCCTGAGCTTCACCTCAACCCTGTCGGCAAGACCGAACCTGCGGAGGTTCGAGAGGGCATTCTTAACGAACTCCTCCCTCCTCTCGTAACTGACAACTTTTCCCTCCGGGCCTACAAGCTGGGCAAAAACCGCCGTAAGAGCTCCACTGCCGATACCGCTCTCAACAACCAGGTCTCCCGGCTTTACGTCGAGCCTGAGGACTATGTAAGCGGCGTCTTTAGGGTAGATTATCTGGGTAAGCCTCCGGAGTTTGTACATTATGAACTCGTACAGGGTACACGGCAGAAGGTAGTAAACGTGGCCCAAGTGGGTTTTAACCTCGGAGCCGTAGGGAAGGCCCACCAACGACTCCAGCTCTATCTCTCCCTTTTCCGTATTGAACTTGCCCGAAGTAACGGCAAGGTTAACTATGTACTTTTTGTCCTTTTCGGGGTCGTATAGGATAACCGTATCTTCCGGCTTAACCGCGCTCATTGAACCTCTCTTCAGAGGGGAGTTTAACTATGAGAACCGTCCTTCCCCTGTAAACGTACTTGCCTCTTATTCTGTTTACCTCTTTAAGGAGCTTCAGGCTCACTCCGAACCGCCTTGCAAGAACCGAGAGCTTAACCGGACGCCTGGGCGTATAGGCGTAAACCTCCTGCCCCTTAAGGTACTTAACAAGGTGAGAGCTCCTAACAAACGAAAGGGGCAGGTAAACGCTGTAACCGGCGGGAACTATTCCCCTCCTGTACTGCCGGTTGTAGAGTCTCAACAGCTGGTAGGGCACCTTTAAGGTTCGGGAAAGGCTGTAAAGGGCCGTCCTCGTCGTTACCTTCACCTTCACGAGCCTGTCTTTAACGGGCCTTTCAAGGAGGCGGTGCTCCTTAACAACAGAGAGCAGGGCGTAGAACTTGGGCACGTAGTTGAGGGTTTCGTTGGGGAGCTTCGTAAGGTCCCAGAACTGGTCGGCCCCCAGCTTACGCAAACGCTCCTTTATGGTGCCCGGCCCAGCGTTATAGGCGGCAATTGCAAGGTCCCAACGGCCGAACATGGAGTGGAGCAGCTTCAGGTACCTGGCCGCGGCCCTCGTAGACTTCTCAACGTCGAACCGTTCGTCGATGAACCTGTTAACCCTTAAACCGAGCCGCCTTGCAGTGTAGGGCATTAACTGCCAAAGGCCCGCAGCTCCGGCCTTTGAAACGGCGGCAGGGTTGCCGTTACTCTCAATAATCGCAAGGAGGGCAAGGTCGGGAGGGAGTCCCTCTTCCCTAAAAATCTTTGAGACCATAGGGTAGAAAACCTTGAAGGCATCGACCTTGGCGTAGAGCCTGAGCCTGTTTGAACGCTTTCTGTAGTAGGCCCTCCAGAACTGAAAGGAGGGCTGGTCCCAGGGAATGTTGAAGAAGATATCCCCTACCGGCTTCGAGCGTGAAACGTAGGGGAGGAGGAGGGAGGCCTCTGTGTGAACGGCCGTTTGAAGCTCTCCCCCCAAAGCTACCCCCGGCAACAGGAGCAGGGGTAGAAGCCTTTTAAGCATTATTCATAACCTCTTCCGGCATGTCGAAGTTGGAGTAAACCTCCTGAACGTCGTCGAGGTCTTCAAGGGCCATGAGCAGCTTCAGAACCTTTTGGGCAGTTTCACCCTCAACCCTTGTGGTTGTGGTCGGAATGAGGTCGAGCTTTGCCTCCTCAACCTCTATACCCGCATCGAGAAGCCCCTTCCTAACAGCCTCAAGCTCGGTAGGCTGGGTGTAGATAACGAACTTATCGTCCTCCCTGACAACGTCGTCGGCGCCGGCATCGATTGCGGCGAGCATAACGGTCTCCTCGTCGAACTTATCGGCGGGAACGGTAATAACTCCCTTCCTCTCAAACATCCAGGAAACGCATCCGGAGGTTCCCAGGTTGCCCCCGTGCTTAGAGAAGGCGTGGCGCACCTCGGAGGCCGTTCTGTTCCTGTTATCGGTAAGGCACTTAACGATGATTGCGACTCCGCCGGGACCATAACCCTCGTAGGTTACCTCTTCGTACGCTTCACCTGCAATCTCGCCGGTTCCCCTCTTAATGGCCCTTTCAATATTCTCCTTGGGCATGTTGAACTTACGGGCCCTCTCAATTGCTGCCCTAAGCCTCGGGTTGGTCTCGGGGTCTCCGCCCCCTTCACGGGCGGCAACGGTAATCTCACGGGCGAGTTTGGTGTAGATTTTGCCCCTCTTTGCGTCCTGAGCGGCTTTTCTATGGCGAATATTGGCCCATTTGGAGTGGCCTGCCACCTTTCACCTCCGATAACTTTGGTTTGCAGTTAATATAGGGTCCGTTTACTACGGCTCAACGCCTGTGAAAACGAGCTTGCCGTGCTTAACCCCCTTCAGAGAGAGAATTTTACCAGCAAGCTCTTTAAGGTCTTTAACCTTTCCCTTCACCGCAAGGGTCTCAAGGCAGTGGTGGTGGTCTATGTGAACGTGCATGGTGGCTATGATGTTCTCGAGGTAGCCGTGCTGAATCTCTGTTATCCTCTCTGCCAGCTCCCTCTGGTGGTGGTCGTAAACGAGGGTGAGGGTGCCGAAGGCGAAGTCCTCCTCCCTCAGGTCCTCCTCTATCAGGGCGGCCCTAATCAGGTCCCTTACGGCTTCGGAGCGGCTGACGTACCCTCTCTCCTTTATGAACTGGTCGAACTTCTCAAGGAGCTTCTCGTCTATAGAGACGGCGAATCTCACTACTCTTCCCATGGTTTAAACCTCTTAAACGGACGAATTCTCCACTCCACCCCGAGCTCGGAGGCGAGCCTTTTGAAGGACTCGGCGTCAAAGCCGGGATAGGCTACGGCGGTAACCGTAACTTTAAAGCCCTTCTCCTTGGCGTCTTTTATGAACTTCAGGGCAGACTCCCAGCTACCCGGGCCGAACCGGGGGCGAACAACCCTGTAGTACTCCTCGGGAGAGGAGGCGTTCAGGCTTACGCTGAAAGAGTCAACTAAACCTTTAAGCTGGTCCAGAACCGTTTCATCGCCCGTTATCAGGTAGCCGAGGCCGCAGGTATCGACCCTTACGGGGGTATCCTTGGAGAACTTCTTTATCCACTGGGCCACCTTCTTGAGGGCCTCAAACCTCTCAAAAGGTTCACCGTAGCCGCAGAAGACGATTTCGGAATAAACTCCCGGGTTCTTAATCCGGTACATGTACTCTTCCGGTATAGGCTCCCGGGAGAGGTTGAGGTTGTAGCCCAGTATGTAGTCTTCAACGCCGCGGAAGCAGAACCGACAGCTGCACGGACACTTCCCGGTGAGGTTCACGTAGAGCCTGTCTCCTACCTGGTAAACGAGCCTCTCCTTAGACTCCTCGGCAGTTAAGGGCAGGCCGAAAAGGCGTTTGGCGTTAACCGTTGTGATTCTGTCTACATCGGTAAAGTTCAGTCCGAGAACGTCGGCGATAACCTTGGCGGTGTAGGCAACGTAGGTGGGTTTGTTCCTCCTGCCCCTTACGGGTTGAGGCGCAAGGTAGGGGCAGTCGGTCTCAACAAGGAGCCTCGAGGAGGGAACGTACTTTAAAGTCTCCCTAAGAGCCGAGTTCTTCGGGTAGGTAACTATCCCGGAGTATGAGATGTAGAGGCCGGCATCGAGGGCCGCCTCGAGGAGCTCTTTCTCCCCGCTGAAGCAGTGGACAACGCCTCTAACGCCGTTAAAGTTCTCTCTTATGAAGGAGGCCATCTCGGAGGCGGCGTTCCTCGTGTGGATTACAACCGGGAGGTTCAGCTCCTTTGCCGCTTCAACCTGCATCTTAAAAATCTCGTACTGTTTGGCCTTGGAAGAGAGGTTCCTGTAAAAGTCCAGCCCCATTTCCCCAAGGGCAACCACCCTCGGACTCGAACGGGCAAGCTCTACAAACCTGTTGTAGTCGGCTTCGCTGTAGCGCTCGGCCTCGTGGGGGTGAATGCCCACGGTAGCGTAGATGTTCTTGGAGCTCTCTGCAAGTTTTATGGCCTTTTTGCTGTCTTCAAGGTCGCAACCGACTGTGATAACGGCGTCGAGCTTCTCCTCACACTCTTTTACAACCTCTTCCCTGTCGGGGTCAAACTGGGGGAAGTGGAGGTGTGCGTGGGTATCTATCACTGTTTCCTCCACCTGAGAATGGATGTGTAGCCTTCCCTTTTAAGCTCCTTCTGAACAGCAACCGCCCTGTGCCAGGAGGAAAACTCTCCCACCACAACTTTGTAAACTCTGCCTGCACGCTCAAGACGGGCGGAAAAGCCCTTGGTTTGAAGCTCTTTTACGAGTTTCTCGGCGTTCTTCTCGTTTCTAAAGACGCCAACCTGCAGGTAGTAAACCTTCTGAGGTTTTTTGGCCTCGGCTCCGGCTTTCCCGGAAGGCCGGTGAACCTGAGGAGCCTCGGAGGCAGCTTTAACGCTATGCCGGGCCTTGGGCTCGGCAGAGGCGACCTTTTCAGCCCTTTTCTCTGCACCCTCTTTCCCGTTAGCGCCAGAGGCAGGCACACCGGAGGCCGTTTTCTCGGAGGCCTTTTTGGTTGTATTTTCGGCTACAGCAGAAGGTTTCTCGGGTTTCTTAGGTTTTTCGGGCTTCACCTGGGAGCCCGTTTGGGAGGTGGAGTTCATCCCCACTATCCCCTCTACAACTTTGCTCTCTATGGGCGTTTGAGGCCTTGAAACCGGGTTTATCTGGGCCAGGGTTTTAATGAGCTGCTTTTTCTCGGCCTCACACTTCTTCCTCTCCTGCTGAACCCCGGCCTCCTTACCCACGTAGTAGCCCACTGAGTAGGAGAGGGTCAGGAGAATAACCGTAGCTACGCCTAAGAGAGCCTGAATCTTCCTCCCTCCTTCCATCACATCCTCCTCGGTGCAGAAACGTTGAGTATGGCAAGGCCAGTTGCCACCGTTTTCCTCACGGCCTCAACAAGGTAGAGCCTGGCCCTTGTAAGCTGCGGATTGTCCTCGTTTATAACTTTGTGCTTGTTGTAGAACCTGTGAAGCGTAGATGCAAGCTCTATGAGGTAGTAGGTGAGCCTGTGGGGTTCCCTCTTCTGGGCGGCCTGCTGAAGCTCGTACTTAAGCTGGTAACACCCGGTTATGAGCTTCCTCTCCTCGTCGGAGCTGAGCAGGTCGAGGTTCTCCTTGGAGGGGAGGAATCCCCTCTCCTTCGCCTTATCGAGAACGCTGCACAGCCTTGCGTGGGCGTACTGAACGTAGTAAACGGGGTTGTCGCTGCTTGTAGAGACGGCAAGGTCCAGGTCGAAGTCGAGGGGGGTGTCGTGGCGCTTAAGGAGGAAGAAGAAGCGAACCGGGTCAACGCCCACCTGCTCCATAAGCCACCTCAGGGGAACAAAGTCCCCTTTACGCTTAGACATCTTAACCTCTTTGCCGCCTTTAAAGAGCTTCACCATCTGAATGAGCACAACCTCCAGCCACCCTTCGGGGGCACCGAGGGCCTTGAGGGCCGCCTCTACCCGCGGAATGTAGCCGTGGTGGTCGGCACCCCAAACGTCTACGGCCCTGTCGTAGCCCCTCTTAAGCTTGTCGTAGTGGTAAGCTATGTCGGCGGCAAAGTAGGTGTATTCGCCTGTTGAACGCTTCACCACACGGTCTTTATCGTCTCCGAAGAGGGTGGTTTTTAGCCAGAGGGCACCGTCCTTCTCGTAGAGAAGGCCCTTCTCCTCGAGGAGCTTCAGCACCTCTTCAATCTTCCCCGAGTCGTGCAAACTCTTCTCGCTGAACCAGTTGTCAAACTCAACCCTCAGTTTCTTTAAGTCGGCCTCTATCTCCTTAAGAAGCTCCTCCTTCCCGAACTGGGCGGCAACCTCTACGGCCTCCTCTTCCGGAAGGTCGAGAAGGTCGGGACGCACCTCCTCAAGGAGCTTCTTGGCAAGTTCAACTATGTAGTCGCCCCTGTAGGCGTCTTCGGGGAGCTCAACGTTCTCCCCTTTAAGCTGCTTGGCCCTTAAGTAGATAGAAAGACCCAGAAGCCTTATCTGCCTGCCGGCATCGTTAATGTAGAACTCCCTCTCGGGAACGTAGCCGGTAAGCCTCATAATACGGTAGAGAACATCGCCCACAACGGCTCCCCTGCCGTGACCAACGTGCAAGGGGCCGGTAGGGTTTGCAGAAACGTACTCCAGGAGGACCTTCTCTCCTCCGCCTACGTCGGAAACGTAAAAGTCGGTCTCAACAACCTGAACCAGCAAGTTCTCGTAGGCCTTCTGACTTAAGAAGAAGTTGATAAACCCTCCTCCGGCAACTTCAACCTTCTCAAACTCTTCAACCCCGGAGAGCTTGGCTGCAAGCTCCTGGGCTACAACCCTCGGGTTCTGGCGCACAACCTTTGCAAGCAGAAAGGCGACGTTTGTCGCAAAGTCCCCGAACTCACTCTTCTTCGGCTTCTCTACGGTAGCCCTCTCGGCCACAGCAGCGGCGTCGTCTCCGTATACCGAAGTTACGGCCTCTAAAATCCTCTCTCTAACCAGCTCCTTCATGCCGACTCCAGGTAGAGTAAACTTTTGGGCTAATTATATTAAGGTTTCAGCAGGAGGCTCCATGAGGTTAAAACTCTTCATAACAGGTGCCGTTCAGGGCGTCGGCTTCAGGCCCTTCATCTATAGGCTGGCAACCCAGATGGGCCTAAAAGGGTTCGTCTTAAACAGCGAAACGGGCGTTGTAATAGAGGTTGAAGGGGAGGAGGGGAAGCTCCGCAGCTTCATAGAACGGATAAAGCAGGAAAAGCCACCGGCGGCCAGAATCTACAGTATGGAGTTTAAGTTCCTGCCGGAGGTTGGTTATAGAGAGTTTCAGATAAAGAAGAGCCAAAAAAGCGGCGAAGTCCAGGTGGCGGTACTCCCCGACCTTGCCACCTGCCCCGACTGCCTCAGGGAGCTCTTTAACCCGCAAGACAGACGCTACCGCTATCCCTTTATAAACTGCACCAACTGCGGCCCCAGGTTCACAATCATCCTATCCCTCCCCTACGACAGGGAAAACACAACCATGAGAGAGTTCAAAATGTGTCCCGAGTGCCTAAAAGAGTACAGAGACCCGAAGAACAGGAGGTTCCACGCCCAGCCCAACGCCTGCCCCGCGTGCGGCCCCAAGGTGTGGCTGGTAGACGAAACCGGGCAAACCGTTGCAGAGGAAGACGAAGCGGTAAAAGAGGTCTGCAGGTGGATAACTCAGGGGAAGATAGTGGCCGTTAAAGGGCTCGGGGGATTTCACCTGATTTGCGACGCAACGAACGAAAAGGCCGTTAGAGAGCTTCGCCGGCGGAAAAACCGTGAAGAAAAACCCTTTGCCGTTATGTTCAAAGATTTAAACCAGCTGAAAGAGCACGCTTACCTGAGCCCGCTGGAGGAGATAGCCGTAACGGGCGTTGAGTCGCCGATAGTGATTCTCAGGAAGAAGAAGGGTTCTACCTTGGCCCCTTCGGTCTCTCCCGACACCGAAACGGTGGGGGCCTTCCTCCCGTACACTCCCCTCCACCACCTTATATGCAGAGAGGTAAACAGACCCTTGGTTGCAACGAGCTGCAACATCACAGATGAGCCCATAATGAAGGAGAACAGCGAGGCAATCGAAGCGCTGGGCAGCCTGCTCGACGGAGCCCTGTGCCACAACAGACCGATTGCCAGAAGGTGCGACGACTCGGTTGTGAGGGTGATAGGAGATAGAGTAGTTCCCATAAGGCGCTCAAGGGGCTACGCCCCTTTGCCGGTTCTGCTGCCGTTTAAGCTCAAGAGGGAGGTGCTTGCCATAGGGCCCCACATGAAGGTAACGGTGGCGGTGGGAAAGGGGAACAGAGTTTTCATCTCGCAACACGTGGGGGACACAGACAACCTGAAGGCCGAAGAGTTTCTGAAGGAGACGGTGGCCGATATGTTGAAGCTCTTTGAGTGTGAGCCCGAAGTGGTGGTGTGTGACCACCACCCCGGGTACTTCTCGACAAAACTGGCAAAAGAGCTCTTTAAAGACAGGGTGAAACAGATTTACCACCACCACGCCCACGCCGTCTCTGTTATGGCCGAAAACGAAGTGCCCCTTAACGAAGAGATTGTTGCAGTTACCTTCGACGGCACCGGCCTGGGGCCCGACGGAACCGTATGGGGCGGAGAGGTTCTGAAAGCCGGATACACCGAGTTCGAAAGGCTGTTTCACCTCAAACAGTTCAAGCTCCCCGGAGGGGACAAAGCTGTAAAGGAGCCCTTCCGGTGCGCTGTTTCCCTGCTCTTAGAGCTGGGGGTAGAGCCCGGCGCATGGCTCAAGGGGCTCGAAAGGGAAGTAAGCCTTGTTAAACAGATGGTAGAGAAGGGAATAAACTCACCCACAACGAGCAGTATGGGGAGGCTCTTCGACGGAGTTGCCGCACTGCTCGGGATAAAACTGAAAGTCTCCTACCAGGCCCAGGGAGCCATCCTCCTCGAAGAGGCGGCCTCGGGATTCCACACCCAAGAGCACTACCCGGTAGTTTTAAGAGAGGGGGTTATAGACTGGAGCGAAATGGTAGAAGCACTACTAAAAGACATAGAAAAAGGCGTAAGCGTTAACGAGGCTGCAGCCAAGTTCCACAACTGGGTGGTTGAGTCAACTGTTGAGGCCGTAAAGGAAGCCCTCTCGGCAGTTAACTGCCGAAAAGTAGGGCTCTCGGGCGGCGTTTTTCAGAACAGAATACTGACCGAGAAACTGAGCAGAAGGCTGAGAGAGGAGGGGATAACCGTTCTCACACACCAGATAGTTCCTCCGAACGACGGGGGAATCTGTCTCGGTCAGGCGGTTTACGGAGGTTTGGCGTGAGAAAGGTCGTTAAACTGGAAGGTATCCCCCTTACCGAAGGACACTCCGGACTCTTCTTAGAAGTTGAAAACGGAACCGTTAAAAGGGGCTTTTACTACGCCCTCGTTCCCGTTCGGGGCTTTGAAACCCTCCTCGTGGGAAAGGATGCAACGGTAGCCCCCGTTTTAACCAGCAGAATCTGCGGCCTGTGCCAGGTAACCCACTCCATTGCGGCCGCAAGGGCCGTAGAGGCGGCGTGCAACATAGAGGTTCCGCCGAAGGCAGAGCTACTGCGGGAGCTTCTGGGCCTTGCCGTCAGGGTTTACAACAACCTGCTCCACCAGATAGTCGTTTCAGAAGACCTCTTCCCCCAAAAGGACGAGCAGCTCGCCTTCATAAGACAGGTTCAGCGCATAAGGAAGGTGGCCGGAGAGCTCTTGGAGTCTATAGGAGGGGAGATTATTCACTCCCCAAATGTTAAGGTGGGGGGAGTGGCCGAAGCGATTGAACCGAGACTCCAGGAGAAGCTACTGAAAACGGTAGAGGCCACCCTGCCGCTGCTGAGAGATAGCCTCGAGTCGTTCAAGGAGGGTCTCAACTCCCTGTGGAAGAGGGAAGGGTTACCCGAAGAGCTCGGCAAACACTCTCTCCCCTTTTTCGCAACCGACCGGTTCTACGGTAAACCCGTAGACTTCAACCGTTTTCAGTTTAAAATGCCCCAAGAACTACTCCCCGGAGAGCTTAAAAGGCGGGCGACCAACCTCTTCCCATTCCCCAACGGCAGGGCCGTTGAAACAGGACCGAGGGCAAGGAAAGTGCTCTTTGAAGGCTACAAACCTAAAGGGGGAGTAAAGGAGCTTCACCTCTTAAGGGCCCTCGAGAACCTGGAGGCCTTCAAGAGAATAGAGGAGATACTATCTGAACACTCCTTCAACCGCGAACTCCTCAACCGCACCGCCCCCTCGTCGGACGGTGAGAGGCTGGGAATAGGCGTTCACGAGGCTCCCAGGGGGACGAACATCCACGCCGTTAAAGTAGATAAATCTGGAAAAATCATATATTATAAAATTGTAGTGCCTACGGAGATAAACTTCTCCGCAATTGCGGAAGCGCTAAAGGGGGCACCGGCAAAGGCGGCAGAGTTCATCGTAAGGGCCTACGACCCCTGTATTGTGTGTGCCGCCCACTAACGGAGAAGCCATGTTCTACAGAGACAGCCGACTCTTTGAAGAGGACGACTTCAAGCTGAAAGTCGGTTTCTTCCACTTCTCGAGCTGTAGCGGCTGCCAGGTGGCCTTCCTGGATATGTTCGAAGAGGCCGTTGAGATTCTCGACACGGTAGAGCTGGCCTACTCCAACATGCTCACAAAGAGAAAAGAGGTACCTCACCTCGACGTTGCCTTCGTTGAAGGAGCGGTTTGCATAGAGGACAGAAACCACGCCAGGCTCGTCAGGGAGCTCTCGGAGAAGGCGAAGCTCATTGTAGCGGTAGGCGGGTGTGCCTCCTTCGGAGGGGTAAGGCGCTTTTCAAGGGGAAACCAGTTTCCCCAACCCACCCACCAGTCGTTCGTCCCGATTACGGAAGTGGAACTCCTCAGGGGTAAAATCAAGTACGCCATACCGGGCTGCCCCCCGAACCCGTCGCTGCTCTACAGCTTCTTCCTGGCGCTCCTTGAAGTCAACGAAGATTTCCTCACACCCTTTGAATTCATGGCCCACTCCCACAACGCCTGCGGCTTCGACCTCATATCGGAGGTGGTAAACAAAGGGTTCTGTGTAGGGTGTGGGACCTGCTCAACCGCCTGCCCCGCAAGGGCTATATCGACCGACCTCGAAAGCGGAAAACCCAACTTTACGCCGGAAATCTGTGTTCACTGTGGCTCCTGCCTGGCCGCGTGTCCTCAGAGCTTCAAACCCTACCCCCAACCCACCTACACCTAAGGAGAGGGAGAATGCTCAACCTTAACAGAGAGTTCCTCATAGGAGAGTTCAAAAGGGCGTTTAAGGTAGAGTCCCGGGAAGGAACGCCCCTTGAGAGGCTCTTCAAGCTGATGTTTAAGTCCCGAATGATAGACGGCCTTCTAACGGCCAACCGGGAGGGAACCCCTATTCTGGCAAAAGACGAAAAAGAGGTAGAGATAAACAGGCTCAACAGGTTCTTCGGGGTTAACAAACTGCTGAAAACGGCAATACAGAAACACCGGCTAAACAAGCTTGCAATCTTCGGCCCCTCCTGCCTAATCGACGGCCTGAACAAGGCCCAGTACTTCGGTATAGGGTGCAACTGGGCGAAAACAGCCGTGGCGCTGAAAGTGGGCCTCCTGTGCCTCGGGAGCACAACCAAGGAGGCGGCCGAGGCCGAAATGCTCGAAATCACAGGCAGAAGGCTCACACCGGTTAAGAGCTACATAGACGGAGGCAAACTGATAACCGAAACGGCAGAGGGAGAGGAGGTAGAGTTAGAGCCCGCCGTCCACCACTACTACTCCAATACCGCCTGTAGATACTGCCTCAACCTGTGTGCCAAGGGGAGCGACCTCACCTACGTTCCCCTTAAAGGGGAGAAGGAGGCCCTGTTCATAGTGAGGAGCGAGAGGGGGTGGAGGACCCTTGCCCAGGTTCAACAGAAGTTCCCCGGGGAGCTACTGTTTAAACCGGAAAACGGAGAGCTTGATAGAATTTCCGCTCTCCTAAAAGAGAAAATGCTCCACAACGTTGCAGAAATCATAGAGCGGGTAGAGCTCGGGCTTCCCGTTCCCAAGTGGAGCGACAACAAACTGCGGAAGTTCTACAGGGCGTGGAACTCCGTAGAAAACAGAGAAGAGGAGGTGTTCTAATGGTAGAGCTGTACCAGGTAGAGAGGGAAGAGCTCCTCTCGAAGGCGGAGCTACTGAAAGTTCTCGGTCACCCCGAGAGGCTGGCAATCGTTCTGCTGACGATGGACGGAGAGAGGTGTGTGAAGGAGCTGGTTGAAGCCCTTGGAATATCACAGCCCAAAGTTTCACAACACGTGGGGCTGATGAAAGAGCTGGGAATACTTACATTCCGGAAGGAAGGAACGAAGGTCCTCTACAGAGTAAACGACAGAAAGGTAAGGGAAATCGTTGAAGTTCTCTTCGGAGAGGAGTAACCTTCCCGGGGGACTCCCTCCCTCCTCCGAATCCTCACCCTTCCATACAATAAAGTTTTCCTTATATTAGAAGTATTCATCAGTTATTTGGTAAATTCTAAAAAAAGAAAATTAGCATGTCGTTGACATCCGATTATCCATTCTTTAAAATGAATCATAGAACAGTGCCTCAATGCTTATTGAGCAGTGAAACTACTCTTAGGAGGGAACCATGAACAGAAGCCTCTTCTTGGGGGGAATTCCCAGAACCATGTCCCGTAGGGGTTTCCTCAGAGCCTGCGCCATAGCAACAGCGGCCATGGGACTGCCGATGGAGATGGTTCCGAAAGTGGCCGAGGCCGCATCGGACCCTAAACGCCCGAGCGTTGTTTGGCTCCAGTTCCAGGAGTGTACAGGGTGCTCCGAGTCCCTGCTCAGGGCTTCACACCCCGACATTGCAACCCTTATCCTGGACCTCATATCCCTGGACTACCACGAAACGCTGATGGCCGCCGCCGGAGAGCAGGCCGAGCAGAACCTGGACAACGCCATCAAGAGAGGTAACTACATCCTCGTTGTAGAGGGAGGAATCCCCCTCAAAGACGGCGGAATCTACTGTAAAATCGCCGGCAAAACGGCGGTAGAAATCGTTAAGGAAGCGGCAGAGAAGGCACTTGCAATCATCACAATCGGAACCTGTTCCTCCTTCGGAGGAATCCAGGCCGCAAACCCCAACCCCACAGGCGCCGTTGGCGTAAGCGAAATCATCAAGGACAAGCCCATAGTTAAAGTGCCGGGATGTCCGCCCAACCCCCACAACTTCCTTGCAACGGTTCTCTACTTCCTGACCTTCAAGAAGTTACCGCCTACAGACGTTCACGGCAGACCTCTGTTTGCATACGGCAGGAAGATTCACGACCACTGTGAGCGTAGGCCCCACTTCGATGAAGGCCGCTACGTTGAGCAGTTTGGAGACGTGGGCCACAGGCTCGGATACTGTCTTTATAAAGTTGGATGTAAGGGCCCCGAAACCTACTCCAACTGCCCTGTTATCCGCTTCAACGATGTAGAGGTGTGGCCCGTATCGGTAGGAAACGGCTGTTACGGCTGTACAGAGCCCCACTTCTGGGACACTATGACTCCGTTCCACAAGAGGCTGCCTAACGTTAAGATTCCGGGAGCCGGCAAAGGTATTCAGGCAAGCGCTACAGAGGTTGGTAAGGTGGCTCTCGGCGTTACAGCAGCTGCCCTTGCAATTCACGCAGGCGTTGGCGTAGCAAAGCGCCTTGCAACAGGTTCCAAGTCTGAAGAATAAAAACCCACATGGGGAGGTTAAACAATGGCGAACAGAGTAGTAGTAGACCCGATTACGAGGATTGAGGGTCACTTAAGGATAGAGGTTGTTCCCGAGAACGGATACATTAAGGACGCTTACTCCTCTTCCCAGATGTGGAGGGGAATCGAGGTAATCCTCCAGGGAAGGGACCCCGACGACGCGTGGATGTTTGCCCAGAGGATTTGCGGCGTTTGTACAACCGTCCACGCCATAGCTTCCGTAAGGTCGGTTGAGAACGCCCTCAACCTTGAGGTTCCCTACAACGCCCAAATGGTAAGGAACATCATAATCGCCGCCCACGCGCTCCACGACCACATCGTCCACTTCTACCACCTTTCCGCCCTCGACTGGGTAGACGTTGTGTCTGCACTCAAGGCAGACCCCCACAAGGCGGCCAAAATCGCCGAAAGCTACCAGAACTGGAGGTTAAACGGTGCCTCCGTGTTCAAGGCGGTTCAGGATAAGCTCAAGAAGTTTGTAGACAGCGGTCAGCTCGGTCCCTTTGCAAACGGCTACTGGGGCCACCCGGCAATGAAGCTTCCCCCCGAGGTTAACCTCATAGCCGTTACCCACTACCTCCAGGCTCTCGATTTCCAGAGGAAGGCCGACCAGGCCATTGCAATCTTAGGCGGTAAGAACCCCCACATTCAGAACCTTGCAGTAGGCGGCGTTTCTACGGCAATCAACCCCAACAACGAAGCCACACTGAACATGGAGAGGCTCTACTACATTAAGCAGCTCCTTGAAGAGGTTAGGGACTTCGTCCACAACTGCTACCTGCCCGATGTTATCGCAATCTCCGCCTTCTACAAGGAGTGGCTCCAGTACGGAAGGGGCGTAGACAACTACCTTGCAGTGCCCGACCTTCCCCAGGACCCGAAAGGGGAAACTTTCGATATGCCCGGCGGAACCATCTTCGGCGGCGACCTCTCTACGGTTAAACCCATCAAGAGGTTTGGCGACGAGTACTTCGTTAAGAACGTTGTTGAGAACATCACCCACGCCTGGTACAAGGGCGACTGGACACGCCATCCGTGGGACGAGGAGACCGTTCCGGACTACACGGGTATGCCCGGCGGCTACGTTGACCCCAACGGTAAGTACTCCTGGACCAAGGCTCCCAGGTTCAGGAAGGGAGACACTTACGTTCCCATGCAGGTGGGACCGCTCGCTCAGGTTCTCGTTGGCTACGCACAGGGACACAAGCTCATTAAGAAGTACACCGACGACGCCCTCGACCTGCTCAGGACCGTTCTTACAACCATCGGAGAGAGCGCAGACGGCGTTGACATTAACGCCCTTCAGTCCACTCCCGGTAGGCACATTGCAAGGGCAATCAGGGCTAAGGTTCTCTCCGACCTTGCACTGAAGCAGTGGGAGCAGCTCGTTGACAACATCGGCCGCGGAGACCTCGAGATTTACAACCCGCCCAGCTACCCCAAGGGAGAGATTAAGGGCTGCGGCTTCCACGAGGCTCCGAGGGGAACCCTCTCCCACTGGACGGTAATCGAAAACGGAAAGATTAAGAACTACCAGGCGGTAGTGCCCTCTACCTGGAACTCCTCCCCCAGGGACGACAAGGGACAGAGGGGACCGTACGAGGCTTCTCTGATAGGGAACCCGCTGGCAATTCCCGAGAAG
Source organism: Thermovibrio ammonificans HB-1 (assembly GCF_000185805.1). NCBI lineage: Bacteria > Pseudomonadati > Aquificota > Aquificia > Desulfurobacteriales > Desulfurobacteriaceae > Thermovibrio > Thermovibrio ammonificans. Next base: position 1,103,692 of record NC_014926.1, read on the forward strand.
CCCCTTGAGGTTCTGAGAACGGTTCACTCCTTCGACCCGTGTATAGCCTGCGCCGTTCACATGGTAGACCCCGAGGGTAACGAGATTACAACCGTGAAGGTTCTGTAGGGAGGGGCTTCCCTCCCTCCAACTCTATGAGGAGGGACGAAATGGCAACTTACGAGAAGAAGTACGTGTGGAGCATACTGCTGAGGCTGTTCCACTGGACGTTCGCCCCCTCTATCTTCACGCTGATAGTTACAGGGCTCTACATCCACTGGCCCTGGACCAATACGTGGATGGAGGGTAGCCACCAGTTCACAATGGCTACGATGAGGTGGATACACTTTATAGCGGGAATGCTCTTTACCTGTGCAGTGATAGCAAGGCTCTACCTGTGGTTCTTCGGTAATAAGTACGAGAGGGTTTGGGACTTCCTGCCCATAACCGGCAGGAACATTAAGAACCTTTTCTCTACGCTCCTCTACTACGCCTACCTGACGGACCACCACGAGCACAGGCTCGGCCACAATGCACTTGCGGGAACGGCATACTTCTTTACAATTCTGCTGGCAATTATCCAGTTTATCTCGGGGCTTTACCTGCTCTACCCCGAGAACAGCTTCTTCGTCTCCCTGGGTTCTGCGATTTTCGGAACTCAGCAGGAGGCCCGCTTTATCCACTACCTGCTCAACTGGTACTTTGCGTGGTTTGCCCTTGTTCACATCTACATTGTTGTGTGGAACGACGTTAAGAACCCCGAGGGTCTTATCTCCTCTATATTCGACGGGTTCAAGTTTGCAAAGAAAGAGCATTAAGAGATTCGGAGTTTGCCGAGGGGAAGGGGGAGCTTAAAGGCTCCCCCTTCTTTATTTAAGCCGGAGGTGAAATGGAGAAGATAGGTGTTATGGGCGTGGGAAACGTTCTTCTGAGGGACGAGGGGTTCGGGGTAAAGCTCCTCTATATTTTGAAGGCAAAGTACGACTTTCCGGAAAACGTTGTGTTGATAGACGGCGGAACGGCAGGAATCTTCCTCTCCCCGGAGATAGATTACCTCGACAGACTGGTTATTGTAGACGTTGTTAAGGCGGAAGGGGAGCCGGGTAGCGTGAGGATTTACGAGAAAGAGGATTTTTTCATAGACAGGCTGCCGCTGAAGCTGTCTCCCCACCAGCTCGGACTCCAGGAGGTTCTGTTGCTGAACGAGCTTAAGGGCACTTGCCCTAAGGAGGTTAAGCTGATAGGGGTTGTACCAAAGGCCGTTGAAACCGGCACCGGCCTTACTCCGGAGCTTGAGGCGAAGCTCCCCGAAGTTGAGGAGCTGGTTCTAAAGGTGTTAAGGGAGTGGGGAGTTGAGCCTAAGTTAAAAGAGAGACCGGAAGACCCTCAGATCTGGTGGGAGAAAAAGGTTAAGGAGGCGTAAATGTGTGTAGGTGTTCCCATGAAGGTTGTTGAGGTTGATTACCCGATGGCCGTTGCAGAGGCGAAAGGCGTAAGGAGAACCATCAGTTTGATGCTGCTGCTGGAGGGAGAGGTTAAGGAGGGCGACTACGTTATGGTTCACGTGGGTAACGCTATAGAGAAGCTCGACCCGGAAACGGCAAAGGAGATATGGGACGCCCTTGATGAGGTTTTAAAGGCAATCGATGAAGGTGAGGGCTACTGATGCACGAAACCTCTATAGCAATGGGTTTTCTGGAATCTTTAAGCCAGCTGCTCGAGAGGGAGAAGGCAAAAAAGGTGGTGAAGGTAAGGGTGAGAATCGGGAAGCTCTCGGGCATAGTAGTGGACTCCTTCGTTTTTGCCTTTGACGCCCTTAAGGGGCAGTTTAAGGGGCTTGAGGAGACCGAGCTCGTTGTGGAGGAGTCGCCAATAAGGTACAGGTGCAACAGCTGCGGCCACGAGTTTACGGTGGAGACGGTGTTTTTCCCGGAGTGTCCGAAGTGTGGGGCGGTGGACCTGAAGCTCCTGTCGGGAGAGGAGCTTCAGGTAATAGACGCAGAAATAGAGGTGTGAAATGGTCGTAAAGAGAATCTTCAACGGCAAGTTCGCCCACTACTACGAAAACGTGATAAACAGGATATCGAGCCCTCTCTACACCGACAGGTGGAGAAGGTCGCTCGTAGATAAAGTGGTGGAGCTTTTCCCCAACGCCAAAACCGTAATAGACTGCTGCAGCGGTGCAGGGAACGTGGGGAAGCTCTTTTTAAAGAAAAATCCCGGAGTGAAGCTCTTAAACTGCGACATAAGCAAACCCCTACTGAAAATGGCAAAGGAGCGTTTAAAGGAAAAGGCCTTTTACGTCTGCTCCGACAACAGGTTCTACCCTATAAAGAGTAACTCCGTTGACGTAATCTTCTCCTCTTTCTGCGTCAGGAACTCACCCGACCCTCTACTAACAATAGGTGAGAGCTTCCGGGTCCTCAAACGGGGCGGGCTGCTTGCAGTTCTCGACTTCTTCAGGAACGACTCCCTCTCCCCGGTCTACCTCATAAACTCGGCCCTCTTCCGCTCCTTCATGGAGGCGAACAAACTGGTGTCAAAGGAAGCAAAAGAAGCGATAGAGTACCTCTTTGAATCGATAGAGCGGTTCTTCACAAAGGAGGAGTTCCTCGAAATCCTCAGGGGAACCGGCTTTACCCCCCTACACGTAAAAGACTTCATGGGCGGAATAGCAACCACAATAGTAGCGGTTAAGGAGGTGAAAAATGTGTGACGTATGCGGATGTGGCAACCACGACCACAGCCACGACCACACGGTTGTAACAGACGACACAACAAGGAGGAACGTAGAAATTAAGCAGAGCCTGCTGAGCCGCAACGAGCAGGTAGCCGCATCCAACAGGGAGCACTTCGACAGGCACAACATACTGGCAATTAACCTCATAAGCTCTCCCGGCTCGGGAAAGACCACCCTCCTCGAGAAGACGATAGAGGCCCTTAAAGACGAGTTCAAAATAGGAGTTCTCGAAGGGGACATCGAAACCGAGAGGGACGCAGAGAGAGTGAGGGCCAAAGGGGCCGCTGCCGTTCAGCTTACAACGGGAGGAGCCTGCCACCTTGAGGCACCACTCGTCCACAAAGGCTTCCACGCCCTTGAGAAACAGATGGAGGGCTACCCCGACATCCTCTTCATCGAAAACGTAGGGAACCTGGTATGTCCTTCCTCTTTCTACCTGGGAGAGCACCTGAGGGTTGTTCTCGTGTCGGTTCCGGAAGGACCGGACAAGCCGGCAAAGTACCCCAAGGCCTTCAAAACCTCCGACGTTTTCATCATCACAAAAGCCGACCTTCTTCCCTTCTTCGACTTCGACGTTGAAAAAGTTAAAGAAGAGGCCCTCTCGCTCAACCCCAACCTGAAGGTCTTTGTTGTATCGGCAAAAACCGGAGAGGGCCTTCAGGAGTGGTTCCAGTTCCTAAGGGAGAAGGTTTACGAAAAGAAAGGTGCCGCTAAAGAGACAAAGTAGTTGCTCTGCGGCCCCTACCCTATATTTAGGGTTAGGGGCCATAAAAAAACAAATAACGGGGGAGCGGTGCTTCCGAGGCTTGTTGGTGGGGCGATACTGACAACGGTTACCTTCTGCTTTGCGTCGTGTGACTCAAGTTACAAGATTCACAAGTACAGAGGGGAGATATCCCTGGTAAGGTCCAGGTGTAAGGTCGGGAAAAGGCTTTTAAAACAGGAGTTCCCGCGGAGCACCTTCAGGCTGAAGGACCCTCAAAACTGCACCTACGAGTTTGAAGTGTGGTTCTCCAAGCCGAAAAGGGAGCTTCAAACCCGCCTTCTAAGATATCCCTTCGTAAAAACGGTTAAGCTCCAGTGACCCTTGAAATCTCCGGCCTCCTTACTGTAATGTTTTCTTAACACCTTACGCTTAAAAACAGGGAGAAAAAGTGAGGCTTCTAACCGCCGCTTTTGCCGCCTTGGCGTTTGCAACGCAGCAGAGCTTCGCCTTCACGGCAGACGAAGTAGCAAAGCTCGTAAGGGAGCGCAACCTACAGGTTCTTGCGGCAAAGGAACAGCTCAAAGGGGCCCTATTCCAAGAGAAAGCAACCAAAAAGAGCTTCCTCCCCCAACTAACCCTCTCGGGCTCCTTCTTCGAGAACTACCAGAGCGCCTTCCCCAAAGGGTGGCAGCAGAGCTACACCCTCTCGGCAACAGTCACCGACCAGCTCGTAAACTTCCAACAGCTGGACCAGCTCAAAATAGACAGAACCCAAGTAGAAATTCAGAAAGCGAACCTATCGGGCACGCTACTGGAGCAGCTCTACCAGGCCCTCAACCTATTCCTCGAGGCCGGTGCCCAAAGGGAGAAAGTGAAAATACGGAAAGAGCTCCTAAACTCGGCACAGCAGATATTCAAAGTGGCCCAAAAAAAGTACAGAGAGGGCCTCGTAATGGTTACAGACCTTTTAAAGGCAAAGGCGGAAGTAGACTCAGCAAAGAGGGCACTGGTAGAGGAAGAAAACAGGTACAGGAAAACGCTTAACAGGCTCAACGAACTGCTGAACACCCGACTAAAGGGAGAGCCAGAGGTCTGCTTCTTCACCGAAGAGCTGAAAATCAACCGTAAGGAGCTTCTAAAAAGAGCCCTGAGCCTGCGGCCGGAGCTGAAACAGCAGGAGAAGGGAGTAAAACTTTCCAAGCTCCAGGTTCAACAAATCCAAGACACACTAAAACCGAACTTAAACTTAAGCGTTTCGGTCAGCAGAACGGGCACCCAGTTCCTACCGTCCGATAAAACGGTATCGGCGGGAATCACCATAAACTTCCCCGTTTTCGACAGCGGAGTCACAAAGGCCCGGGCACTCTCTGCTGAGTCCGGCGTTAAAGTGGCCCAACTTCAGCTCCAAGAGCTGAAAAACCGAATAAAACGGGAAGTCCTAAACGCCGTAGCCGACGTAGAATCGGGCTACCAAAGGCTAAAGGCGGCAGAGAGCTCCCTCAACTTCTACAGAAAAGCCTACAGCCGGAGCCTAAACGAGTACAGGCTCGGCGTCACAGACATAGTCTCACTACTTCAGGCCTTTAACGCCCTGAAAAACGGCGAAGAGGAGTACATAGACGCACTCCTCAGCTACAACCAGGCGATACTCAACCTCGACAGAACAACCGGCCAGCTCTTAACCGGAGGTTTCTATGAAGAAGTTTCTCGCTGCTCTGATAGTTTTGGCACTACTCGCAGCAGCGGTAGTAGCGATAAAGGGGAGAAAGGGGCAAGAGCTCGTTCCCGTTCAGGTAGTAACGGTTAAAAAGGGAGAAGTCAGAAAAGAGATAGAGGCCACGGGAATAATAAAGCCGCAGGTCGGCGCAGAGATAAAAGTGGGGGCGAGGATATCCGGAACGGTGGTAAAAGAAAACGTTAAAGTGGGAGACTTCGTAAAAAAGGGCGACCTCATAGCGGTAATAGACAACAGAGAGCTTAAAGAGGCCCTGAAAAGGGCCCGGGCCAATCTGGAAGAGATAAAGAGGAGCTACCCGGAACGCATAGCACGCCAGAAGTTCCTCGTTGAAAGTGCAAAAACCCAGCTCAAACAGGCAGAGGCCAAACTAAAGGCGGAGGAGGAGAACTACAGAGTTAAAAAGTGGAAGTTTGAAAGGCAGAAAGAGCTTCTATCGATAGGCTACACAACGCCCGAGAAGTTCAAAGAGGCCAAACAGGCCCTTGCTCTTGCAGAGAGCAACCTAAAAGCAGCCAAAGAAGGCGTTAAACAGGCCCTTTACAACCTAAAGGCTCAAGAGGCAGAGCTAAAAAGGCTAAAGGCCGAATTCCAGGAGAACCTCAAGAAAGCAGAAGCCGACCTTAAACAGGCCCAGATTCGCTACTCCTACTCCTACATCTACGCCCCCATGAGCGGGATAATCTCCTTCGTCTCCACCCAGAAAGGGGAAACGGTAGTTGCCGGCCTCAACGCTCCCCAGTTCGTGACGATACTCGACCCTAAGAGGCTCGAGAACTGGATATACGTAGACGAAACAGAAATAGGAAAGGTCAAAAAGGGTATGCCGGTAGAGTTCACCGTAGACGCCTACCCCGGGAAGGTGTTCAAAGGCAAAGTAGTGGAGATATACCCAAAACCCAAGATTCTCAACAACGTGGTTTACTACATAGTTGTGGCAAGGGGCTTTAAGAACGTAGAGCTCCTCAGGCCGGAAATGACAACCCACAACACCGTAATAGCCGGCGTCCGCAAAGGGGTTTTAGTCGTTCCGAACGCGGCCGTAAAGTGGAAAAACGGCCACTACGTAGTCTACAAAGTGGTAGGCGGAAAAGTAGTAGAGGTTCCCGTTAAAGTGGGGTGGAGCGACGAAAACTACACCCAGATAGTTGAGGGGCTGAAAGAGGGCGACAAGGTGGCCCTATCGGTAAGGAGGCGGTAGTTGACTTTTAACCCGGTGGCCATAAGTTGAAATTGAGAACCATTACTATTTAAGGAGGCCGCCGTGAAGAAGTTCTATTGTGTTCCCTGCGGATACGTTTACGACCCCGAGCTGGGAGACCCCGACAACGGGATACCTCCGGGAACGCCGTTTGAAGAGCTTCCCGACGACTGGACCTGCCCCTGGTGCGGAGCCGGAAAGGAAGACTTTGAACCTCTGGAGGAGTGATGGCAGTAAAACAGATATCTGAAAGAACCTACTGGGTAGGAGCGATAGACTGGGACAGGGTGCTGTTCGACGAGCTCGTAACCCTGCCGGAAGGAACAAGCTACAACGCCTACATCGTTAAAGGGAGCGAGAAAACCGCCCTTATAGACACCGTAGAGCCCCACAAAAAGGAGGAGCTGTTCAAAAACCTTAAAGAGCTCGGCATTGAAAGGATAGACTACATCGTTTCAAACCACGCCGAACAGGACCACTCCGGAGCGATACCGGACGTTCTAAAGGCGTTCCCGAAGGCCAAAGTGGTAACCAACAAAAAGTGCAAACAGATGCTCCAAGACCTCCTTCACCTGCCGGAGGAGGTGTTCAAGGTAATAGATGAAGGGGAGAGCCTATCGCTGGGCGACAGGAGCCTACAGTTCTTCATGGCCCCGTGGGTCCACTGGCCGGAAACCATGTTCACCTGGGTCCCCGAGGAGAAGGTCCTCTTTACCTGTGACTTTTTAGGCTCCCACATAGCAACCAGCGAGCTCTTTGATACAACCGACGAAAACAGGGCAAAAGTCTACCTTGAGACAAAGCGCTACTACGCCGAAATCATGATGCCCTTCAGGAACTTCATAAAGAAACACCTGGCCCTCATAGACAGACTCGGCCCCGAGATAATAGCACCGAGCCACGGAGTTGTCATAAAGGACGTTGAGTTTATGACCGGAGCCTACAAGCGGTGGGTCAGCGACGAAGTTAAACCGATGGTGATAATCCCCTTCGTCTCTATGCACGAGAGCACCCGCCACATGGTAGAGCACCTTACCTCGGAGCTTTCAAAGGAAGGGGTCATAGTAAGACCCTACAACCTGATAACGGCAGACCTGGGCAACGCGGCCATGGACCTTGTAGACGCCGCAGCCGTAGTTATAGCCTCGCCGACGGTTCTCGCAGGCGCCCACCCGGCGGTTATATCCTTTGCCTACCTGACAAACGGCCTCAGGCCCAAAACAAAGTTCCTCGGGGTAATAGGCTCTTACGGCTGGAACGGCAAAGTTATGGTTAAACACGTTCAGGAGACTCTGAAGAACATAAAGGCCCAGTGGTTGGAACCCGTTCTCGTAAAGGGGCTTCCCAGGGAAGAGGACTTCAACAGGCTATCGGCGTTTGCAAAAGAACTGGCAGAGAAAGTCAAAGCGGTTTCGACCCTTTAACCACAATAACCTGCTCGGCCCTTTCAAGGGGGTAGTCGTCCGGAGGGTTCAGGATAACGCGCCTGCCCTCCTGGACGGCTACGGGAAGCACCCCTTTCTTCCTAAGCCAAACAACCAGCTCACCGAAAGTTTTAACCCCTTTCAGCTTCTTTACGGGAAGGAGCTCTATGAGCTCCGAGGTGAGAAGGCCGTCTAAGAGCTTCTCCGCCCCCGGGTTTGTAATGCTGGAAAAGAGCAGCCGCCCTATCACCTTACCGTAAATGAAAACGCCGTCTACGTTCAGCCTCTTCTCAAACACCTCGGCGTTTTCATCGTGAAGCACCTCTACGAAAACCTTCGCAGACGGGTTCATCGTTTTTACAAGCATGGCCGTTAAGGCGGTCCTTGCATCTACGTTCCTGTCGGTAAGCCCTTCATGCCTCTCCCCGAGAATTACAACTTCGGAGGCGTTGGGAACGGAAACCTCGAGCAGAACCTTCTCCTTTGTGAAATCGCCCCTCTTGTAGAGGATATAGCGGCTCAGCTCAACTCCGAGCTCCTTCCTGTCGTACTCCGTTACGAGAACTATCGGCTTTTCTTTATCGAGCCCCCTGGCTATTATCTGCTCAAGAAGCTCTTCACCGCTTTCGCTCCAGCCGCAGATAACCAGGTGCTCTTTCAGTTTGTCCATCTTTATCCCCTCCCCCTTCAAGATGTTCATCCTGTTTATCAGGGTTGCCGAAAAAGTAGCCGTAAGGGCAGAGACCAAAACGATGCCGCCGCTTATGAGAAGGGAGGCGAGGAACTTGCCCACCTTCGTTTGAGGGGTAATATCTCCGTAGCCCACGGTGGATATGGTCACCACTCCCCAGTAGAGGGCCTCAAAAATTGAGCTGAAGGCCCTGTTACCGGCGTTGTACTCGTATATGTAAACCACCGAGGAGATGGTCACTATCCAGAGGACCAAGGTTATGAGTATGAAGGTTATTATCGGGGCCTCCTCCTTTACCGCAAGCAGAAGGCTCCTTACGGCATAGGTGTAGCGGAAAATCTTTAAAAGGCGCATCAGCCTTAAGAGCCTGAGGGTTCCAAAGGGCCTGAAAACGGGCAGTATGGCAACAAGGTCTATGAGGGAGTAGGGTTTAACCGCCCACCTGAGCTTCGGGTAAAGGGCCAAGAGCAGAGCTTTAAGGGGAGAAGCTTCGGCCTCCCTGGCCGCCCTGAAGTCGTCTGTAAAGTCCGAAACCACCCAGAGCCGCAGTAAGTACTCAATTACGAAGAACCAGAGGGTAATCTCCTCGTAGTCATCGAAGAAGGTTTTAAGGTCCGGAGGGAGGGGCTACTTTACAACGGTTTCTATGATTATAGGAATAGAGGAGGTTACAACCACAAAGAGGGCAAAGGTGTCGTAAAGGAGCCTGTAAGGCCCCGTATCGCTCTCGAGGAGGTTGTAGAGCCAAACTTTAAGCCTTCTGAGCCTGCGGGAGAGCTTCAACACCAACATCAACTACCTACTGGGAAAAGGCCCGCTTCAGGTTGTACTCTAAGGAGAGTCTAAAAGTCAGGGTATCGTTCTTCACGCTTTCCGGAATTTTCGGAAAGCGGGCCTTTTTTATCGCTATACACGTTGCCTCTGTGAGAATAGGCTCCCCGAACAGCGGCTTACACTGGAGGACCTTTCCCGACCTATCCAGCGTAAACTGAACCATAACCGGTCCCTCTATCCCCCTCTGATAGGCCTCAAGGGGGTAGAAAATCTCCCTCGCAATTGCCTCCCTAACCGCCTCTACGTAGGCGGCGGGAAGGTTACCCTGCATCGGCTTAAGTCCCTGAGTGGGCCTTGAAACGGGCTGCTGCTTCTTCTCCTCTCTCCTCTCCTGCTTCTTGGGGCGGGGGAGCTCCTTTAAAGGCTTGGAACTTTTTATTTTCGGCTTCTCCTTTACAGGAGAGACCCTCTTCTTCTCCTCCTTAACCTCCCTCTTTGGCCTCTGGCGCTCAACGGTTATACGCTCACTCCTCACCTTGGGCTTTATGAGCGAAATCTGTATAACCTGCTTAACCTCCCTCCTCGGCGGCTTCAAAATCGCCTTCACCCCTTCAAAGAAGAGCCACTCAAAGGCAGCAGCCAGAAGGAGGGAAACGATAACCCTAACCGCCGTGCCCATTTTTCTCCTTCGCGAGAAGACCTATAGAGGAGACTCCCGCTTCAGTTGCGGCGTCCATAACGGTAACAAGGGCCTGAACCGGAGCGTTCCTGTCGGCGTCTATTATCAAGTAGAGGTCTCGGTACTGCTTCTTTAGGCCCTTCAGTAACCTCTTTAGCTGGTCAAAGGTTAAACGCTCCTTCCCGTAGTAGAAGCGGCCGAAGCGGTCTACCACAACCGTAACGGGGTGGCGCTTAATGTGGATGTTGCTCTTCTGAACCGTTTGAGGGGGATTGGTTTTAAGGGTAATACCCGGGATTATGCTTCCCGCTATGAGAACGAAAAAGGCAAGGAGGAAGAGCATAACATCTACCATCGGGATTATTATCGGCCTCGGGGACTCTTCACACTCCTCTTCCCTGAAGATGAACACGACCACCTCTTAGATGTAGTGATACAATTATTATAGCTTCCCCAGCGGAGGTTAAAGTTGAACTTCAACCTTGAAGTTGCCCACAACCTCGTCTTCTACATCCTCTACGGCCTCTTCTTCCTGGCAACGGCCGTATTCATAGAGAGGTTGCTCTACTTCTTCTTCACCTTCTCGGCCGAGAAAAAGCTGATAAGAAGGGAGGTTGAGGAGGCAGACGAGAAAAGCGCAGAGCTCATATACAACACCTACACAGCCAAGTTCGACCGGGGGAAGGGCTTCCTTATGTTCGTTGTGACGGGAGCTCCCCTGCTGGGACTCCTCGGAACGGTCCTCGGAATTATGAACTCTTTTTCAACAATGGCCGAAAAGGGAATCTCCGATATAGCTGCAGTGAGTAAAGGAATCGCCTTCGCCCTTGAAGCAACCGCCCTCGGAATCGTGGTATCGCTCTTTGCCCTCGCCTACTACCACGTTGTGAACGCCCTCTCTAAAAGGGGCAAGGTTACGGTGAGGGAGATAATCCTGAAAACCCTGAAGGTGAGAGGTTAGAGGCGGGCAACCCCGCCCCGTATTACTCCTGTTCAAGAAGCTTCGGAATAAGCTCGTTCAAGAGCTTCGGGTTCGCCTTCCCGCGGGTCTCCTTCATCACCTGACCTATGAGGAACTTAACGGCCTTCTTCTTCTGCTTTTCGTTGCCCTCCTTGTACTGCTTAACCGCCTTCTCGTTGTTTGCAAACACCTTCTTTATAACCTCTGTAAGCGCCGACTCATCCGATATCTGAACGAGCCCCTTCTCCTCCACTATGAGCTTGGGCTCCTTGCCGCTTTTCACCATTTCGGGGATTACCTCTTCCTTGGCAACCCTTAGGGAGATAACCTCTCTGTCTACAAGCTCCAGCAGCTGAGCAAGGTGTTCGGGTTTAACCGGGGAGTCGGCTATGTCGAGCTTTGCCTCGTTTAAAGCTCCCAACAGGTCGGAAATGAGGATGTTTGCCACCTTCTTGGGCTCACCGGAGTAGGCCTTGGCCGCCTCTTCAAAGAAGGTTGCAAGGGCCCTGTCTCTAACGAGAACGCTTGCATCGTAGGGGGTAAGGCCGTAGTCGGAAACGAAACGCTCCTTAACCTGGTCGGGAAGCTCGGGCAGGCTCTCCCTTATGGCGTCAAGCCACTCCTTGTCGATTATGAGGGGAGGCAGGTCGGGCTCGGGGAAGTAGCGGTAGTCTTCGGCCTCCTCCTTCGTCCTCATGGTTTTGGTTATACCCTTTTGGGAGTCGAAGAGGCGGGTCTCCTGAACAATCTCACCACCGCTCTTAACTACCTTTATCTGCCTCTCAATCTCGTACTCGAGGGCCTTCTGGATGAAGCGGAAGGAGTTTACGTTCTTAATCTCGGTTCTCGTCCCGAGCTCCTTGGAGCCCTTGGGGCGAATCGAAACGTTTGCGTCGCACCTTAAAGAGCCCTCCTCAAGGTTGCCGTCGTTAACGCCTATCCACACCAAAATGTCCCGGAGCTTCTGCATGTAAAGCCTGGCCTCTTCAGGCGTGGAGATATCCGGCTCAGAGACTATCTCTATCAGGGGCGTTCCGGCCCTGTTGAGGTCTACGTAAGAGTTATTGTCGAAGCCCTCCCCGTGAATCGTCTTTCCGGCGTCCTCCTCCATGTGGATGCGCCTGATTCTGATTCTCTTCTTCGTGCCGTCGCTCTTTTCTATCTCTACCCAGCCGTTTTCGGCGAAGGGAAGCTCGTACTGGGTTATCTGGTAGGCTTTCGGAAGGTCGGGGTAGAAGTAGTGTTTACGGGCAAACACCGAGTAGGTGTTTATCTTACAGTTCAAAGCGAGTGCCGCCTTCACTGCAAACTCTACGGCCCTCTTGTTGAGAACCGGAAGGGCTCCGGGCATACCCAGACAAACCGGACAGACATTCGTATTAGGGGGTGCCCCGAACTCGTTTTTACAGCTGCAGAATATCTTGGTTTTAGTCAAGAGTTGAGCGTGAACTTCAAGGCCTATAACGGCTTCAAACTCCATTTCTCCTCTCCTGCGGGGGATTTAAGCACCTTTATTATAGCCTTCCAAGGCCCAGAAGAGTAAAACGCCCAACAGGAGAAAGAGGAAACTTACAGCGTGAAACAGAACCAGGAACCGCTTACCCTTTTCCACCCTCTCCCTGTAAATTCTGTAGGCTATCAAGTTGGCAAGGGAGGCCACAAGGGTGCCGAAGCCCCCTACGTTTACGCCCCACAGAAGCTCCTTCCACCTGCCGGTAAACTCGGAAACGAAAAGGGCGGCAGGCACGTTACTCATAACTTGGCTCAAGCCAACCGAGCTCCAGAAGACAGAAGCCCCTGACGAAAGCCTCAGGCTGAGGCCGTGGGAGAGGTTGTCGGTAAAGCCGAAAAAGGCGATAAAGGTCCCGAGGAGGAAGTAGTCAACCCTAAAGAGCCTCCTGTCGAACAGAAGGGCGTAAAGGAGCGGAACAAAGGCCAAGTACAGGGGCAGGAGCTTCAACGCCACGGGAAGGAAAAGCAGAAAAAGCCCTACCGCAACCTTCCAGCGCCCGTCAAGGGGCGGGTCGGGAGGCTCAAGGCAGACGCTCCTCACCTTCAGAGAGAGCAAAAACAGAGGAACAAGGAGCAGGGAAAAGGGCCCTATGGCAGAGATAAACTCCTTAAGGTGCAGGTCGTAGTGGTAGTAGATAAACAAGTTCTGGGGGTTGCCAACCGGGCTCAAAGCAGAACCGGCATTTGCGGCAACGGCCTCGAGAGTAACAAGGAAAGCTTTGCCCTCAAGGGCCATGGCGGCGGTTACCGGAACAACCGTAATGAGGGCAACGTCGTTTGTCACAAACATAGAGAGCAAAGCGGTGAGCAGAACCAGCTTCACTCCCACCCAGCGCCCCCGCTCAAAAAAGGCGGCCACCTGGGAAATCACCCCGTAGAGCTCCAAAGAGCGTAAAATTACCAGAAACACAAAGAGGGTGAACACAACTTTCAGCTCGTCGGGACTTATACGGGGGAGCCTGTGGAAAACGAGGGAAGTGACCAAAAGGGCAGAGAGGGAAAGGAAGAAGAGCCACTCGGCAACTACAACCTCTACTATTTTCCGCAATTAGCAACTCCCCTCGGTAAGAATAAATTTTCCTGTGGAAAACTATACCAAGCGTGCGGAGAGAAAAGATGTTAAGAATAATAGCGCTTCTGACCGCCGTTCTCTTCACACTACCCCAGTGGGCAAGGGCCTCTGAAAGCTACAAGGAGAAGCTCCTCCCCCGGTTTGCAACAACCGTCTTAGACAGAAACGGCAAGGTTTTGGGTTTCTTCTACAAAGACAAATTCCGCCTCTACGCTCCCTACTCCCAAATACCCAAAAAACTCATCTACGCCGTCATATCGGCAGAGGACGAAAGGTTCTTCAAACACGGCGGAATAGACCCCTTGGGAATACTGAGGGCCGCAATAACCGACCTCAGCAGGGGTAAAGTGGTTCAAGGCGGAAGCACAATCACCCAACAGCTTGCAAAGATGATATACCTCTCCCCCAAAAGGACCATAGAGCGAAAGCTTAAAGAGATTGAGCTTGCGAGGAAACTGGAGAAGAAGCTGACGAAACAGGAGATACTGGAGCTATACCTCAACTACGTTTACCTCTCAAACGGAGCCTACGGGGTTAAGGCCGCCTCGTGGGTACTATTCGGCAAGAGGAACCTCAAAGACTTAACCCTCGCCCAGGCGGCACTCCTTGCAGGGATAATCAGGGGACCGGAGTTCTACAACCCCTTCACCCACCCCCAGAGGGCCCTTAAAAGGAGGAACTACGTCCTTAAAAGGATGCTGGAAAACGGCTACATAACAAAGGCCCAGTACGAAAGAGCCATAAAAGAGCCACTAACACCGCTTAAAGAGCCAAACAAACCAAAAACCGCCGGATACGCTCTCGACTTCATCAAGTTCGAGCTCTTGAAAAAACACATAATCCCTCCGAACAGACTCTACACCGGGGGCTACACCGTTTACACCTCAATAGACTCGGAAATTCAGAACTACGCCCAAAAAGTTCTAAAGAAGTACAGAGACTGGTACGCAAAGCGCCACAAACTCAAAGACCTTCAGTGTGCCGGCATGGCAATAGACAAAAAGGGGAGGGTGATATTTATAGTCGGAGGAAGTGACTACGCCGAGACCAAACTCAACAGGGCATTCCAAACCCTCAGGCCGATAGGTTCAACCGCCAAACCGTTTACCTACTTAACGGCCTTCCAAAACGGCTGGTCTCCCCTGGACTTCGTATCCAACCTCCCCATAGAGAAACCGATGGACAAGATAGACCCGAGAACCGGCAAGAGAATGTGGTGGAAACCCCAGAACTACGAGCACACGTTTACTCCCTTTGTAACCGTCAGAGACGCCCTGATTCACTCGATAAACGTGGCAACGCTCCACCTTGCAATGCACTTTCCGGGGAAAATAAGGAAAAACCTGATTAAGTTCGAGATGATAAGTCCCAAAGCCCCTTTCGACCTTTCCTACATACTGGGAAGCTTCCCCTCCAACCTCTACCGGATAGTAAGGGCCTACTCGGCCTTCCAGAACAACGGCATAATGAGGGAGCCCTACGTAGTGCTGAAAGTTAAGAACCTGCACGGCAGAACCGTTTACGTAGGCTTCCCGAAGCTGAAGAAGGTGTCCGACCCCGAGTCGGTCCAGATACTCCGCTCCATCCTGCAAGATGTTGTGAAGCAGGGAACAGCCCGTTCAATAGCCTACTTAACGGAGCACTTTGACGTTGCCGGTAAAACGGGAACCACCAACGACTACAAAGACGCCTACTTCTCGGGCTTTACAACCTCCTTTGTTATGAGCATCTGGTTCGGAAGGGACAGCTACAAGAAGATGTGGCCCGGTGCCGCAGGCGGAGGAGTTGCCGCCCCTCCGTGGGGTAAAATAGCGCTGAAGCTATGCGATAAGTATAAGTGCGGTAGGTTCGTGCCACCTTACAGCGAGATAGTGGCCAACTACCCTCCTCCTACCCACTTCCCCGAGAAGGAGATGGAGGAGATTTACTACGACCAGCTGATTAACTCCCTAGGTGAGCCGCAGAGCGACAACGAAACCCTCAGCGAAAGCTTAGGAGGCTAAAGTGGAGAGGATTGTCCCCGTTCCAATAGAAGAGGAGATGAAACACTCCTACCTCGATTACGCCATGAGCGTAATCGTAGGTAGGGCACTGCCCGACGTAAGAGACGGTTTGAAGCCGGTCCACAGGAGAATCCTCTACTCGATGTACCAGCTCGGTCTTATGCCCGACAAGCCCTTCAAAAAGAGCGCGAGGATTGTCGGCGAAACCTTGGGTAAGTTCCACCCCCACGGAGATACGGCCGTTTACGACGCCTTAGTGAGAATGGCCCAGGACTTCTCTATGAGGTACCCCCTCATAGAGGGGCAGGGGAACTTCGGTTCGATAGACGGCGACTCGGCCGCCGCAATGCGTTACACCGAAGCGAGGCTATCAAAAATAGCCCTTGAGCTTTTAAAGGACATAGAGAAAGACACCGTTGACTTTAAGCCCAACTTCGACGGCTCCCTTGAAGAGCCGGAAGTTCTGCCGGCGAAGTTCCCGAACCTCCTCGTAAACGGAGCTTCGGGTATAGCCGTAGGTATGGCAACAAACATCCCTCCCCACAACATCAGCGAGGTATGCAAGGCCGTCCAGTACCTTGTAGACCACCCCGAAGCGACAACCGAGGAGCTGATGCAGTTTATAAAGGGCCCCGACTTTCCCACCGGGGCCGAGGTAATTAACCCCGAGGAGCTCCCCAAAATCTACAAAAAGGGGAGGGGCAGCGTAACCATAAGGGCGAAACACACCATAGAGGAGGTGCGTAAACGTTCGGCGATAGTTATAACCGAGCTTCCCTACCAGGTTAACAAGGCAGACCTCATAAAGAAAATAGCGGAGCTCGTTAAGGAGAAGAAGATAGACGGCATAGCCGACATAAGAGACGAATCGGACAGAGAGGGCATCCGGGTTGTTATAGAGCTCAAAAGGGACGCAACCCCTCAGGTGGTCCTCAACAGGCTCTACAAGCTCACCCCGCTGCAGACCAACTTCAACTTCAACATGATTGCCCTTGTTAATGGGGAGCCGAAGCTCTTAAACCTCAAGCGCTACCTTGAAGAGTTCATCGGCTTCAGGCGGGAGGTCATACTGAGGAGAACCGCCTACCTGCTGAGGAAGGCCGAAGCGAGACTCCACATATTAGAAGGGCTCAGGAAGGCCCTCGAGAACATAGACGCAGTTGTAAAGCTGGTTAAAGAAGCCCCCTCTCCCCAGGAGGCACTCGAGGGGCTCAGGGAGAAGTTCGAACTATCGGAAGCTCAGGCAAAGGCCATTTTAGATATGAAACTCCAGCGGCTTACCGGCTTAGAGCGAGAGAAAATAGACCAAGAGCACGCCGCCCTTACAGAAGAGGCCAACTACTACAGGTTCGTTATGGAAAGCGACCAAGAGCAGCGCAGACTCATAAAAGAGGAAATGGCCCAAATAATAGAGAAGTTCGGAGACCAAAGGAGAACAAAAATAGTCTCCAAAGAGAGCGAAATAGACATAGAATCGATGATAGAAGACGAAGAGGTGATAATCTTCCTAACCCATAAAGGGTTCGTAGCAAGGGTCTCTGCCGGCACCTACAGAACCCAAAGCAGGAGCGGAACCGGTGTAAGGGGAATAAAAACCCGAGAAGGCGACTTCGTTAAAGACATGATAACCGCCTCCTCTAAGGACTACCTGCTGATATTCACAAACCAGGGTAAAGTCTACTGGCTGAAGGCATACGAAATACCCAAAATGGAAAGGCCCTCAAGAGGCCACTCCATAAGGAACTTCCTACCCGGAATGGCGGGCAACGAAATAGTATCCCGAATAATCCCAGTAAAAGAGTTCTCACTGAACAAAGACGTCTTCTTCGTGACCCAAAGGGGGTACGTGAAGAGAACCCCTCTTAAAGAGTTTTCAAATCCGCGCTCCACAGGCATCAACGCAATCAACCTTGAACCCGGAGACAGACTCGTTTACGTAGGACTCGTAAGCGACAAAGACAACATAATACTCATCTCCAAAAACGGCAGGGCAATAAAATTCCCGGTAGCAGACGTCAGACAGATGGGAAGAAACGCCAGGGGCGTAAGGGGAATACTACTCGACCCCGACGACTCCGTAGTTGCCGCCGCAGTTGTTGAACCAGAAGACCGCTTCCTGCTGATAGTAACCGAGAAAGGCTACGGCAAGCGAGTTGAAATAGAGGAGTTTCACCTGCAACGCAGGGGCGGCAAGGGCCTCATAGCCGCAAAACTCTCCGAGAAAACCGGCAAAGTGGCCGACGCCACAACACTGAAAGACGACGAACCCATAATACTCGTTTCAAAGAAGGGCAAAATCATCAGGGTAAAAAGCGCCGACATACCGGTTTACGGCAGGCACACAAGGGGAGTAAGAATCCAAAAACTGGCCGAAGACGATGCGGTAGTATCGGTATCTAAAGTAACCGAGGCGGAGGAGGAAAATGATTGACATAAAGGCTCTAAGGAGAGAACCGGAGAAGTTCAAAGAGCTCCTCTCAAGGAGAGACCCCCTATACGCCTCAATGGTAGACGAACTGCTCGCCGTAGATGCCGAGAGAAGGGCCCTGATAACAGAAGCAGAGAACTTGAAGGCGAGGAGGAACAAGCTTTCAAAGGAGATAGGAAAGCTCTTTAAAGAGGGCAGAAGAGAAGAGGCCCTCAAACTCAAAGCAGAGGTAGAGGAGATATCGGAAAAACTCGTTAAAGTAGAGAGAGAGCTCGCCGAGGTCGAGAAAAAGTTCAACAGACTCATACTCTCCATACCGAACCCTCCTCACCCTTCCGTCCCCGTAGGGGAAGACGAAAACGACAACGTAGTGGTAAGAGTGTGGGGAGAGAAACCCAAATTTGACTTCACGCCCGTTCCCCACTGGGACATAGCAAAATCCCTCGACATACTCGACTTCGAAAGGGCAACAAAGCTGGCAGGTTCAAGGTTTGTGGTCTATAAAAAGTGGGGAGCGAAACTGGAAAGGGCCCTGATAAACTTCATGCTCGACCTCCACACAACGGAGCACGGCTACCAGGAGATAATTCCTCCCTTCCTCGTCAACACAAAAACGATGACCGGAACTGGCCAGCTTCCCAAGTTCGAAGAGGACCTCTACAAAATAGAGGGCGAAGACCTGTGGCTGATACCGACTGCGGAAGTCCCCCTTACCAACCTACACGCCAACGAAATACTGCCCGAAAAAGCCCTTCCCATCTACTACACCGCCTACACGCCGTGCTTCAGAAAAGAGGCGGGAGCCCACGGAAGAGACGTAAGGGGAATAATGAGACTCCACCAGTTCAACAAAGTCGAACTGGTGAAAATCGTTCACCCCGAAACGAGCTACGACGAACTCGAAAAACTCGTAAAAGAGGCAGAAAAGGTCCTACAGCTCCTCGGACTCCACTACAGGGTTGTGGAGCTCTGCACCGGAGACTTGGGGTTCTCCGCTGCGAAAACTTACGACATAGAGGTCTGGATACCCTCTCAGGAGAGGTACAGGGAAATCTCCTCCTGCTCAAACTGCGAAGACTTCCAAGCAAGAAGGGCAAAAATAAGGTTCAGGGACAAAGAGGGAAAAACCCAACTCGTTCATACATTAAACGGTTCCGGCCTTGCCGTTGGGAGAACGGTTATAGCAATTCTGGAACAGTTCCAACAGAAGGACGGAAGCGTGAAAGTTCCAGAAGTTCTGCAAGACTACCTCAAAACCAAAGTAATCACTCCGGAGTAGGGCTCCTAAGGGGCCCTACTGAACCTTATACACAAAATCGACCACAGCCTTCTCGTTTGGAACCTTCTTGTTATAGACCTTAACCTCTACGGCGTAAACAGTGGCACCGGTAGCCGTATCGACAACCCTCCTCAGGAGGCGAGCCGAAGCAACGTAATCCCCGAAAGTGGAGTAACTTCCGAGGTTTATAGGCTGGTCCGGTAAGTTACAGTTGGTATAGTTACAGAGCTCATCCTCTTCCATAAGCCTCATCAGGTATGAAGAGACCCCTTTCGCAACTTCTAATGAAGAGGTATAACGGGCCGTACTGCCGGTTATCTTCGTCCCGGTTGTAAGCATATAGAGCATAACGGCCGTGAACCCGAGGGCAATCAACGAGAGAATCAACACCGTGCTCAGAGCTAACCCTTTTCTCCTCATAAAAGGCTCCACAAACAGTTAATGAACAAGGTTCATAGGCTGAACCGTCAGCTTTACCACCTTCCAGTGGTAGTGTATTGCATCGGGCGTTGAAGGTAAACGTAAAGTCACTCCGTCGATGGTGGTGGAACCGGTAAACGTATAGTTGGGATCCTTCTTTCCTTCCCTGATCAGAAGGTAGATGTGAACGAGCTTCAAGTTCTTCCGCTCATCAAGAGCGGTAGCGCTTTTAACTGCAGGGTCCGTAAGGGGGTCAACGTAGGTGCTGTTCCCCCAGTCGTAGCGAACCTGGAAATCTGCAACGCAGTCTATCATAGGCCTTACCCTACCCGACGGCTTGCCGGTCGAGGTCAACTTCCAGCTGACCTTCCTGCCGAGTGTGTAAAGGTCGGGACACACCGGGTTAGGGGAAGTAGGTGAACGGTACAGGTAGTACTCAATCTGAGCACACACCTCGGTAGAGCAAATGGGAGCTGCAGAACCTATATCGGGAATAGGGTAAGTGAGGTAGTAGCCGGTATCAGGACAAACGTAATCGCTGTTACCGGCAACCACATCTCCCTGAAGGTTCAGGAAAACGGCCTTGGCCGAAGAAGGGAAAACCCACTCCGAAAGGGGAGGAGCAAGCTGCGTAGGCGCGCTACCGGAGGCGGCACAGTTAACGAGAGCCCACCCCCTTGTCAGGTCGTTCGTAATATCGTAGGTGGAGCGGATTATAAGGTCGTAACCGCTGGCACCGTAAGCAACGGTCTCAATGGGAAGCGAAGGCTCGTTAACGCCGATACCGTAACCCGCATGTTCAACATCCTGCCTCAGAATCTCAAGCCCCACCATTGACTGAATCTGAACGGTAGATTCCGAACTACGCTGGAGGAAACCTTTAAACAGATAGGTATAACCGAAGTAAATAGCCGATAGAACAAAAACGGTAATGCCCAGAACTATAAAAAGCTCCAGGAGAGAGAATCCCCTTCTCATAGTTCCTTCCTGATAATCGTAGTTCCGGAAATACTGTGATACCTACCCTTGTAGAACCAACATACAGTTAAGTTGACCTCTTTAAGCTCAAGGGCCGTATTCTCATTTATATCGTAGTAAAGGCCGTACTCTTGAGGTCTGCTCCATATATACCTTACAACAACGTTCTTCCCGGTTAGCAGGGCATCTTTACAGCTGGTGGTTCCGTTATCGAGGTTTGCCTCGGTAACGTTGTCGTAGTCCATCTCCCTCACCTGCTCGAGCTTCTGATGGAGAAGCCTGACTGCCTGATACTGAATCATCTTCACCATCTCGAATTTTTTAACAAAAACCGCAGAAGCGAGCAAACCAAGGAAAACCACAAGACCTATAGCAACCGCAAGGAGCACCTCTACCATGGAGAAGGCACCCCTTTTTATTTTTCTTTTAACTATTCGCATACCCGTTTCCCCGAACTAAGAACCGTTTTCCCCATTCTCACCCTTACACCGTCGCTCTTAATACAGCTGTACTTGGCGTCTACCGAGAGGTCCCCCAGGTAAATTATTGAGGTGTTGTTGGGTAACCCCTTCTCATCTATTTCTATAGTACCGGAGAAAGGATTTTTCAAATGAATTACTTTAACAACTGCATAGGTACCCGAGGAGGTTTGCTCCTCAACCGTTACCTGAGTACCCGAAACAACAATCTTGGCAGGAATCTTCTCGGTAAAAGACTTGGTCCTTTGAAGCTCAACCAGCGAGTAAATACGACGGGTATCGTTTTCTACACTTACTCTCTTCTCCCAAGAGTGGTACTTAAGGTAGGCCAGGGCCAATACGGCCCCGGCAAGTACAAGAGCCACCAGAATTTCTATAACTGTTAGCCCTTTCCTCATTCCTTACCTTTCAAGCCACAGTAGTAACGTTCCAACGAGCCTGGAGCCCGGAGCTATAAACGGCGGAGCAGACTCCGGAGCAATTCCAGTATACCAGGAAGTAGCCCTGTTACCTGCGGAGGTAAACACCTGGGCCACGTTATTAACCTGGTTCTGCTTATCAAACTTAATGGTAATCTGCTGAATGTTGGCACCGGAAAGCTGAAGCAGCAAGGTTCCGTATACCTTGTTTATACCGTAAGTTGAACAATCCTCCAAGATGCTCCCGCCGGTAGCACAGTTCAGAGCCCAAACCCTCGTCCTACCTCCGGAACTACAGATATCGTCGGTAGGTTCAATAGTTGTAAAGAGAACAACGTTCTGGTCGGTGGTGGTTGGGTCGGAAATGTCACGCTCCTTAAAGTAACCCTCGTCCTGGGTATTAAGCTCTATGTACCAACCCCTAATAACGCCGTTTGCAGCATCTGTGCAGACGTTCTGGGAGTTGTCCGAAGCATCGGTTACAACCGTACAGCTATCCCCGTTACAGCTCAGAGACAGTCCGTATAGCCTGTTTGCCTGACCGGGAAGGACGTTATCGGTCTTGTAGAACCACCTACCCGTGCCGAAGTAGATGTAGTACCTGCTGAAGCACTTGGCGGCCTTTATCCTTGCAGTAACCGGAGGTATAGCATCATCTAAATAGGTGTAGAACTTCCAGTTGAGGGGGTTGGGGTCCCTAACATCGGCCATAACTATGCCGCCCTTCCAGTTCTTCATATCCCCATCTTTCCGGGCGTAGCCGAAGAAGACGTAATCTGTGCTTCCATCTCCGTTAACGTCGAGTCCTTCACTCATCAAACGGCCGCCAAAAGCGTCGTTTATAACCCGCCCGGTTGTAGAGCCGGCAGGGATGAAGGTGTCGAAGGTAGCCACCTCTTTACCAGAGAGGAGGTCTACCACGAAAACTTTCAAAGGCTGATTGGAGTCTCCGTTATAGGTTTCCGGTCCGGAAACAAACATCAGATACGCCTTGTCTCCTTTACGTATCAACGACGGACCGGAATAGGTAAAGCCCAGTCCGGGAGCCGTGAACTCCCAGAGAACTTTAACGCCGTCGGGCTGCGGGTTTGTCACATCGAGGGCAAAGTAGGCAGAGAGCCCCGTGCAGGAAGCAGAGGAGCAGGTATCGGCAGGGGGCTTAACGCAGTTGTCACCACCGACACAAGCTGCCCCTCCAAGGCGCATGCCGCCGATGAGTATCTTCCTACCGTTAACGGTGTAAACCTGAGGTGTAAGGTCAACAAAGTAAGTATGGCAGTAATCTTTCCCCGTTAAGAAGCGGAGGTAGGGAAGTGCATCTTTGGGGATAAAGGCCCACAACTCCTCACCGAGCTTATCGGTAGTGTCGTCGGTAGAACTGTTCTGGATGGCCACAGGGTGTTTTGTATCTCCTGCATTCTTCTTAACGTAGCCTGCAAGGAAAGCGTGGAGCATTCCGTCGTTTGCTCCCACAAAAACAACGTTGTAGTTTCCGTAGTTAACTATGGTAGGTGTGGAATAGTCTATATCGCCGAGCTTCCAAATCCTGTCCTTTCCGCAGGCAAGATTCCTACAGTTAGAGAAGTCTACAGGCTCTCCCCTTACGAACTTAACGAGCTTCTCGTAGTTTACGGTTCCGTCGGGGTTAAGAACGCATGCGGGGAAGAGGTTCGGGTCGGTCCCGAGAAGCTGCTTAAAGTCATTAAGGTTAGCAACGGTAAACGGCACCTTGTTAGAGCCGGTTGTGGTTGTAAAGATGTTCCTGTCGCTACCGGGAGTTTCTGCAAGTATCTCACCCTCTTCCCAAAGGGGGTGAAGCTCGGGAGAGTCAAAAGAATCCACGGTAGTTACAAGGTCTCCTCTACTGCCGTCGGCTTTCGGCTCGTAAATCTTTATCTTAAGGTTGTTATCCTCTATTGCCCACTCGAGAATCCTATCCTTATCAACGTCGAGAACGAGGTTCTCGTTCGTATCCTCCCTAATGTTCTGGTTTGTCCTCGTGTTATAGAACCACCAGGTGTAGAGGTAACCGGGCCAGGTTACCTGGTAATACCTATCGGTATCGGGGTCGTAGATGTTCTTCATAGTGTAGAAAACCGACTGCTGAAGGGTAAAGCCGAGCTTGCTCTTCTCCGGAAGACCCATAACAGAGGTACCGGAAGCCCTCTGAAGTATCTTGTAGAACACGCTCTCTATGGCTGCCTTCAGCTGCTCGGGGTCGGAGCCCTCAAAGTAGTTATCAGGCAGACCGTCTCCGTTGGCATCCCACTCGGAGCAGGCAGGTTCAACATCGTTGAAGGAGCCGCACGGAGCAGACTTGGTATCGCTGCACACAGGTGCAGGGGGAACAGAAGAGTAGTTGCAGGGGTACCCGTCTCCGTCTTCGTCGAGGAAACCTCCGAATATGGCCGTATTTTCAAGGGATTTAACGCCGTAACAGGAGTCTTTATCGCCTTTACACTCTTTAGTGCTCATAAACGCAGCCACCGTGTAAACGTCTACGTTCTGAACGCCGGTGAGCGTGTCTACAAGGTCGTTTACGTGCATATCGTAAGCGGGAACGGCAGGGTCTATAGCACAGGAGTACCTTACGTTAGTGTCAACGGGGTCTTTTACACACTTGGAGTTGTTATCGCAGGAGGGGCAGGCCCTTTCGGCAGAGAAGATGTGGCCGTTCCAGGCACCGTCGGAGATTAAAACCGTAAAGTTCTTCGCACAGTGAACTTCCACCTTCTGACCGTCTACATCAAAGGTGTAAGGGTCAAGGTAGTTGGGGTCACTCTTTCTAAAACCGAAGTTCCAAACACCGTCTTCTCTGGCGAAGTACCTTTTTATCTCATCGAGTACTTCTCCGGTAGGAGTTCCGCCGTTGGGAACTTCGTTGTTTATCAGATCTATAATTTTGGAGTAGTCGTAGGTGGGATAGACCCAGTCCCTTATGGGGTTTAAGTAATCTAAGCTGCACCATCCACCACGGGAACAATTACACTTAGAGTAGCAGTGGTTTTTACAGTAACTATCACTATGACCTTCACTCTTACATTTGCTGTAACACCTTGAAAGACACTTCGGGCAATCACTATCGTAATCTAAACAAACTGTAGAGCCGGGATAGATAACAAGCCCTATTCGGGGTTTTTCCCTTCTTCTCTCTAATTTCTGAAGGATTCCTTCTACTTCCCCCGTTTCAGGGTTGTAAGAAGAGACATCTGTTGCTTTTATATAAAGGGTATTTCCTTTTTTATCTGTAGCAGCAAGTTCCACATATCTATCTCCATAAAACTCAACTACCTTCCCTCCGGTGAGTATCCACCTAAGAATATCTATACGGGTCATATACTCTCTATTAAGCTTGCTACCGAGTTTACTTTTTCCCTTGTACTTAGAACAAAGGGTCCAAACTTTTCTCCCATGAATCGTAGACTTACAATAATATCTATCGGGAATGAAATAGCCGTAATAAACACTCTTCTTCTTCCCTTCATATGCCTTCCAAGCCATACTGCCGCTGTAGTCGAGTGCCAACATAACGTTGGCAAAGGCCCCCTTCTGAATAAAGGGAGGTACCGCACAGTAGTCGGAGGGGGCGGTTGCTCCGGCAGGTTTTACAAGCAGGCCCAAAGCCACTAAAACGGTTATTATCAAGGAAAGCAGCCTCATCTTTCTCCTCCCTTAAGAGGCTTACAGGTTATAGTGGTTCCGAAAGCTTTACACTTAAGGAGCGTTCCCTCCGGGTAAGAGGGTGCACCTTCAACTTCAAGTAGTGAGTTCCTAAAGGTAACGAAATTTGTTTGAATGGTCAGCGGAGAGCTCGCCACAACTCGGGCGGTAAAGGTGACCACCTCTCCGAATACCTGTTCTCCCCACTCCATTTTTTTTAGGTGTCTCTCCTGTTTAAACTTTGGTTCATCGGCATTCGAAGACGAAAACAGACTACCGCCTAAAAGGAGGGCTGTTATTATTAGAGCCATTTTCCTCATAATCACCCCACGCATCCGGTTCTCAATCTTAAGTTTAGTAATAATAGGTGAAAAAATCGTGAAACCAAACTACTTAACGTAAACCCTTACCTTAAAGAGCTTCCTCCCCGGTATAACCTCCAGCTTCCAGTTTAGCCTTTCTGCAAGGAAATGGGCCAGCTTCAGCCCTATTCCGCTTCCGGGTGTAGTTATCCCTGGGTCGTTTTCAATCTCTATAATCGGCTTAGAACCCTCAAAGTTTAAAGAAATTTTTACAAAACTCCTCGAGTATTTAAATGCATTTTCTATCAGTATTTGAAAGATACTCTCCACTTCTCTCCGTTTTGCCTTAACAGTAAAATGGGGTAAAACAAGCTCCAGTTTTTTATCCGGAAAAAGCGAGTGATACTTTAGGGCAAGTTTCTCTAAAATCGGGCCGATATCTACGTTCTCTTTCTCTGCATCCTCTTCAAAAGTTGAGATATAATTCAAACTTTTTTTAAAATCGCTCTCCAGTATCGAATACGCCTGCTTAATTCTGGACAGAGCCTTCTCGTTAGGGCACTTCATCTCAAGTATCTCAAGGTTTATTTTGTTTAATGACAAAAAATTCCCCAGTTTATGGGTAAAAAGCAGGAAAAAGGTTTTGACCAGCTCCTTGGCCTCCTTTTCCCGCTTTATAAAGAGGGTAACCGTTTTGTAGGCTACGAGAATGGTAAGAACCACTATTGGAACTTCCCATATAAACAGGTAAAAGGCAAAGCGGCGAAGCTCACTCTGAACGTAATCTTCGTTCACGAAGAAAAACTCATCGTTCACCTTGCCCGCAACGCTCCACCTCTCCCCGGGGGGCTTAGGGGATATAACGATATAGGGCGGGAGCTTGAGGGAGACTCCGTAATCTACGGCGAGCTTGTATAGCTCAACTTCCGAGTCTATCTTCTCGAGAATCTGCCTTTTATAGTTTGAAAGGGCAACGAGGTTAACAACGGAAAGGCCCAAAGAGAGGATAAGCGTCAGGAGAACTAAAAGTTTTATCTCTGCCCTTACTTTCATTCCACAAGCTGGTATCCGCGACCCTTATAGGTTTTTATAGCTCCCGGGGGAAGTATCTTTCGGAGCTCCTTTATGTAGGCCCTGAGGACGTCTTCACCGACGTCCTTTCCCTTCCAAACGTAGGAGATAATCCTCTCCTTTGGAAGAATCTCTCCCCTGTGCCTGAGGAGGAAGGTAAGGAGCTCCCAAGCGGTTTTGGAGACCTTTATCTCCTCGTTACCCCGTTTAATTACTCCCCGGGCAAGGTCTATCTCGAGGTCGCCGATTCTCTCTACCTCGCCTCTGGTTCGTCTTCTTGCAAGGACTTTCAGGCGAAGCAGAAGCTCCTTCGGCTCAAAAGGTTTCGTTAGGTAGTCATCGGCTCCCCTGTTAAAGCAGAGCTCTTTATCCTCTATGCGCTGTTTTGCGGTAAGGATGAGCACTGGAAGGTCGGGCTTGCGCCTCTTTATATCGAGGAGCAGGTCTTCCCCCCGATAGTAGCGGAGCATAAGGTCGAGAACAACAACGTCGTAAAGGTTGAGGTCTTCAAACTCTAAGGCCCTCTCGTCTTTAAGCCATTTAACCTCTATACCGTGTGTTACGAGAAACTCCTCTACAGACTCTCCGAGCAGTTCGTTATCCTCTATGAAGAGAACCCGCATGGCACCCTACAGTGAGAAGTCCTCCCCGAGGTATATCTCTCTAACGAGTTCTTGGTTTGCCACCTCGTGGGGCTTTCCCGATGCTATAACTTTACCATGAGCTATGATATAGGCTCTATCTATAATTTTTAAAGTTTCGCGGACGTTGTGGTCGGTTATGAGTATTCCTATGTCCATCTCTTTCAGTTCCTTTATAAGGCCCTGAATGTCGGAAACGGCTATAGGGTCTATTCCTGCAAAGGGCTCGTCGAGAAGGAGAAACTTCGGGTTGATTGTAAGGGCCCTGGCTATCTCTAAGCGCCGCCTCTCACCTCCGGATAAAGAGGCGGCTTTCTGTTTCCTCAGGTGGGCAATACCGAACCTGTTAAGCAGTGAATCGGTTTTCTCCTCTATCTCTCCCTTAGAGTAACCGTGCATCTCAAGAACGGCCTTGATGTTGTCTTCCACGGTGAGTTTTCTGAAGACCGAAGGTTCCTGGGGCAGGTAGGAAAGACCTTTTAGGGCCCTTTCGTAGGTGGGAAGCTCTGTTACGTCCTCTTCCCCTATGAGAACCCTACCGCCGTCGGGCTTGACCAAGCCGACGATACAGTAGAAGGTGGTGGTTTTACCGGCACCGTTTGGCCCGAGCAGGCCGACAACTTCTCCCTCCATTACCTCAACGGTAACGTTGTCTACAACGGTTTTCTTACCGTAGCGTTTGGTTATACGCTCTGCCCTAAGGCAGTTAAGGTCGGGTGGAGTTACCGTTTCCAACTCTGCTCTCCTGGGGGTAGATAACCGTTTTGACTTTCTGTTTTAGGCCTACAACCTCTACCCTGCCATCTCTGTAGGCTATTATTTTGTCGCCTATCAGAACGTTTTTACCCTGTTTAAGCTTTGCGTTACCCAAGAGGACTACCTTCTCCTGCATCGGGTAGTAGATGAGCTCGTCGCACCACCCCTCACCTCGGGGGTCTTTAACGTGGACGTTACCTTCAACTACTATTTTCGTAATCCGGGTTTTGGCGGGCCCAAAGTAGATTATAAGTTTGTCGCCCGTGATTACGGTGGAACCGTGCTGGGCCACAACGCTCCCTATGTAAACGGCCTGCCGTTTTTTGTCGTTGTAGATAAGTTCCTGAGCCTCCACAACAACCGGCAAGTTTTTGTTGACCTCTATCTTCTTCAAAGGGGTACCGGCGTGAGCAAACTCAACGGCAGGGCTGACCAAGAGAACCGTCAAGAAGAGAAACACTACTTTCCTCATTTCAACGCTCCGTAGAGAACCGATTTTACTTTTCCCTTGATTATAACCACCCCTTTATCCACCTTGACAGTACAGGATGCCCCTACCGTGCTCCCCTTGCCCGGGGCGGTAGCGGTGCAGGTTGTAAGGCTTTTAAAGGTTGCAGTTTTCAGGTTGTAAACACCCCGACCGGTGTAAGCCGTGTAGTTTGCAGTAACAAGGCGAGGGGATATAAGGTCTACAATCCCTTTATCCCTGAAGTAAACGGCCGAATCTGCGTATATTTTCACGGGCTCCTTAAGGTAAACGGTTAGAACGGGCTCTTTAAGGTAGATTTTGTCCTTATCTACCATTTGAGCTTCGGGGGCCGAGAGGGTCCAAACCCTTTTACCGGTAGATTCAAGGGTGAAGTTCTCTATGGTCTGCCTCTGGTGGACTTTAACTTTTACTTTAAGGGGCGGCTCTTCCCTCCGGGATAGGAAGAGAACAAGGGGAAGGAGCGACAAAAAGGCGAGGAGAACGGCAAGCCTGTAGAGCTTACGTCTCATCTACGCGCTCTTTTATAAGGTAGTCGATAAACTCCCTTACAGCACCCTTCCCTCCGGGGTAACGGGAAACGAAGTTAACGGCAACTTTTACCTCGGGAACGGCATCCTTCGGAGCACCCGATACTCCGACCCTCTTCAGAAGGGGCAGGTCGGGAAGGTCGTCGCCCATGGCGGCAATTTGAGCGTCGTTTAGGGAGAGCTCCCGTTTTACCTCCTGGTAGAGGGAGAGCTTATCCGATACTCCCTGGTATATACGGGTTACTCCGAGCTCCCTAAAGCGCTTTTCCACTATGGAGCTGAATCTGCCGGAGATTAGAATCACCTCTATTCCGGTGTTAAGGGCACGGACTATGCCGTAGCCGTCTTTTACGTTGAAGCTCTTTAACTCTCTGCCAAAGATGTCGTAGGTTATAGTCCCGTCTGTGAGGACGCCGTCTACGTCGAGGATAAGCGCCTTTATCATAGCGGAAGCTCCTCTTGGGAAACCGGTAAGTAGTTCGTGAACTCTACATTAACATTTACGCATTTTACACGATTAAGGTGACAGCCGCAGAAAACTCCGTAGGGGTTGAAGTGGACGTGGCCGTGAATAAGGAGAGAGGCTCCGGTGGAGCGGAATTCCCGGGTTATACGGGCCTGAAGCTCACAGTAGCGGTAGGTCCGTAAATCCTTCGAAGGAAAGTGGCACAGCAGAAGCCTCTTTCCCTTAATTTCTAAGGCCAGGGAGAAGTCGTAAATCTCGTCAAAGTAGTCTGAAAGCTTCTCCCCCAAAGGCCAGTCGTGATTACCACAAATAAGCACCTTCCTCCCCGGCAGGGAGCGCCAGCGTTCCTTAAAGCCCTCCACCTCTCTCCAGAGGAAGTCCCCGAGGACAAAAAGGGTGTCCCCTTCCCTTAAAACTCTTTCAAGGTTAGAGAGGATTAGCTCCTCAAAACCCTCTCTCCTCTTTAGAGGGCAGAGCTTCAGTATGTTCCTATGAAAAAAGTGGGTGTCGGAAATGAAGTAGAACATGAGGCTAAATATAGCAAAAGGCCCGCTAAAGGCGGGCCCTGAGTTTACTCGGGGTTGTTCCCGGGCAGCTGAGGAACCGTTCTTGCCTCGAGGGGAACTTCTCCCGTAAGGGAGCGGAGGAATGCGGCAATCTTTTCGGCCTGCTCGTCGGTAAGCTTCTTACCGAGCTCCTTCTGGGCCATAATCTTAACCGCTTCTTCCAGGCTGTTTACAGAACCGTCGTGGAAGTAGGGAGCGGTAACTCCAACGTTAAGCAGCTGGGCGGTGCGGAACTTGTACTTATCGGCGGGGTTCTTAGTTACCCTGTAGCGGCCCAAGTCGTTGTTCCACTTAAACTTGTGGAACTGACCGTCGGAGAGGACCGGACCGTTGTGGCAAGCCGTACAGCCGAACTTAACAAAAAGTGCCATTCCCTCCTTCTGCTCCTTGGTGAGGGCGTTCTCGTCTCCGAGGAGGTAGCGCTGGAAGGGAGAGTTGGGAGTATTGAGGGTTCTCTCAAAGGCCGCTATGGCCTTTGCAACGTTGTCAAAGGTCACAGGGTCTTTCTCTCCGGGGAAAGCCTCTTTAAAGAGCTTCACGTACTCGGGTATCGCTTTAAGCCTGCGGACAACAATCTCGGGCGTAGAGTTCATCTCTACGTGGGCCTGTATCGGACCCTTTGCCTGAGCCTCAAGCGTTGGTGCCCTACCGTCCCAGAACTGAACCCTTAAAAAGCCGGAGTTCAAGGTTGTGGGAGCGTTCCTTCCTCCGGTTCTCCAGTGGTCTCCCCTGGAAGTGGGCAGGTTATCGTCTCCGCCTATGGCCAGGTTGTGGCAGGTGTTACAGGAGATAAGCTTGCTCCTTGAGAGCCTCGGGTCGTAGTAGAGCATCTTACCGAGCTTCACCTTGGCAGGGGTAAGGGCGTTATCTGCAGGGATGGGCGGAAGGGCGGGAAGGGGTGTGAAGAACTTTTTATACTTGGCGTAAGGGTCGGCCGAAGAGGCCTTAGTTGTTGCAGAGCTGAAGGAGTGGAACTTTACCCCTTTTTTGGCTCCGAAAGAGGGAGCTCCGCCGAAAAGCTCACGGGCTGCCATGCCGTACCTTAAGCCGGGAGGCATCTTACCGGCCTGAACCATCTTACGAACTGCGGCCATAAACTCCTGCTTAGTATGGAACTTCTTGAGAAGCTGCTCCTTTGAAGGCGCTACAGTCCCGTTGTGACAACCGCTACAGTTTGTCTCCCAAACGCCGGCAAAGGAGGCAGTTGCAGAAAGAAGCGATATGGTGAGAGCGGCAAGGAGTCTCTTCATACTCCCCTCCTGTGAAAAGTTTTCTGATTTAGAAGTTATTCTTTTGCAAGAAAGTTGCAATAAAAGGGTCAAAAGAGATGGGAGACAACCTTTAAAGCGTCTGGCGGGGAACTGAATAGGAAAACTTCTACATCGAGAAGCCTTTTCAGGGTGTCGTAGTTTGTATCTACGCTCTCGTCGTAACGGTTGGGGGAGTTTAAAACAACGCAGGCTACCTTTACACCCGCACTCTTTAAGGCACCAACGGTAAGAAGCGTGTGGTTGATAACCCCGAGCTTGTTAAGGGCAACAACTACCGTTCTTGCCGAAAGGGAAACGGCAAGGTCAAGGTAGGTGTGCTCCCACGTTATCGGCACCATTACTCCGCCTGCCCCTTCAACAACGAGGGGCGAGTAAAGGGCGGAAAGCTCCTCAATCCTGCTCACAACGGCTTTAAAATCGACGGTAACCCCCTCAAGCTCCGCGGCCACCGCCGGGGCAAGGGGTCTTTTTAAGGAGTAAACCGGCTCAAGGTAAACGCCGCTGGCCCGGGAGAGCAACAGGGCATCTTCACACTCGGGCTCACAGCCCGTTTCAACCGGCTTAAAGGCGGCCGCGTTGAAGCCGCTACCCCTTAATGCCCGAACCAAAGAGGCGGTGAAGAAGCTCTTCCCTACTCCCGTATCGGTGCCGGTTACAAAGAGCACTTCCCGTAAGACTCCTTAACCTTCTTGGAGTTTGAAAGCTGCTTCAGAAGTTCCTCTTCATTTAACTTGAGCTTTTTCTGGAGGGAGTCAAGGAGCAGGTAGAGCTCCCTCGCCTGAGCCGGAGAGAGAGACGGAAGGAGCTCCGGAAGGCCCGAAAGCAGCTCCGAAGCCTTTTGGTAGTTACCGTTCTCAACCTCAACGATGAGGTTATCCAAAACCTTTTTTAGGCTATCTTTTCCCAACCTTCCTTCACCGTCTCAAGCATGGAAATCATGTTCTTCAAAACTTCAACATCGTTTTTGCTGTTCGCAACGAAGAGCCCTGCCAGCAGGGTATCGTAGAACTCCCTAAGGGCTTTGGCTACATCTCCCCCCTGCTCCATGTCGAGGGAACCGTTTAAAACCCTTATTATCCTGTCGGCCTTGGTTATAGCCTCCACCTTAGCCGGGATATCCCCCCTCTCAATGGCCTCAATGGCCTCTTTCAGCAGCACTATAACCTTCTCGTAGAGCAGCACAACCCTCTCAACGGGAGAGGAGGTCTCAACCTGCATCTTCAAGTACGGATTTACCATCTTCTCTCCTTACTGAGTGGTGTTAGTGGGGAACAGCGTAGGCGTTCCGAAAACGGAAGTGAGCTTGGCCTTTATCTCCTCCATTTGGGCCTGCAGCAGTTGAACCTGAATAAGCTGCTGCTTCAGAACATCCATCTGCTCTTTAAGGTTCTTGTTGAGGAAGTCTATCTGGTCCTCTATGGAGCTTATCTCGTTGTTGTAGTTGTCAATCTGGTTCTCTACGGGGCTATCGGGCCCTTCCAGGAAGAGCAGGTAGTCCTGCATGGAGTTTTTAAGGTCGGTTATGGCATCTTCAACGGCAGATGGGTTGCTGTTCAAGAGGTCGTCGAGCTTGGCAGAGTCTACGGAAACGTGGCCAGTATCCTTGTCGACGTCGAGAATCCCGAGCTGGAAGAGGGGGTCCATCTTGGAGAGTATCGAGGAGCGAATCATAAAGAGGCTCGTGTCGTCGGCAAGAATTCCGTCTTTGCCGGCTTTATCGTTGAGGAAGTCCACAATGGTGTTGTAGGCGTTAACGAACTTATCGAGGGCGTCCTTGAAGGGCTGGAAATCCTGGGTAACGGTCACGGCGGTTGTTCCCGTTGAGTTAACGGTAAGCTCAACCCCGGGAAGGGCGTTATCGAAGGTGTTTGTGCTCGAAGTTATCGTGGTTCCGTAGATGTCTATCTGTGCATCCTGAGCGGTCTGAACGTGGCTGCTGGAGTAGTTGTCGCCCAGCTGAAGCTGGTCGAGCAGGTCTCCGCCGCCCACTTCGGTTATGGATATTGTGTTGTCGGCACCAGTATCAACTCCCCTTAAGAGGAGCCTGTACTGGGAGCCGTCGTAAATTACAGAGGCAACAACCTTATCCTGGGCGTTGTTTATGGCGTCTGCAATCTCAGTTAAAGTGCTCGGCTCTGTGGAGTCGGTTGTGTCGGTGTCGTAGTCTATCGTTGCAACAACCTGACCTGCGTAGCTAATCTGAATGGTTCCGCTCGTTGTTGCAACGGCGGAGGAAAGGTCGGTAACTCCCGCCTGAGAGAGCCAAACGTCGTTCTTCGCAAGAGCGTCAACGGTAACGTCTACGGTTCCGGGTTGAGCGCTCAGCGGGTCTGTAACCTGTGCAGTTAAAACGGAAGGGTCGGAAACGGTCACGCTCTTACTATCTAAAAGGTTAGGAGATGTTAAGGTATCGAAGGCGTCGTAGAGGTTCTGGATATCGGTCTGAAACTCCTTTAGCGCCGAGATTTTCTGGTTTATGGTGTTCTCCTTCTGCTGGAGGAACTGAATAGGCGCACTCTGGCTCTGGTAGTACAGCGAGAGTATCTGCTGGTAGTCGAAACTTCCAACAAGGTTACTGATGTAAAGCTCTCCGGCCATCTTTTCATCTCCTTTAAAACTGTTAAACCTTCTCGTTGTAGAGAAGGCCGGCTATTTCGTTTAAGTACTTTGCAATTTTCAGAACGTACTCCGGCGGTATCTGCCTTATAACTTTGTGGGTGGTTTTGTCTATAACTTTCACTACGATAATGTCGGTGTCTTTGTCTATTTTTATTTCCAGCTGGGTGTTCAGTATACTCAGCTTATCTTTTAGGTCCTTCAGGGCCTCTTGAAGCTGCTCCGGCGTTACTTTCCCCTCTTCACCCTTTTTATTTACGGTCTGCTGAAGCTGCTGCTGCTGTTCTAATCTGTTTATGTTTTGAAGGTTAACGTCTATGGCCGGCTTGGTGGAGGCGATGGGCTTTACATCCATCGGAGTATCTCCGCATTAGTGGTTAAAGGGGGCCGAAGCCCCCGAGTAGGCGTTACCTGAGAAGCTGGAGAACGAGCTGAGGCAGCTGGTTGGCCTGGGAGAGCATAGCCATACCGGACTGCATGAGAATCTGGTCCCTTGTGAACTCAGACATCTCCTTAGCGAAGTCAACGTTCCTAATACGGGACTCGGCCTCTTGAACGTTAATCCTCTGGCTCTCGTTGTTTGTAACTATCTTCTCGAGCTCAATCTGGTAGGAACCGATTTTGGCGTTGAGCTGGTCTACGGCCTTAATGAGGTTGTCGATGTTCTGGATAGCCGCTTCTGCCTTGGTCTGGCTTGTAACGTCGATGGTGTAGCTTGTCTTTCCGATTGTAACGGTAGAAGGAGCGTTTGTGTCGGCAGCTGCAGCAGCGGTAGCCGTCCAGATGGACATTACGAGGGTCTGACCGCTCCTACCGCCGTAGTGGATTGTGAAGGTGTTGGTTGTGGTTGTAAAGATGTTCTTACCGTTGAACTCGGTGTCGCTGAAGATCTTGGAGATAACGTCTACGAGCTTGTTGATGTCCTGTTGTATAATCTTCCTGGTGGCATCGTCCTGGGAGTCGTTTGCAGCTTCAATTGCTTTGGTCTTGATGTCGTTGAGGATGTTGTAAACGTTCTGCAGGGATGCCTGAGCAATCTGGGCGATAGAGATTCCGTCCTGAGAGTTCCTGGTAGCCTGCTCAAGGGAAACGGCGTAGGTCTTGAGCTGGTCGGCGATGTAGAGTCCTGCTGCGTCGTCGGCCGCCCTGTTAATCCTGTAACCGGTAGCAAGCCTTTCAAGGGCTTTGTTCATGGCCTGCTCGGTCTGCATCAGGTTGAAGTGGGTGAAGTCGGCCTGATAGTTGTAGTTAATCCTCAGTGCCATGGCCTACCTCCTTCGTGGTGGTTTTCTGGTTACTATTATCGTTGGGTAGGCCACCGAGTTTAGACTTTAAAGTGAGGATAAGGGAGGTAACCGACGGATACCTCAGGGCCACTTTCTTTAAAACTTTTTCGTCATTAGTCAAAAGGTAGAGAAGTAGACCTAAAAACTTCCCTTTTTTCTTTCTCCAGAGCTTCCTCACCCTCTCTATAAACTCTTCATCGGGCTCAAACCCCAGCTCTCCCCTTATTACCATGTTCTCAAAGGCCAGGGTAGACTCAGAAACTGCAGTGTAGGGGTAGGCAAAGGGGTTTTTTTCAACTTCGTCTGCAAGGAGCGCAAACTTCAGTATCGCCTCCTGAGCCTCCTTTCGGTTTCCCAGCTGTCTCCAGTAGGAGAACTCAAGGAGCAGAATGTCGGGGTGCTCTACCTTTAGCTCCTTAAAGTTGTTTAAAACCTCCTCAAACTCCCGGTAGAGCTCCTCCTGTAGCAGGAGAAACAGGTAGTAGTTATAGGTGTAAACGAGGAAAAAGCCGTAGTCTTTCAAGTTGTTTCCGCTGATAGAGAAGAACTCCCTACAGGCCTTCAGGGCCTCCTTCCTGAAGGCGGGCTCTTCTCTCGCAAGGAGGGTGTAGGTCTGTATCAGGAAGAAGAGCTTCAAGCTGTACTCAAACGGGTCCTTTCCCTTGTAACGCTCAAGTTCTTGTTTCAGAAGCTCTAAGTTGCGCTTACCCTTTTTCAGAAGGGTCTCTAAGTCGGCGTAGCCGTAGTGGTTGACGAAAATCGGCAACCCTACGGTGCACTTAACGGTCGGGCTTTCGTGAACGGCCCCCTCCCACCTGATTGAAGGGTCGTTCCTGTGGATGAAGATGTGGGACGATATAGCCTTTATTCTGCCGAACTGGTCGAAGTTCCTGACCCCTATGGAGATGGAGTCTACCTCGGGAGGAATCTCTTTAAAGGCCCTGAGGGCCTTTCTGTACTCCTCCTCTTCAAGTTCAAAGTCGGCATCGAAGTGCCATATCCAGTCTACGGGGGCGTCTACTTCAGAAATAGCCCTGTTCCTCGCGTCTGCAAACCCCTGCCACCGGTGCTTAACAACTTTACAGCCGTAGGAGCGGGCAATCTCTACGGTTCTATCGGTTGAGCCGGTATCTACCACAACTATCTGGTCGAACTTTCCCCTTATACTCTCCAGAAGGCGGGGAAGGTTCTTCTCTTCGTTCTTGGCAATTACGCAGGCGGCAACTCCTACTCCCACTCTACCCCCTTGAATCCCACCAGTTCTTCCACCTCACGTTCAAGCTCTGCAAGGGTTTCGGAGGGAAGCTCCTCCTTGAGCCTCCTGACCTTTATCTCTTTTTTGGCGTTAATCGGCCTTTCAAGGAGCTTTGCCAGGGGCTCCTTAAGCCGCTCAACCGATTCCCTCGGCAGGGAAAAGAGCCTCTCGAGAAGGCCTGCCGCACCATCGGGCGTTACAAGCTCCTCAAACCTCAACCTGTAGCACCGCCCACCCCTCTCTAAAAGGGCCCTTTCGTAAACCTCCATCCTCTTCTCTATCTCCAGGCAGTACCAGTAGCAGAGCTGGTAGTCGTTGAGACGGCTCCAACCCTCTACCGGGAGGAAAATCGAAGGGTCGTCGGGCTTCAGGTAGTAGATGAGGGCAAGGGGTGTCCTCCCGGGAATAGTGTTGAGCTCAAAGAGGCTCTTTGCCACTTTGCGCCTATCCCTTTTCAGGAGTATAAGTTCGGGAAGGATACCCAGGTCTAAGGTTGGTTCAAAGAAGCCCTTACAGAAGAGGTGGCTCGTCTCGCAGTAAACGGGCTCTTTAAAGCCGGCCACGGCAACCAACTTCTCGTAGGCCATGAACTTCAGGGCAAGGGCCCTGTTTGTCTGGGCCCTCCGCATAACGAGGGCGAAGTTCGGGTCGGGCTCGTGGAGGGAGGCAACGCCGGGAACCAAGGAGAGCAGCGCCGAAAGCAGGGCGGTTCCGCTCCTGCCGGTGGTAACGGTAAAGATGAGCCTCTTACCCTCGAGGGAGGCCTTAACCGCCCCAAAGGCGGAAGAAGTTCTAATCCTCTTTAAAAGACGGCTGTAGCGGTCCATCTCACCTTCCAAAGGCCACCTTGTCTCCCAGGAGCCTCTCCAGGAGGCCGAACACCTCATCCTCCTTACCCAGCTCCTTGGCGGCACCGGAGAGGTTGTAGAGGTAATCCTGGTTTATCGGGTTCATCGTAACCGCCTTGTAGAAAAACCTGTAAGCCTCGGCAGGCCTCTTTGCCAGCCAGTTGATAACGCCCAGCAGGTTGTAGATGGGCGCACCGTCGTAAACGGAGGCGGTGTCAACGGCCGCCTTCAGAACTTCCTGAACTTTACCCTCTTCAACTCCCTTTTCGAGCTCGTTTACAAGGCTCTCTATCTTCTCTGTCATCTCAAGCTCTCTCTTTACCAGCTCCTCATCTACGCCCTGGGGAGTTTTAAGGAGCCTCCGTGCCTCCTCGAAGAGGCCCATGAGCCTGTAAACCTCTATGAGCCTCCTGAAGGTCTCGCCGTTGTGGAACTCAACAAGGGCCTGGCGGAGGAACTCAGAGGTGTTAAAGAGGTCCAGGTA
This sequence comes from Thermovibrio ammonificans HB-1, assembly GCF_000185805.1. Taxonomy (NCBI): domain Bacteria; kingdom Pseudomonadati; phylum Aquificota; class Aquificia; order Desulfurobacteriales; family Desulfurobacteriaceae; genus Thermovibrio; species Thermovibrio ammonificans. Next base: position 1,141,411 of record NC_014926.1, read on the forward strand.
GGCCGAGAGCCTCTCGGCAATAAGAGTTAAAGCCGTAGCCTGAGCGGCTTTGGGGTTTTCGTCCCAGGAGAGGAAGGGGAACAGTTCCCTCTTCCAGTCGAAGTTTTTCAAAACGAAGCTGCGGAGGACGAAGCTCCTGTAGGAGGTATCTACGAAAGTCTCAACAACCTTCTGGCGCAGGTAGGAGAGCTCTGCAAGCTTTATGGATATTCCGCCTTTAAGCCCCTTATAAACGAAGTGGTAAAAGTCGTAGTCGTCGAGGGTCGGGTCGAACCCTCCCAGTTCCTCGATTTTACCTTTGGAGAGCAGAACACCCCACTGGGGAAGGAAGTCCTCAACTGCAAGGCTCGATACAAGTATTCCCTCCCTCTCAAAGGGGTCCTGGAAGTTCTTAACCTGCTCCTGTCCGCCGTAAACCCTTATGAGGTTCGGGAAGACGAGGTCCGCTCCGCTCTCTTCCTGCTCGTAGATGAGCTCCTCTATAAAGCCGTCTTCCATCTGTGAGCCGGGAGAGATAAATAGAACGTAATCGGACAAGGCCGCCTTAACCAGTTCATTCCTCAGCTCGCCGAGCTTCTTCCCTTCGGGGGGAACGTACTTAACGGGGAATGGAAGCTCGCCCGTAACCGGAACAGCCGTTACAAGCTCCTCTATGCTCTCGCAGTTTTCCTCGAGTGAGGAGATAAGCTCCTCGCCTGCAGGGGCCTCCCCCTCGGGAAGCAGAATGACGGAAACCCTATCCATCGCTCCTCCGAAAGCAGATTCGTTATTCAAACCGGGAGCGCCAAAGAGCTACAGCCGCCGGTAGAGCATCTCAAGCTCACGGCTGTAGAGCTTCAGCAGCGCGTCGCTCCCCACCTTACCGCACTCAAACAGCCAGAAGTTGAAGGCCTCCTCCAAGCTCCTGCTCTCACACCCGAAAATCGGCACAAAGTCCCTACCGCCGAGGGCTTTCGGTGCGTAAAAGAGACTCAGCCTGTCTACAAGCCCCTGAACGAGCAGGGAGCCTGCAAGCCTCGCTCCCCCTTCACAGAGGAGGGAGTAAACTGAGAACTCCTCCTTCAGGCCGTTTAAAGCCTCTTCAAGGTCCAGCCGTCCCTCTCCGCCGAAAACCGGCAGTAGCCTCACTCCCAAATCCTGCAGGAGCGAAGCTTTGTAGGAAAGCAGCGACTCCTGAGCGGTTACAACAACCAGCTCGGCCGCCCTCTCCTTTACTAATCGGCAGTTCACGGGAAGTTTTAAAGAGGGGTCTACAACAACGGCAATGGGCTGTTTCTCAACGGGAAACTCCCTGACCGTAAGTAGGGGGTCGTCTGCAAGGACGGTGCCTATCCCCACCATAACGGCGTTGTGGTAGCTCCTGAGGCGGTGAACAAGGCGCCTTGCTTCGCCTCCGGTTATCCACTTAGACCTGCCATCCCTGTCGGCCGTTGCGCCGTCTAAGGTGGAGGCGAGCTTCAGGTGGAGGAAGCTCCTGCCACAGGTTACAAGGGTTAAAAAGTCCTCCACAAGCTCAAAGCAGCGCTCCTTCAAAACGCCTACCGTAACCTCTATACCGGCACCCCTCAGCCTCTCGATGCCGCCGGAGGCAACGGGATTGGGGTCCCTCAGGCCTACAACAACCCGCTTAACGCCCGATGCGATTATCTTCTCGGTGCAAGGGGGAGTTCTGCCGTAGTGGTTACAGGGTTCAAGGGTCACGTAAAGGGTTGCCCCCTTTGCTTTATCCCCCGCCCGCTCAAGGGCCACCGCCTCTGCGTGGGGCCGCCCCGGGGCTTCGTGGTAGCCGGTGGCAACAACCCGCCCCTCCCTTACAACAACCGCCCCCACGGCCGGGTTCGGGAGGGTCTTCCCCTTACCCTTGTAGGCCTCCGCAAGGGCGAGCTCCATAAAGTAGCAGTCGTTCAAGTCACATCCCCTTAAAGTGGGCGTAAACGTAGAAAAGGAGCAGAAAAAGCAGAAAGAGCAGTATTCCTACCTGCTTCCCTACCGGACGCTTCACGGCTGCCTCAGGAAGTTCACAGCCTCCCTTACCCTCTCCATTGTAGCAGCCGCCACTTTGCGGGCGCGCTCAGAGCCTTCCTTAAACACCTCCATAAGGGCCTTTCTGTTGGAAAGGAGCTCAGCCCGCTTGCTCCTAATGGGCTCCAGGAAGGCGTTAAGGTTCTTGGCAAGCTCCCTCTTACACTGGACGCACCCTATCTCGCCGTTCCTGCAGGCCTCCTCTATTTCGGCAACCCGCTCCTTCGGGGTGAATATCTTGTGGTATGCGTAAACGGAGCAGACTTCCGGGTGGCCCGGGTCGGTTTTACGCACCCGGGCCGGGTCTGTAACCATAGACATAACCTTTTTGTTGACCTCCTCTTCCGAGTCGGAAAGGTAGATGCAGTTCCCGTAGGACTTACTCATCTTCCTGCCGTCGAGTCCCGGCAGCTTGGGAGCCTTAGAGAGGTAAGGCCTTGGCTCAACGAACAGCTCTCCGAAGAAGCGGTTAAAGCGCCTTGCTATCTCGCGAGAGAGCTCAAGGTGGGGAATCTGGTCTATTCCCACCGGAACGGTATCTGCGTTGTAAAGGACTATATCGGCCGTTTGAAGAACCGGGTAGCCCAAAAAGCCGTAAGTTGCAAGCTCTCTGTCTTTAAGGTTTTCCATCATCTCCTTGTAGGTGGGGTTTCTCTCAAGCCACCTTACAGGGGTAATCATAGAGAGTAGGAGGTGAAGCTCGGCGTGTTCCTTTATCCAACTCTGAACAAAGAGGGTGCTCTTTTCCGGGTCGAGGCCGCAGGCAAGCCAGTCGGCCATCATCTGAACGGTGTTTTCGGCAAGCTCCCCGGTATCGTGGTAGGAGGTTGTTATTGCGTGCCAGTCGGCTATGAAGAAGAAGCTCTCGGCACGGTCCTGAAGCTCAATCCAGGCCTTTAGTGCACCGAAGTAGTTACCGAGGTGAATCTTCCCCGTGGGCCTCATTCCCGAGAGAACCCGCTTTATATCTTTAGGCTCCTCGTACTTCTCGAGGGCAATCTTCATCTCTTTATCTACGCCGGAGACGATAATCTCCTTCTCCATGCCGCTCTCCTTTCTCCCCAAATATGGGTAGAGTGTTGTCGGAACTTTCCGCGAAATTATATAATATTTGTTAAAGATTTAACTTTAACAAAATTCAGAGCGCGAGGAGGAGAGGGTAAAAAAGAATGCAGGAGGGCTCACTTTCAAAAATAATATGGGTGCTTCTCCTATCCTTTGCACTTGGTTCGTGCGTTCACAACGGAAAAGTAAAGACAAAACCGCAAAAAGAGCAGTACACTCCGGAAAATGCCCTGATTGAAGGGCTCAACAACTACTATGTAGGGAACTTTGACCTGTCGTACAGGCTACTAAACAGGGTGGATGAAGAGTTTAACAGGAGTTCAGAGAGTGAAAATATCCTGACAAAGAGCATAAAACTAATCGTAACAACGTTAATAAACGACAAGGTTGTTGAATACAAGCCTTGGTACTACGAAAGAAGCCTTATAAACACCTTCAAAGGCGTAGACCTGCTGCTCGAGAACAAGCTCGAAAAGTCGCGGGTTGAGTTTAACAGGGCTCAAGTCCGCGAAGAGGAGTCGGCTCAGGAGTTTAAAGAAGAGATTAATAAACAGCAAGAGGAGGCCCTTAAACAGATAGAGAACAACAAAAAGGCGAAACAGGAGATAACAAAGAGCACGCTGGAGCGGGGAGTTAACTACATCATAAGCCAGTACAAAACGAGCCTTACCCTCTTTAAAGCCTACAGGGACTTTCAAAACCCCTTCATAAACTACATTTACGGAGTCTACCTGGAAAACGTAGGCGACTTCCAAAAAGCTACCAACCAGCTGAAGAAATGCCTCGGCATGGTTCAAGGAGACGAGCCCGCCGATAAAATAGTGAGTCGTGACCTTACCTTCAGCGCAGAGGAGCAGTCAAAGCCCTTCCCCTCAACCCCGAAAAGGACGGTCTGGGTCTTCCTCTTTAACGGCAGAATAGGTGAGAGGGTGGAAAAGAGAATCGACCTTCCACTCTTCCTCGTGTCTAAGAAAGTTATCTACACCGGTCTGGCCCTTCCCGACATTAAACCGGGAGAAGTTGCCGTCCCCTACGTAGTTGTTGAAACACCCAGCCGCTCGATGAGAACAAAAAGGCTTGTAGACTTAGATAGGCTTCAGTTTACCGAATTCAGGAAGAGGCTACCCACAATAGCCCTTAAAGCAACGGTAAAGGCGGCACTCTACACGGTTCTCCAGGCAAAAACGAAAAGCGAGATTCTGAAACTGGTAGAGGCCTTCACCCAGTACGCAACAAACCAGGCAGACACCAGGCAGTGGAAGAACCTCCCGAAGGAGATACAGGTACTCCGGGTTGAACTTACAGATTCTGAAAGGGAACTAAAAGTGGAAAGGCCCGACGGTACCGTTATGTGCACCGTTACCCCGAAGGGTAGTGAGAACTACCTGGTGTTTGTAAATATCGGAACACCCCAAGACCCGGGCACCTGCTTTACAAAGGTTATAGGAGGAAGAGACGATGAGAAGAGCATCCCTTCTCCTGCTGTGTATAGCTCTAAGTAGCTGCGCAACTACTACGGCGGTCAGGTATGAAAACGGAAATCCGAACCTGAAGCCGACAACCCTGGCCCTTGAGTACCAAGACTTTAAAATGGCAGCTCAATCTCTGGTCAACGACATGATAAAGTCGGGGGCACTCGACAGGCCGGGAGGGGGAAGGTACGTAGTGGCAATCTCTACGATAATTAACGATACTACCCAAGATATAGACACCGACCAACTCATAAAGGACATAAGAGTGGCCCTCTTGAAAAGCGGTAAGGCGGTAATAACAACCTACGTAAAGGCGGGAGGGCCCGAGGACCCGATGACGGGGGCCATTAGGAAACTGAGGGGCAACGACGAGTTCAACCCGAAGACCCTACCCGGTAAACATCAGCTTATAGCACCGGACCTTTCCCTCTCGGGGAAGATAGTGCAAAGGGTTCTGTTTACAAACGAGGGAAAAAAAGTTGAGTACTACTTCATCTTGACCCTTACCGACCTTAAAACGGGCCTGGCAATCTGGGAAGGAGAAAAGGAGATAACGAAAGTTGCCGGTCCGAATCACTACACTTGGTAAACGGAGGAGGAAGATGCTTAAGAGACTGTGCTTGGTAACGGCCTTTCTCGTTGCAGCTTCGGGAGCTGCAGCCGCTAAAAACGGAGACCCCCAGCTTACCCAAACCGTGAAAGAGGTGGTTCAGGCGGAAGTTACAGAAGTAAACGACGACGTTGCAGGCGACCTCAACAAGAAGATAGAGGAGTTCGCCAAGAAGCAAGGGGTGGTGTTCGGCGAGAACGTCGGCGGCAAAATATTTGTTTACAGCATTCAGAACGTTCAGAGGGAAGTCGACGACCCGTACTTTGGAATGGCGAGAATCGCCGCCTACGAAAGGGCCTGGCTCGACGCTCAGAAGCAGATAGCCGAGCACCTTATGGAGAAAATCTCAACGGAGACTTACAGGAAAATTTTCTCCGACTTGTCGTCGAATGCAGATAAAGTAAACCTTACGAACTTTGAGGTTTTCAAGGCCAAAATCGCCGGGTTGACCGATGCCGCCTTAAATAAGGCACTAAGGGCCCTCGGGGTTGACCCCGATAAGTTCGGCCACCTAACAATTGAGAAGAAGAGGAAGCTCCTTGAAGATTCCATAATAAAAGAGGTGGTGAAGCAGACCCGAGCAGAACTTACAGGAACGGTAATACTTCAAACGTTCGAGGGCAAGAAGAACGACAACTACGCAGTAGCCGTAATAGCAATGTATTCCCCCAAGCTGAAAGCGCTGGCAAGGGCAATAGCGAGGAGGGAGAAGCCCCCGTTCACAGGTAAAGTTGGTCATCCCATAGACTACTACATTCCCAAAGACCTCAACCGGCTCTTGAGTACCTGGGGCGTTAGGGTTGTGATAGACCAGAACAACCTACCGGCACTCATATCGTTCGGGCAGTACTCCTACAGGAGCGGAGCAACCGGCCTCCTGAAGGAGCGTTACAGGAGTTACGCTTACAACCAGGCCTCCTTACTTGCAGACAGCTATATTTCGGAGTTCTTAAACAGCTACATCACCTCTATGGAGCGCTCAAGAACGGGAGAGCTCTACAACGAGAACGTTGTTTTCAGAAACGGAGATACGTTTGAAGAGGCTGCAAACGTCATAGTGAACCAGATGTGGAGCGAGATTAAGAGGAAATCCCACTCGAGGGTGGTGGGCGTTGTAACAAAGGAGAGGAAACTGCTCAGGCTCCCATCCGGCCAGGAAGTTGCAGTGGTAGTTAAGGTGTGGACCTACAAGGCTATGAAGGGAGCTCAAGAACTTAAGAAACCTTACAGGCCCAAGGTTAAACACACAACTCATAAGAGCACGACTACGCCTAAGAAAACCGGAAACTACATCTTTGAAGGCCAGAGTATGACAAACATTTATGACTTTTAAGTCCCGGAGGGTTAAAAGTGCTTAGGTTCATAGCAGCTTTTATAGCCGCCCTCTTGGCGGCGGCTCCCTTAGCCCTTGCCGAGTTTGTAACGGTTAAGATAAGGACCGTAGGCACCGGAGCCACCCAGAACCAAGCTATTCTTGAGGGTGTGGAAGAGGCGGTCAAAAGGGTCTACGGTTTCTACATAAAGAGCAATAAGGAGAGCCGAACTCTTTACAGCGAAACAAACGGGTCGTTTACCTACAAAGCAAAACTTAAAGAGCAGGTTAAGCAGCGCTTCCAGGGCGTTATTAACGGCTACAAGGTTCTGAAACTGTGGAGGGGAGCAGACGGCTTTTACAGGGCCAAAGTAGAGGTTAACGTAATCAGGTACAAGCTTCCCGGTTTTCACTCCGAGAAGCTTAGGAGAATAGCTGTATATCCGTTCGGCGGCACATACGGTAAGGAGTTCTCCTCGAAGCTGGAGAACTTGCTCATGCAGAGCCGCAGGTTTGCTGTTCTCGACAGAGAACACCTTTCGTACTACAAGAAGGAGAAAGCGCTCATAACTTCAGAGGATGCAGACAAAAAGGAGAAGGCAAAGCTTAAAAAGCTTGCCGGGGCAGACTACCTGCTCATAGGGGAGTTAAAGGAGTTCCGTATTGAGAAGGTTCCGGCAGATAAGTTCTTGAAGATTGAGACAACTCCCAAATACAGGGTAAGGTACACGATAGACTACAAGGTTTTGCTCTTTGCCAACAACCAGGTAAAGTACGGGAAATCGGTAAGCGGCACCTTTACCGTTGAGGCAAATAGTTTAGACGAGGCTCGGGATAAGGCGTTAAACCGGCTGGCCAGGAGAGTTGTAAACGACCTGATTCTGGATATCTACCCGCCTGTAGCCATTCTCGCAGAAGGAGACAGGGTGGTTGTTAACGTAGGTAACCAGCTTGCCTACCCGGGAGAGTGCTTCAACGTTTATTTAAAAGGGGAGCCGATAAGGGACCCTTATACCGGAGAGTTCCTTGGATTCAACGAAATCAAGATAGGTAAGGTCGGAATAACAGAGGTAAAACCCAAGTTTTCGGTGGCAAAAGTTCTGGAAGGTTTCGTTGTTAAGGGCGCCATTTTAAGGCCCTGTAAGGGCGGGGTGCAGGAGCAGAAATTCGGAAAGAGCACCGTAAGGATACTACCCCAAGGAGGTGTAGTACTACCCTTTGATAAAAGGTAGGGGAGTTACTCCCCTACCTTTTCGTATCTGTCCATTATCCTGCGGTAAACCTCTTTGTAGCTCTCAACGACTTTACCCATATCCTTCCTGAAGCGGTCTTTGTCGAGGACTTCTCCTGAGGATTTATCCCAGAGACGGCAGGAGTCGGGAGTTATCTCATCTGCAAGGATTATTTCGCCGTTACAGCGGCCGAACTCCAGCTTGAAGTCAACAAGCTGGATGTCTATTTCGTCGAAGAACTTCTTCAGAAGTTCGTTGACCTCAAGGGCGATTTTGGTCATCTGCCCGAGCTCCTCCCTGGTTGCCCAGCCAAAGAGGTAGACGTGGTTGGGGCAGACCATAGGGTCGTGAAGCTCGTCGTTCTTGTAGAAGTACTCAACGAGGGGCTCTTTGAGGGGAGTTCCCTCGGGGACTCCGTACCTGCGGGAGAAGCTACCGGCCGCAACGTTCCTGACCACAACTTCCACCGGGATGATTTCACACTTTTTCACGAGCATCTCCCTGGGGGAGAGCCTCTCTACGAAGTGGGTCTTTATTCCGTGCTTTTCAAGGTACTCGAATATAACTGTGGAGATGGCGCAGTTTATAACTCCTTTGTCTTCGAGAACCTCTTTTTTGGCTCCGTCGAAAGCGGTTGTGTCGTCTTTGAAGTAGGCTACAAGGAGGTTATCGCTATCGGTTTTGTAGAGGACTTTTGCCTTACCTTCGTAGAGCTTCTCTCTCTTTTCCATACTCCCTCCTGGGTAAATAGGTATTACGCAGATTATAATAACTGGCGTCTGAAGTATAATCTTACCTTCACCAATACGCTCCGGGAGCAGCTATGAAGGAGTACTGCGGAGTCTTCGGAATCTACAACAGTCCGAACGCCGCCTACTTTACGTACTTAGGCCTTTACGCCCTTCAGCATAGAGGTCAGGAGAGCGCAGGAATAGCGGTTACAGACGGCAAGCGCATCACCTACCATAGGGACTTCGGGCTGGTCTCAAGCGTTTTCTCCAGCGAGCACCTCGATAGGCTTACCGGTCATACCGCAATCGGACACAACAGGTATTCAACCTCGGGAGCTTCCGACTCCCCCGATAATATTCAGCCGATAGTTGTGTCTTACAAGCACGGCCAGATGGCAATAGCCCACAACGGCAACCTGGTTAACGCCTTAGAGCTCAGGGAGAAGCTCGAGGAGGAAGGCTCCATCTTCAGGGGAACTTCCGATTCAGAAGTCATAGTCCACTTAATAGTGAAGTCACGGAAGAAACGGTTCTTGGAGAAGTTAATGGACGCCCTCTCCCAGCTTAAGGGCGCCTACTCCCTGCTTGTTATGACCAACAAGAAGCTCATAGCGATAAGGGACCCTTGGGGCTTCAGACCCCTGTGTATGGGGGAGCTCAACGGTTCTCCCGTGTTCGCCTCCGAAACGTGTGCCTTCGACCTGATAGGAGCCAAATACGTCCGCGACGTTGAGCCGGGAGAAGTTGTAATGATTGAGAAGGGCGAGATGAAGAGCTTCCGCATCCCCGGCTCCGAATCTGCCAGGAGGTCCCAGTGCATTTTCGAGTTTGTCTACTTTGCAAGGCCCGACAGCCAGATATTCGGAAGGAGCGTATACCAAGTTAGGAAAGAGTTCGGTAGGAGGCTCGCAAGGGAAAACCCGGTAGAGGCAGACATCGTCATTCCCGTACCCGATTCGGGAGTTGTTCCAGCCCTCGGGTACTCACAGGAGAGCGGAATACCCTTTGAGCTGGGGCTCATAAGGAATCACTACGTAGGAAGGACGTTCATAAAACCCCAGCAGAAGATGCGGGACATAGGGGTTAAGGTGAAGCTCAACCCCGTGCCGGGCCTGTTAAAGGGTAAGAGGGTTGTTGTCATAGACGACTCCATTGTGAGGGGAACCACCAGCAGGAAGATAGTGAGGATGCTCCGCGAGGCCGGAGCGAAAGAGGTTCACATGAGAATCAGCTCCCCGCCTACCAAGTGGCCCTGTTACTTCGGCATAGACACCCCTACCCGCGAGCAGCTGATAGCCTCGAGCAACACGGTAGATGAGATATGCTCCTATATAGAGGCCGACTCTTTGGGCTACTTGTCGCTCGAGGGGATGATAGAGGCCGCAAAGGGGAGCAAGTGTGAGTTCTGTACCGCCTGCTTCGACGGGGACTACCCGATTGAGGTTCCCGACTCCATAGTGGAGCAGGCAAAGAAGGAGTAGTGGTGCGCCTGGCGGGACTCGAACCCGCGACACCAGGATCCGGAGTCCTGGGCTCTATCCAGCTGAGCTACAGGCGCACGTGCACCTAATAATATAGGACAGAGCGGCATGTTAAGAAAGCTCCTAAACGCAACCTGCATTCTGAGCTATATTCTGTCGGTGGCCGTAGTTGTTGCGGTGGTTAGTAAAATCATATCGGTACGCTCAAAGTGCACACAGGAGAAGGCAAAGATATCGAAGCTCCTGCACCAGATACAGCGTTTGAAAGACGAGAACAACCAGCTTATGATTCGATACTATACGCTGCTGCGGCCGGCAGAGGTTGATAAAAACAGCAAGGGGTTGAAGCTCCTTCACGAAAACGAGGTAAAGTACGTTAGATGAGGCCCATCTACTGGCTCAGAGAGCTTATCCTCAGGGTTTACCGCTTCATAAAGCCCTTCAAGGAAGATAGGCTGAACCTCTTCTTCCTCTTCTCCCTCGCCCTCCTCACCGTTTACTCCGTAAGGCTCCTCTACCTTACCCACTTCGACAGGGAGGAGTGGATAAAGTTCGTAAACAGGCAGTTCAGCGGGAAGATAAAGATATCCTACGAAAGGGGGGAGATTCTCGACAGGAACGGCTCCCTCCTTGCCGCAAGTGAGAGGGTCGTTTCCTTCTACGTAAGGCCAACCGAAATTAAGGACTGGAAACTCTTCTGCCAAATAGTTACACTTCAAAAGGCTCCGCTTGAAGAGTACGCAGAAGAGAAGGGCGTTTCCCTCGAGAAGCTCTACGAGCTTCTAAAACCCCTAAAAGAGGTAACGCCGGAAGAGCTACAAAAAGCCTACGAAAAGAAGTACACCGTTGTTACCTATAAAGGAAAAAAGATAAAAGTCCCCTTCGTATGGCTCCACAAAAAGGCCCAGACAACCCCCTACAGGGCGGCAAAGGCCGTAAAGGTGGCCATGAGAATCTACTACACCCTATCGGGGGAGTCGCCCATAAAGAAGAGGCACCCCGACATCCTCGGTTTTGTCCCCGAGTATAAAAGGTGCTACCCCTACGGAGTGGGCTCTACCGTTGTCGGACTTGCAAGCGACTTCGACAAAGGCCTCTCAAACCTCGAGTACTACTTAGATAAAAAGGGGATTATCACCGGCAAAACGGTTTTGCTCTCGGGGGAGAAGGACTACCTGGGGCGGGTCTACCTGGGGAAAAACGCCTCCCAGTTCCTTACGAAAGAAAAGGGTAACAACGTTCTCCTTACAATAGACGGCAACCTCCAGTACATAGTGGAAAAGACCATATCCGAGTACGGCAAGAAGTGGCACCCAAAGTTCATAAACGCTGTTCTCATGGACCCAAACACCGGAGAAATCCTTGCCGCCGCAAGCTGGCCCTTCTACCGATACGGCGAGAAGTTAAAAAAGGGAGACACCTCAAAACTCGTTGCGAGGTACGTCACAGACGTTTACGAGCCCGGCTCGGTTATGAAGCCGATTGTGCTGGCGGCCGCCCTCAACGAAGGTGTAGTAGGGGTTAACGACGTTTTCTACTGCCCCGCCAGGATAAAGATAAACGACAGAACCTTCACAAACGAGTTTCACGGCAGGAACGTAAAACTGAGGGCGTGGGAGATAATCGAGTACTCGGATAACGTGGGGATAATCCAGGTTGCCCAGAAGCTCGGTAAGAAGAAGCTCTACGAGTACCTGAAAAGGTTCGGGTTCGGAAACAAAACGGGGATAGAGCTTCCCATCGAAAGCAAAGGGCTGCTATCCAACTGGAAAAAGTGGAAGGACGTAGAGTTTGCAACGATTACTTTCGGGTACCACATATCGGTAACAACCCTGCAGCTTGCGGCCGCATACAGCGCACTCGTAAACGGCGGAATCTACTACAAACCCTTCCTCATAAAGGCGATACTCGACGAAAAAGGCAACGTTATAAAGAGCTTCTCCCCCGTGGCCGAAAGGCGAGTAATTTCCGAGAGAACCTCCAAGCTGATGAGGCGGGTTCTAACGATGGTTGTAGAGGGGGGAACGGCAAAACCCACCAAGTTCGAGAACTTCTACGTAGGGGGCAAAACGGGAACGGCCCAGAAGCTCATAAAGGAGAAGGGCAAAAAACCCCACTACAGCCGAAAGAAGATATATGCCACATTCGTCGGCTTCTTCCCGGCAACAAACCCGAAGTACGTCCTTGCCGTAACCGTTAACGAGCCGAAAGTTCCCAAAAACATGCTCTGGGCCACAAAAATTGCGGTTCCCATATTCCGCGACATCGCCGAGCGGGTTCTGCTCTACGAGCGGACAGCGCCCGACAAAAAGAGGTACACCGTAGAGCCAGGAGGCAACATAACGGCAACCGAGATAAACACCGACTTCCCCTTTAAGAACGGAATTCAACAGAGAAAAAAGTAGTAGAATTGCGCCGATAATCCCAGGAGGAGAGGTAGTTAAATGGTTGTAATAGAGCTTCCCGACGGGAGCAAGCTGGAGTTCCAGGGCCCCACAACGGTTAAAGAGATAGCCGGGAAGATAGCCAAGAGCCTCGAGAAAAACGCCGTAGGGGCTGTTTTCAACGGAGAACTGATAGACGTCCATACCCCCATAACCGAAAGCGGCAGGATAAGGATAATCACCCCCAAAGACCCTGAATCCCTCGAGATACTCAGGCACAGCGCCGCCCACCTCCTTGCAAAGGCGGTAAAAAAGCTCTACGGCAACAACGAGGTAAAACTGGGCATAGGCCCTGCAACCCAAGAGGGCTTCTACTACGACTTCGACCTACCGGTCTCCATCTCCGAAGAGGACCTGCCCAAAATAGAGGCGGAGATGGAGAAGATAGTAAAGGCAAAAGAGCCCTTCCGCAGGGAAGTTATCTCAAGGGAGAAGGCAAGGGAGCTCTTCAAAAACGACCCATACAAGCTGAAGCTCCTCGAGTCGATACCCGAAGAGGAAGAGGTCTCCATCTACTGGCTCGGAGAGGACTTCTTCGACCTGTGTAAAGGCCCCCACGTTGAACACGCCGGCCAGATAAAGGCCTTCAAACTCCTTTCGGTGGCCGGTGCCTACTGGAGGGGAGACTCAAGGAACAAAATGCTCCAGAGGATATACGGAACCGCCTTCTGGAAAAAGAAAGAGCTTGAGGAGTTCCTCCACAGGCTCGAAGAGGCCAAAAAGAGGGACCACAGGGTTCTGGGCAAACAGCTCGACCTCTTCGGCATATACGAAGAGGCCGGCCCAGGCCTCGTCTTCTGGCACCCGAACGGGGCCATAATAAGGCAGGAAATAGAGCAGTGGGTAGAAGAGGAGCACCGGAAGAGGGGCTACCAGAGAATCTACACTCCCCACATAATGAAGGCAGACCTCTGGAAGCGCTCGGGCCACTACAACTTCTACAGGGAGAACATGTTCTTCGTTCCCGTTGTTGAGCACGACGAGGAGGAGCGCCTGGGCAACGACGAAGTGCCCCTCACCTGCTCCGAAATAGAGAAGGCCCACTGGTACGCGGTAAAGCCGATGAACTGTCCGGGCCACATTCTCATATACAAGTCCCAGGTGAGAAGCTACCGGGACCTGCCCATCAGGTTCTTCGAGTTCGGAACCGTTTACAGGTACGAAAAGAGCGGCTCCCTCCACGGCCTGCTGAGGGTCAGGGGCTTCACCCAGGACGACGGCCACATCTTCTGCCGCCCCGACCAGCTGAAGGAGGAGATTCAAGGGGTAATGGACTACATAATGGACCTCCTCTCCACCTTCAAGTTAGATTACGTAATCAACGTGGGAACAAGGCCCGAGAAGTTCATAGGAACGGAAGAGGCCTGGGAGCACGCAACGAACGCCCTCATAGAAGCCCTTAAGGAGAGGGGCTTTGAATACAACATAGTAGAGGGCGACGGCGCCTTCTACGGCCCCAAGATAGACATCGCCGTCCTCGACGCAATCGGAAGGAAGTGGGACGGCCCGACGATTCAGGTCGACTTCAACCTGCCCGAGAGGTTCGACCTAACCTACGTAGACCGGGACGGCCAGAAGAAGCGCCCGGTAATGGTTCACAGGGCGATAATGGGAAGCATAGAGCGGTTCATAGGGCTGCTCATAGAGCACTACGCAGGGCTCTTTCCCACCTGGCTGGCGCCCGTTCAAGCGGTGATAATCCCGGTGAGCGACAAGTACCTGGACTACGCAGACGAGGTTTACGCCAAGCTCAAAGAGGCCGGCATAAGGGTGAAGCTCGACGACGAGAGCGCCAAGGTCGGGTATAAAATACGCAAGGCAGAGACCCAGAAGATTCCCTACATGCTGATTGTAGGCGAAAGGGAGAAGGAGAACCAGACGGTTTCCGTCCGCTCAAAGAGGGAGGGAGACCTGGGAGAGATGGAACTTCAGCAGTTCTTGGATAAAATCTTAACCGAGATAAAAGAGAAAGCCTAAAACCAATTTGAGGAGGAGGTAGCCATCGGTAAGAAGCTGGACAAAACAAGGGTAAACGAGAGAATCAGGGCAAGGGAGGTCCTGGTAATAGACGAAGACGGCACAAAACTCGGCGTAATGCCGACCTACAAGGCCCTTGAGCTCGCAAGGGACAAAGGGCTCGACCTTGTTGAGGTCTCACCGAACGCCAACCCGCCAGTGTGCAGGATAATGGACTTCGGGAAGTACAAGTACCAGATGCAGAAAAAGATGCACGAGGCCAAGAAGAAGCAGAAAACGGTAGAGGTGAAAACCGTTAAGGTGAGGCCCAAAACCGACGAACACGATATGCAGGTAAGGATTAAACAGGTGCGCCGCTTTATCGAGAAGGGAGACAAGGTAAAGGCCGTTGTTATGTTCAGGGGTAGGGAGCAAGCCCACCTTGAGATTGGAGAGGCGCAGCTTATGAAGATATACGAGGCGGTTAAGGATATAGCCGAGATGGAGCGTAAGCCCAAGAAAGAGGGCAGGGACATGATTATGATACTTGCCCCCAAGAAGAAATAGGCTATAATTCACACTCGTTTTAAAACCAGCAGGAGGCTGAAAGATGCCCAAGATAAAGACCCGCAGGTCTGCAGCCAAGAGGGTAAAGGTAACGGCCAAGGGGAAGATTAAGCACTGGTCCCCGGGGAAGAGCCACATCCTCACCAAGAAGAGCCGTAAGAGGAAGAGGAACCTCAGGAAGGCCAAGTACCTTGAAGGTGCTCAGGCTGCAAACTACAAACAGCTGATTATCTACATGTAACAAAACCCGGACTGCAGGCAGGAAGACCCGAGAGGGCGCCTGTAGCCGGAGAGAAGGAGGTAGAAGATGAGGGTTAAGTACAGCCCGAGAAGGAAGAGGCGTAAGAAGCTGAAGAAGCTCACCAAAGGTTACTTCGGCGGCCGCTCAAGGCTCTACAGGACTATGAAAATCGCCGTAATGAAGTCCCTCTTCTACGCTTACCAGCACAGGAGGAAGAGGAAGAGGGATTTCAGGAGGCTCTGGATTACAAGGATTAACGCAGCCGTAAGGCCCTTCGGCATCAACTACAGCAGGTTCATCCACGGCCTTAAGAAGGCCGGTATCGAGCTCGACAGGAAGGTCCTTGCCGACATAGCCGTTAGGGACCCCGAAGCCTTCAAGGTTATCGTTGAGAAGGCTAAAGCCGCTCTCTCCGCTTAAGTTTGGGGGCGTTTGCCCCCTTTAAACTTTCAGCTTCCCCTCCTCAAGGAGCGTCAACTCCTCTCCGCCTTCCAGGGTAAGGGTAACCGTAGGCTCCTCTACAAGGAAGTCTATGTGAACGTTTGCTTTTACCCTACCGCCGAAGGAGCTGTTGTCTCCGACGGCAACGTGACAGGTTCCGAGGATTTTCTCGGCCTCCAGTATGTTGGTTTTGACCTTCGCCCTATCGTTGGTTCCCACACCGAACTCGGCAAGGTTGGAGGCTCCCTCTTCCCTTGAAAAGAGCTCCCGGAGGTAATCGGCGAAGGGCTCTTCACCTTCAACCTCAACCACCTTGCCCCCCTCAAAGCGGAGCTTCACCGGGGAGTCGAGCTTCCTATCCGGAGCGTACTCAACAACAAGGAGGCCGCAACCGCTACCCTCTACGGGAGCTACGAAGGCTTCACCTGCAGGGAGGTTGCCGAAATCACCGGGGGAGCAGATTCTACCCGTATCGGCAATACCGGAGCGCCCCTCAAGGGAGAAGGTGAGGTCGGTTCCGTTCGGAGCAACAAGGCGCGCCCCAACGGCACGGCTTAAAAGGTCTGCAACCGCATTAGAGCGCCTTTCAACTTCGCTCCAGTTGGCCCTGAGAGAGGTTGAAAACATAAAGGGCTCAAAGAGGGGCATACTGGCAAAGCGGATGGAGAGGAAGTCGGTGCAGAGCTTCCTGAAGAGGGTGTGGGAGATTGAGTAACGGTTAACCGCTATAACTGCGGTGGGAAGCTCCTCGGGAGCCGTGGTTTCAAGTAGGAGCTCTTTAACCTCGGCCTCTTCGTCGCCTGTGAGCTCCTTTTTAAGAACCTTCTCTAAAAGCTCCTTCTCTTTAAGCTCTTGAACGAACTCCGGACCGAAAGCGGCCCTCCACACGCTCTCGGGAGGCTCAAGGCCGTGCCTGCCGGTGGGCTGATAGGTGTGGTGGAGGAGCTCACCGCACAGCGGAGAGCCGTAGTGGAACATAAGCTCTCCCACCCTCTCTTTGTAGGTGTCTGTAAGGAGCAGAACCTTGTCGGCTTTACCTGCACAAAGGTTGTGCCGGAAAAGGGAGTAAACGCCCCTGTCGATACCCTCCTGGTGCCAGTCCCACAGGTTCACCATCTTCACACCTCCTTAAAGAGTTCCCGTGCCCGCTCAACAACTTCCCGGGCAACCTTCAGGGGGATTCCGAGTTTTGCAAGCTCAGACGGAGATACTGCGGCAAGCTCAGAGAGGTCGGGGTAGAGCTTCTCTATAAGGGCCCTCCTTTTCGGTCCTATCCCCTTAACGGAGCTCAGGAAGCTGTGGAGCATCTTGTCTGTCCGCAGCTTCCTGTTGTAGGAAAGGGCAAAGCGGTGGGCCTCGTCCCTTATAGATGTGAAGAAGCGAAAGAGGTGGGGGAACCGCTTGGTTTCAACAACTTCCCCCAAGTCTGTGTAAACAACCTCTTCCCTTTTGGCTATCGAAAAGACTCTAAAGCCAAGGCCGAAGGTGTCTCTCACCTTCAGGGCCACGTTGAGCTGACCGATTCCACCGTCTACGATAACAAGGTCGGGCTCTTTAACCTCTCCCCTCTTTATCCGCCTGAACCGCCTTGTGAGAACCTCCTCCATAGAGGCGTAGTCGTCTACGCCGGAAACGCTTTTTACCTTAAAGCGCCTGTACTCGTCTTTCTTAAACTGCCCCTTCTCCCACACAACGCAAGAGGCAACCGTCGCTTCCCCCTGCAGGGTAGAGATGTCGAAACACTCAACCCTTAAGGGAAGGGGCTCGCCGAAGACCTCTTCAAACTCCCTCTCGAGCTCTTTCAGCGAAAGGCTGTAGGAAACGGCCCGCCTGTTGCGCCTGAGCAGGGGGAGAAGCTCTTCGGGTATCGGGTGAACTTCGTAGTCACCCAGCGGCTTAAAGTTCGCAAGGAGCTTCACCCCCGCAGGTACACCCTCTTCACCGTAGTAGGCCTTAAGCCACATGGTTCCAACGGTGTTAACGTCGAGCTTCTCAACCCCCAAGGAGAAGACCGAGCTTAAAAGGCCCTCATCCCAAGGGTCAACAGGGTCAAGGTGGAAGCTCTCCTTGCCGTAGATTATCCCGCCCCTCACGGTGAGCTTCACGCCGGTAAAGAGCTCCCCCCTCTCCTCAAGGTAGAAGATGTCGCACTCTTTAAACTCCTCAAAGAGGGGAGCGCTCTTTTCAAAGACCGCCTTCACCGCTATGAGCTGGTCCCTCAGCCTCGCGGCCCTCTCAAACTCCAGCTTCTCGGCGGCCTCCTCTATCTCGGAGTGAAGCTCGGATATGAGCCCCTTAACGTCTCCCTTCAAAAACCTCAGGGCCCGCTCTACCTGCTTTCGGTACTCCTTCTTAGAGACAAGGCCGGCACAGGGGGCCGTGCACCTCTCTATGTGGTACTGCAAACAGGGCTTGTCCCGCTTTTTAAGCTCCTTGCAGCTCCTCAGCCTGAAAAGGCGGGTCAGAAGCTCCCTCAGGTTGTAAGCGCTCTTCGGGGGAACGAAGGGCCCAAAGCGCTCCCCTCCGCCGCTAAAGGAGCGTCTAACAACCTTTACGGTGGGAAACTCCTCGTCGGTAACAACCAAGTAGGGGTAGCTCTTACCGTCCTTAAGCAGAACGTTAAAAGGAGGCAGGTGCTCCTTTATAAGCTCGGCCTCAAGGGCAAGGGCCTCCCTCTCGTTCCTCACCACTATGTAGTCAAAGTCGGCAGAGGCCCTGACTATCCTGTAACTCTTATCGTTAGGGTCTGTAGCGTTCAAATGTGTAGAGAGACGCTCCCTCAAGTTCTTAGACTTCCCGACGTAGAGAACCTTTCCCGCAGAATCCTTAAAGAGGTAAACGCCGGGAAGCTCCGGAACCTCCTTTAACTTCTCCTTCATAGCTCCCCGTAAACGGCACAGGAAGTGGGAGTCTCGTAAACGGCAACCTTAGAACAGATAACCCCGAGGGGCTCAATATTTGCGTTAACGAAGTTGTAGAAGAACCAGGCGAGGTTCTCAGAGGTCGGAGAGCAGCAAAAGAGGGCTATACCGTCTGTAAGCCTCTGGTAAAAGTCGGAGAGAGGAGACTCCTCCTTGGGAGTATAGCCGTTAAAAGTTAAGAAGTTTAAACTCCCTTTCACCAAATCGAGGGCAACAGAGCCGACCTTAAAGCTCTCCACCTTAAAGTCCCGGTTAACGGCAACGGCCGTTGCCTCCCCGTAGGGAACCTTAAACTCGCCGTTTTCAAGGTAACCGAGCTTCCCAAAGAGAAGCTCAAAAGCGGGGTCGTCCGTGCCCACAAGGAGCTTGTGGTCAAAACAGTCATCTATGAACTCCTTAAGCCACTTTAAGTGGCCGAAATCCGTAACCATCTGGGTGGAATCGAGAGACTCTGCCCTCAGGAAAACCTCAAGCCTGTAGTTGTGGCCGTGACCGGGCAGGCGCCTGCACTTCGGGTAGGAGCTTCCCGCCCACTCGGGTTTCAACCTCTGGGAGTGGACAGAGTGGGCGGCAGAGAACTCAAAAACCTTCGATATCTCAAACATCACTCCTCTCCCTCGCTGAAGTTCAGAAAGCTCACGGTTGTCGTTCCGTAGTGGCGCTTCTCAACGAGCCACCGTTCGTCGTCGGGTATAAACGGGTTCTTCTTCGGCTCCTCAAGTATCAAAAGGCCGTCTTCGTCAAGTAGGCCGAGGTTCTTCACCATATTCACAATCCTCGTGTAGTAGCCCTTCTCGTAGGGGGGGTCTGCGTAGATGAAGTCAAACTTCTCCCCCCTTTTAGCAAGCCTCTTCAAGGCCTCGGTGTAGTCTCCGCAGATTATCTCGTAGCGCTCGGGCGGCACCCTTAAAGAGCACAAATTCTCCCTAATCAAGTTGCAGAACCGCCTGTCGTTCTCAACGAAAACAACCTTAGAAGCTCCCCTGCTGAGGGCCTCAATTCCCACAGCTCCGGTTCCGGCAAACAGGTCAAGGAACTTCACACCCTCAAGATAGTTGTTCAGTATGGAAAAGACCGACTCCTTCACCCTCTCGGTTGTAGGCCTGAGCAGCTTCGTATCGGCCCGCTTGGGCATAGACTTTATCCTTCTGCCCCTGTACTTACCTCCAACAACCCTCATAACACACTCCCGAAAGAAGTTAAGTTTTAATATAAACCCTTGCCGAAACTGCTATACTCTAACCGCCATGAGAAAGAGTACAATAGCCCTAACTCTACTGATTACCATACCGGCGGCGGCACACCCTTCCGAGACCCCACTGAAGGAGCTATCGGGGGCAGAAAGCCTGAAAATAGAGTTCAGACAGAAAACGAAACTGCCCGTAGCCGGCGACGAAGTGACCCTCTACCGAGGAGTAATTTACTACAAAAGGCCACTAAAGTTCCTCTGGGAGTACACCCGGGGAAGTAACCTCCGAATAATCTCAAACGGGAAAGAGGTAGAAACCCGCTTCGGAGACGGCCAGTGTCAAGTAGAGCCACTGAACCCCGAAAACGCCCTCTTTCCCCTGCTCCTCCTTGCCGAAAACTACAAAACGTTTAAAAAGTACTACACAGTAAAAGAGGAGAAAGAAGGAAAAAACCTCCAAACCTTTACAGTAGAGCCTAAGTTCAAAGACCCGTTCTTTACCAAAATAACCTTCACCTTCTTCAAGGGGAAACTCAAAGAAGTAAAAACGGTTCAGGCCGACGGAACCGAGTCAACCTACCTCATAGACTCGGTGAAGAAAAACCCCAAGCTCCCCGACTCCCTCTTTAAACTCCCTCCCTGCCGGTAGGCTCAACGAAAATCCGCTCGGGCTTGTAAGTTCCCCAAACGGTGGGAAAGTAGTTCTTCACCCTGTTCCGTGCCGCAACCAGCGAAAGGGGAGCGGCTATGTAGATAAGGGGCTGCTGATAACAGA
The DNA here is from genome assembly GCF_000185805.1 of Thermovibrio ammonificans HB-1. Lineage (NCBI taxonomy): Bacteria > Pseudomonadati > Aquificota > Aquificia > Desulfurobacteriales > Desulfurobacteriaceae > Thermovibrio > Thermovibrio ammonificans. Next base: position 1,161,870 of record NC_014926.1, read on the forward strand.
TTATCCAAAAGGCCCTCTTATAGAGCTCCACCCTCTTTTTGAAGTCGAGGGTCTTTGCCGCCTCCTCAAAGAGCCGGTCAACTTCCGCCTCCCACTTGGTTGCCGGCTTTTTTTGCCCCGGGTTCCACATGTGAAGCTGACCGCTGCTCATCCACACGTTCCTGCCGCTGTTGGGGTCTACAGAAGCGGTAAGGCCGATGATAACGGCGTCAAAATCGTGGGTGTGGAGCAGCTTATCCACAAGGTTGTTAAAGTCTAAAGGCTGAAAGTTCACCTTTATACCCAGCCTCTTAAGGTCGTACTTAAAAATCGCCCCCGTTTGAACCCGTGCTTGGTTGTTGGAGTTTGTAAGCAGGTTTATCTCTACCCTGTGACCGTCGGGAGTTTCAAGCCAGCCGTCTCCGTTCCTGTCCTTTAACCCCAGCTCCCTCAAAAGCCGAGCCGCCCTCTGCAGGTTGTAGGGGAACTTCGGGTAGTTCGGGTCCCAGTAGAGCCTGTTGGCCGGAGTTACCGGTCCGTAAACGGGGAAGCCCAAGCCATTGTAAACGGTTAAAACGATTCCCTTCCTATCTACCGCGTGAGACATCGCCCAGCGGAAGCGCCTGTCGGAGAAGAGTTTCCACTTCCACTCGGGCAGAGCATCCCTCTTTTGGTTGAAACAGATAAAGTCGGCAGAGAGGGAGGGCCCGAGGTTGTAAATCGTGTAGTGGCCGGAACGCTCCCCCCTGCTAAGGTCGGGGTAATCCTCACCCCTCACACCGTAAAAGTCGAGCTCACCGGCCTTAAACTTCAAGAGCTGGGTGTTTTTATCCGGCAGGATAAACTTCACCTTCTTCTCAACGTAGGGAAGCCTCTTTCCCCACTGGTCAAACTTCCAGTAGCGCCTGTTCCTCTCGTAAACGAGAAACTGGCCGGGTTCATACTTTACAAGCCTGTAAGGGCCGGTGCCTATCAGCTTTTCGGGGGGAGTAGATACGGTCCACGTCTCCATAAACTTGCCGCTCTTTACCGCCTCTTCAAGGACGTGCTTAGGGAAAACGGGCGCAGCAAGCGAGTACAGAAGCGGTGCAAAGGGCGAGGGGAGGATGAACTCCACCTGAAACGAAGAGAGCTTCCTAACCTCGGGCAGCTTCCCGTCAACAACGAAAGAGTCCCTGGTAGAGTTGGGAATCTTCGGGTTGAAGTAGATATCCCGATAGGTAAAGACAACGTCGTCTGCGGTAAAGGGCTTTCCGTCGAACCAGAGCACGCCCCTCCTTAGGTTAAATACCCACCTTAAACCGCCGTCTTTAAACTCCCATCCAACAGCCAAAGCCCCTACAGGTTTAAGGGTTTTCACGTCAACGTCTGTAAGGCCTTCAAAGAGCTCCCCAACAGCTTCGGTAGAAGAGGTTTCATTGGCAAGAACAAGGTTAAAAGTTTTCGGGTCAGACGAGGTTGCGTCCAGAAGAGTTCCGCCGTAGCGGCCCGGCAGAAAACGGGCACGGTCCAGGTCAACCTTAACGCCTATAGAACCGCCCCCCTTCCTGCCTTCCGGTTCCGGCCAGAAAAGGGCCGCAGCAAAGGGAGAGACCGTTACGGCACCTGTAAAGAGGGCAAGCTTCAAGAAGAGACGCCTTTCAAAGTCCAAAGCCGACTCCTTCCGGTGTGGCCTAATTTTAGCCGATTCGCCGGTGAGGGAGTTTGATAATTTACGGTAAATTCCTATATTTACAGATAGAAAATTTCTATCACAGCACCGCCGGCATCCCGCCCTTTAAACCTTCTTAAGAGGTAAAACCATGGAGAAAAACTACTGGACACAAGTTGTTGAGAAAATCGATAAAATCCTTGAAAACGAAGGAGAAAAGGCCATTCAAGAAGTCCCCGGAAGGGGAAGAACCCTCTACGGCTACAGGCCCCAGTTTGTAATAGATGCCATCAATAGAGTGCTCGGAGCCCACAACTGGGGTTACGAAGTCCTCGAACAGAGCGTAACGGAAACTACAGGCAAAAAGGGCGAAAAGAAATTCCTCGCCTGGGCAAAAGTAAAAGTGTGGGTAGGTAAACCCGAATCTGCAAAGGTGGCCTTCGGCGGAAGCGAAAACTACACACCCGGAGACGCCCTGAAAGGGGCAACAACCGACGCCGTTCAAAAGGGGCTTTCGCTCTTCTCCATAGGCCGCAAGGCCTACAGGGGAGAGCTCAAAGAGCTTCTCCCTCAACAGAACGGACCGAAAGCCTCCGAAAAGCAGCTGAAGCTCATAAAACAGCTGGCAGACGAAGTAAAATTCGACCTCTCCGAAGTTAACCTGAAAAACCTCTCCCAAACCGGAGCATCCCAGCTTATAAAAGAGCTTCTCTCAAAGAGAAAAGCCGGCTAATAACCGGGAGCCGGCGGTGCTTTATAATAGAAGCCACACCAAAAAGAGGAGCACAAAATGGCCCAAAAACAGGACAACTACGACGCCTCTGCGATAAAAGTCCTCGAAGGGTTAGAGGCCGTCCGTAAAAGGCCGGGAATGTACATCGGCGATACCGGCGTTTACGGCCTCCACCACCTCGTATTCGAAGTGGTCGACAACTCGGTAGACGAAGCCCTTGCAGGCTACTGTACCGAAATAGAGGTAACCATCCACCCGGACAACTCCATAACCGTTGCCGACAACGGAAGGGGCATTCCGGTCGACATCCACCCCGAATACGGCAAACCGGCAGCAGAGATAGTCCTAACGGTCCTCCACGCCGGCGGGAAATTTGAAAAGAAAGCCTACAAGTACTCCGGAGGCCTCCACGGCGTAGGCGTTTCAGTAGTTAACGCCCTATCGGAGTGGCTCAAGCTGGAAATCCACCGAGACGGAAAAGTCTACAAACAGGTTTACGAAAGGGGTAAACCCGTCACCCAGTTTACCTGCGTCGGAACGAGCAACAAGCGGGGCACCATAATCACCTTCAAGCCCGACCCCGAAATATTCGAAGTGACCGAGTTCAGCTGGGACATACTGGCAAACAGGCTGAGAGAGCTTGCCTTCCTCAACAAAGGGCTCAAAATCACCCTTACAGACGAAAGAGTTGACCCACCCAAAAGGGAGGTTTTCTACTACGAAGGGGGAATCGTTGAGTTCGTTAAGAAGATAAACGAGAAAAAAGACCCCCTCTTCCCCGAGCCCATATACATCACCGGAGAGAAAGACGATATACTGGTAGAAGTGGCCCTCCAGTACAACTCCACCTACACAGAACAGATATTCAGCTTCGTCAACAACATAAACACCAGAGAAGGAGGCACCCACGTTTCCGGTTTCAGAAGTGCCCTCACAAGGGCCATAACCAAGTTTATAGAGGAGCACAACCTACTCCCGAAAAACTCGAAAATATCCATCACCGGAGACGATACCAGAGAGGGCCTCGTTGCAGTTATCTCCGTTAAAGTTCCCAATCCCCAGTTTGAGGGCCAAACAAAGGCAAAACTGGGTAACTCAGAGGTAAGGCCCGTTGTGGCCTCCGTAGTTTACGAAAAGCTCTGGAACTACCTTACAGAAAGGCCCGACATCGGCAGAAAAATCGCCGAGAAGGTAATAACGGCAGCAAGGGCAAGGGAAGCGGCCAAAAGGGCCAGAGAGCTTACAAGGAGAAAAAGCGCCCTTGAAGAGTTCTCCCTTCCCGGAAAACTCGCAGACTGCTCCGAGAGGGACCCTCAGAAAACCGAACTCTTCTTGGTAGAGGGAGACTCCGCCGGAGGAAGTGCAAAACAGGGAAGAGACAGGAGATTCCAGGCGATACTCCCCCTTAAAGGAAAGATTATCAACGTTGAGAAGGCCCGTATAGAGAAGGTCCTCTCCAACGACGAGATAAAAACGATTATAACCGCCTTGGGAACCGGAGTAGGGAAAAACTTCGATATATCCAAGCTCCGGTACAACAAAATAATCATAATGACAGACGCCGACGTAGACGGAGCGCACATAAGAACGCTTCTGCTAACCTTCTTCTTCCGCCAGTTCCCGGAAATAGTAGAAAGGGGCCACCTCTACATAGCTCAGCCTCCGCTTTACAGGCTGAAAAAGGGCAAAAAAGAGATGTACATCAAGAGCGACAAAGAGCTCGAGAGCGTAATCCTCGAATTTGCCCTCGATAGCGTGAAGCTCCTCGACCCGCAAGGAAATCCGTTAAAAGAAGAGGATGCAAAGGAAGTGGTCAAAAAGCTTGCAAAGCTTCAAGAGCTCATAGCCATACTCTCCAAACGGAGAGACCCGCAGATAATCAACCTCCTAATAAGAGCACAGGCCGACTACAGAGAGCTATATACCCGGGAAGGAGTAGAAGGGCTTATAGAGAGGTTGCGGAAACTTCTTCCTCCCGAGCTAAAAGGCATTGAGTTCAAACCTGTAGAGTCCCCAGACGAATGTGCATTCAAAATCATTGCAACAGTTCCGTTAGACAAATACCTCAAAAAAGAAGTAACAATAGACGAAAACCTCCTCATATCCGACCTCTACAGGCAGGCCAGAAAACTCAAAGGCGAAATAAGAGCCAAGCTCGGAGAGCCCCCTTACAAAGCCCAGAAGAAGGGAAAAGAACTAACGTTTAAAACCCTTGAAGAGCTCTACACCTTCCTCATAGACTCCGGCCGCGAAGGCATCTACATTCAAAGATACAAAGGACTCGGCGAGATGAACCCGGAACAACTCTGGGAAACAACAATGAACCCGGAAAACAGAACACTCCTCAAAGTTACAGTAGAAGATGCCGTCAGCGCAGACGAAGTGTTCACGGTTCTAATGGGCGACAAAGTCGAACCGAGAAGAGAATTTATCCAAAAATTCGCAAAAGAAGTAAGAAACCTCGACGTATAACACCGGAGAGGGCCTCCTGCCCTCTCCCAAACTCACCTACAGCCCTAATTACCTGTTCAAAAATGTTTAAATTCCACTTGAAAAGCTGATAATGTCTATACTTGTAGGAACGTTGAATCCAGATTTAAATCCCACTTGTTCAGATAAAACGTGCCCTGTTAACGGTTGGCCGAAGGTTAAGAAAGGTTTAAATCCCACTTGTTCAAATAAAACTCCTCCAGGGTTAGCCTCAGGAGCTCAGGGTCAAATTTCGTTTAAATCCCACTTGTTCAAATAAAACCGCCACAACACGGACATTTAAACTCTTCTGCTCTAAAAGTTTAAATCCCACTTGTTCAAATAAAACCTCCAAAACTCCCGGCCTGAGCCTCCCCGTATATTGCAAGTTTAAATCCCACTTGTTCAAATAAAACACTTTTCTATTGCGCTGTAAGCCTCAGCTATCACGTTGTTTAAATCCCACTTGTTCAAATAAAACTAGGTGAAAACGCCTCAATAGCAAGCTTTTATCGTTGGTTTAAATCCCACTTGTTCAAATAAAACCGAAATAATAGAGTTAGCGACAAAGATTTTCGACAGAAGTTTAAATCCCACTTGTTCAAATAAAACGGGCAAGGGCAAAGTTTGGAAAATTCAATTGCCGAGTGGTTTAAATCCCACTTGTTCAAATAAAACTGGAAGCTCAACAAGGAGCAGATGAAGGCGAAAAAACGTTTAAATCCCACTTGTTCAAATAAAACACTACTGGGAACAGTCCAGTCAGACTGGAAGGGAACGTTTAAATCCCACTTGTTCA
>NC_014926.1:1472500-1607500 GCF_000185805.1 Thermovibrio ammonificans HB-1
GAGAAGCTCTCCGGCGAGGTAAAGAGAAGGTGTGAACAACCCCTTAAGCTCAAGTACAGGGGAGGGACCCTGCTGTACCCTAAAGAGATGATAGAGCTTCCCCGAACCTTAGAGGCCTTTACCCTCCAGTCGGCTGAGCTCTACAGCAGGGAGCTGGAGAAGCTCAGGATAGACCCAGAGAACCTCAAAGGCTACGAGGGGCTGTTCCACAGCTTCCGAAGGGAGAGCGTTGTAAAGCCGAAGGAGTTTAAGCTTGAACGGTTCGAAAACGGGTTTGAGCTGTCGTTCCTCCTCCCGCCCGGCGCTTACGCAACCAACGTTTTAAGGTTCCTCTTCTCTGCGGTTTAAGGCGATTGAATATAATCTCCATTCACCAGCAGTAGGGAGGAACCGATGGGTAAGTTTAAAGTCCTTGTTACAGAACACATAGCAGACGCCGGCATAGAGCTTCTGAAGAGCCAGCCCGACGTTGAGCTCACCTACGACCCCGAGCTCTTCAGGAACTTCGACAGGATTCTTCAGATAATCCCCGAGTACGACGCCCTCATAACGAGAAGCGGAACTCCCGTAACCGAAGAGCTCCTGGAGAGGGCAAAGAGACTAAAAGTTGTAGGCCGTGCAGGAGTAGGCGTAGATAACATAGACCTTGAAGCGGCATCCCGTAGGGGAATACTCGTTGTGAACGCCCCCACCGGAAACACCCTGGCGGCAACAGAGCACACAATGGGAATGATGATAGCGGCCGCCAGGCTCATCCCCTACGCCCACAAGTCCTTAAAAGAGGAGCGTAAGTGGGAGAGGAAGAAGTTTATGGGGGTTGAGCTCGCAGGTAAAACTCTGGGAATCATAGGGTTCGGCAGAATAGGCTCGAGGGTCGGCATAAGGGCAAAGGCCTTCGACATGAAGGTGATAGCCTACGACCCCTACATAAAGAGGGAGAAGGCCGAGAGACTCGGGGTTGAGCTCGTAGACGACCTGGACGAGCTCCTAAAGCGCTCGGACATAATCACGGTCCACACCCCTCTTACAGATGAGACCCGCAACATGATAACCAAGCGGGAAATCGAGAAGATGAAAGACGGAGTAATCCTCCTGAACATAGCCAGAGGGGGGATTATCAACGAGAAGGACCTTTACGAGGCCCTCGTAAGCGGAAAAGTAAGGGCCGCGGCCGTAGACGTTTTCAGTAAAGAGCCCGCAACCGACAACATACTCCTCGACGCCCCCAACATAGTTGTAACTCCCCACATAGGGGCAAACACCTTTGAGTCCCAGACCAACGTTGCAGTGATAATCGCCAACCAGGTACTCGCCGCTTTAAGGGGCGAGGAGGTGGAGTTTGCCGTAAACGCCCCCTTTGAGGACACAACGGCCGCCAAGAACCTTAAACCTTACATGGAGCTGGCCGAGAAGCTCGGGCTCTTTGCGGTCCAGGTTGCCTGCTCAAGGAGCAAGGAGATAGTCCTTGAGTTCCGAGGTGAGCTGGGAGAGGAGGTAAAGCCCATAACAACGGCCTTCTTGAAGGGTTACCTCCAGAAAGTTGTGGACATACCGGTTAACCTTATAAACGCGCCGTTTTTGGCCAAGGAGAAAGGGATATCGGTTGTAGAGGTTAGAAGGCCCGAGGGAGTGAACTTCAAGAAGCTCGTAAGGGTTATCTGCAGGGGCGAAAACGGCGAGGAGTTCTCGATAGCCGGAACCGTAATGGACGAGAAGTTCCCGAAGATTGTAGAGATAAACGGCTTCCTCTTCGACCTCACTCCCGAAGGGAAGCTGCTGCTCATCAAGAACTACGACGTTCCCGGCGTTATCGGGAAGCTCGGCTCGATTCTGGGCAAGCACAGGGTAAACATAGCCGGGTTCCAGCTGGGAAGAAAGGAGAAGGGAAAGGAGGCCAAAGGGGTAATCCTGATAGACGACGACGTTCCCCAGCAGGCCATAGAGGAGATAAAGGAGATTCCCGAAATCCTGGAAGTGAAGCAGGTAAACCTTTAGAACTTCAAGGCCTTTCGCTCTCAAAGAGCGGGAGGCCTTCTCCCTTCAAACCCAAAGCCTTCCAGCCCTTTTCGGTAAGTTTCCTGCCCCTGGGCGTTTTAACCAGGTAACCCATCTCTATGAGGAAGGGCTCGTGAACCGACTCAACGGTGTCGGGGTCTTCTTTAAGGACGGTTGAGAGGGTAGAGAGCCCCACAGGTCCGCCCTTGAATGTAGTGGCGATGGTCTCGAGAATCTTCCTGTCGAGGCGGTCAAGGCCGTAGCGGTCTATACCGAGGTCCTCAAGAACGGCCTCAACTTCCCGAGCGTCTATAACTTCCCAGCCGTGAACGGTGGCGTAGTCCCTGACCCGCTTGAGTATCTGGTTCAGTATCCTGGGCGTGCCACGGCTACAGCCGGCAAGGAGCTCAAGGGCCCCTTCGGTCAGGTTCAGCTTGAGCTTCTCTGCTCCCCTGCGGGCAACCTCTTTCAGCTCCCGGGGGGAGTAGAGCTCAAGCCGGCACACTATACCGAACCGGCTCCTCAAAGGAGGCGTGATTAGGTTGAGCCTGGTTGTGGCGCCAACGAGGGTGAAAGGGGGAAGCTCAAATGAGACGGCCCGCTTACCGCCGACTATAACATCTACCCTGAAGTCCTCCATGGCGGTGTAGAGCATCTCCTCTATGGAGCGGGGAAGGCGGTGGATTTCGTCTATGAAGAGGATATCTCCCTCGTTCAGGGTTGTGAGAACGCCCAGCAGGTCGCCTTTACGCTCCACTGTGGGAGCCGAAAGGAGCTTCAACCCCACCCGAAGCTCAGAGGCGAGTATGGTGGCGAGGGTCGTTTTTCCGGTGCCGGGCGGGCCGTAGAGGAGTATGTGGTCGAGGGGTTCACCCCGCCTCTTGGCAGACTCAACGGCAACTTTTAGAACCCTCTTTACGGGCTCCTGACCTATAAACTCTGCAAAGCTACTCGGTCTCTCTATCACCTAAACTCCCCGAAAGGCGTTTAAGGGCCTCTTTAACGGCCTCTTCAACTCCTACACCGGTTAAATTTAGGCCTTTCAGGGCTTCGTTTATCTCGGCCGTTGTGTAGCCGAGCCTCCTCAGAACCTCCTTAACCTCCCGGGGCACCTCGCCGCTTACAAGCTTTCCCTTCAGCTCCGTGATGAGCCTACGGGAGAGCTTCCGCCCCAACCCGGGCACCTTAGAGAGGGCTTCAACATCTTCCCCCTCGAGCACCTTCACAAACTCCTCCGGAGAGAAAACGGAGAGAACCGCAAGGGCAAGGCGGCTTCCCACTTTGGGAACCTTCATAAGCTGCCTGAAGAGCTCCCTCTCCTCCCGGGTTTTAAAGCCGAACAGCTGAGGAGCCCCCTCCTGGGGGAAGAGCAGCTCTGTGTAAAGGGTCACATGGGTTCCCTCGTGAAGCTCGGGAAGGAGCCTTTCGGGGACAAGCAGCCTTAAAGTAAAACAGCCGCAGCTGAGGAAAACAGCGCCGTCTCCCTTGCCGGAAACGGTCCCGCTGACCGCCTCAACCATCACAGCACCTCAAGGTCTTTTAGAGTGCCCCTCAGGGTGAAGGTGAAGCTCTTACCCTTAAGGTCGCCGCTCTCGGCGGTAACGTGAACCTTGGCGTTGAGGTAAGAAGAGGCGGGATTCACCGGGTTAACGTTCAGGTAGCCGCTGGCCCGTAAAAGGGCATCGGGCCCGCTGCCCGTTACGGTTAGCTTAACCCTGTTGACCCCCTCAACCCGATACTTAACCGTAACCCTGCCAAGCCTTAGGGTCTCAAAGGAGAAGAGGCCGAACTTCAAGTTCGAAACCTCAAGGTTGCTGAACAGAAGCTCCCCGCTACCCCCTACGAGCTTACCCCCTTTCAACTCAAGAGAGCCCTCACCCGAGAGCTTCCCCTTCAAATCGCCGCCGCAGCGCCCCAGTTTAAGGCCGAAGGCCTTAAACTCAACCTTCCCAACCGGGTAGGTAAGCTCACCTCCTACGCTACCGCCGCAAGCCTCAGCGTAGAACCGGAACCGGTGGGTCCCCCGGGGTCCAACAGACAGCCTCTCAAAACAGACCGGAAGCGAGCCGAAACAAACAGACCTGAAAACAACCTCCGGAGGAAGCCTTTTTACCTCAACCGAAGAGAAAGAGAGCCCCCTCTTACAGGCCTCGTAACCCACAAGCCTGTCAAAGGGAAAGGTGAAGTAGAGGGCAACTGCCGTTAAAACGAGGAAGAGAACGAGGTAACCGAGCTTCCTCATTGTGCTCTCCTGAAGAAGTAGAGGGTGAGCTTCCCCGAAACGAGGCCGTTCTCGTCGTAGTCGGAGAGGGAAACGGAAACCACCCTAAAGGCGTAGCTCCCCCTCTCGAGCCTGTTTATAAACCTTGCAAGCCTGTTAAGCTCAACCTGCGAGAAGGAAACGGATAGCCTGTCACGCTCTATGCCGTTTGAAGTTTCCCCTGCAAGCACCTTAACAGAGTCTATCTGAAGGCCCACCATACGGGCAACGCTCTTAACGTAGGATGAGGGGTCAAGGCCTATCCCCCTGTCAACCTTAACAAGGAGCGGGTTAAGGCGGGAGCGTAAAGCCGCAAGCTCCTCAAGCTGAACCTTGAGGGAGTTAACTTTTTTCAGCAGAAGCTCCCGACGCTCCCTGTACCGGTCAACAGAGCTCTTCAAGGGGAGGAAAACCAACCCCAGGTACAAAACAAACAGCAGAACCGGCACGAAAACGAGAAGGAGCCTCTTCTCCCTATCGCTTAAAGAAGAGAGCCTCTCTTCCAGAACTTCCCTCAACTCCTTAACGTCCAAGCTTCACCCCTGAAACCGTAACTGTGAACTTCACTCCCCCTTTCACCTGGGAGGTGGAGGAGACGGAAACCTTTCTAAAGCGGGCTCTCAGGTTGGCTACGAAAGCGTCCACCAGGTTACTCCCCTGAGCCAGGCCGGTAACGGTGAAACGGCCGCTCTTGATATCCCCCTCAATCTCCAAAACCTTTAACCCCTTAACCACCGAGCGGGAAATGGCATCAAGGTAAAGCAGCAGCGGAGGCCTGTCTGCAAGAAGGAATCGGGCCTCCTCTTTTAAAGACTCAATCTCCTGGGGAATCTGAATCTCGGGAGCCACAACCTTTTCCCCTAAAAGCTCGGAGAGCTTCGAGTAGAGCTCCCCCTTTAAGGCCGTGTAGTCCCTCTTTGCGGCAACAAGCTGAACAACCTGAGCGGCCGTAAAGAAAAAGAGAGAAACGGCAATGCCCCCTGCCAACTTAACAAGCAGCAGCCTGTTCTTCTGGAGGAAGTCCAGGTTAAAAAGGGAGCGCTGGAAGAAGAAGGCCCTGCACCTGAACCTGCGCAGGTGCCTAAGACCGTAAGCGTTGAAAAAGAGGGGCGTTTCCCTGCCGAAGGGGTGAATTTCCGGAACCTCAAAGGAAACAAGCTTTCCGAGCTCCCCCTTAAACTCCTCCGACAGGGCTCCCCCGCCCACCAGCAAAAGCTTGCCTTTAAACAGCCCCTTCAGCCGCTCAACGGCGGCAGAGAGCCGCGGAAGGTGGTACGAAAAGCCGCCACGGAGGAGCTCAAAACCCGTTATAAGACCGCCTTCCACCCGGTAACAGCTGAGCTTAGAGGCCCCGGCATCGAGGACGGTAAAAGGAGACTCTCCGAAGAGCAGGTAGCCTGCAGTGGCACCTCCAACGGCGTCAACGGTGAGGAACGAGAGCTCCTTAAACTTCTCCCTCAGGGAGTTGAGAACCTGCACCTTCTCAACGAAAGTTAAAAACCTACACCCCTTCTCCAGCCTCTCAACGGGGCAGTAGGCAACGGCAACTTCAGAAGGGGAGACCGAAAGCTCCGCGGCAACGTCGCTGACAATCAGCCTCTTTAAGTTGGTCCCCTTACAGACGGGGTAGTCTGAAAACTTAACGAGAGCCGTTGCCGAAGAGACGCCGACAACCAATGGAGCTGCCGGCAGCTCTCCCAAACCGAAGGCCTTGCCGTCGAACCACTTAACGGCGGAGCTTCCAGCATCAACCCCTATCATTCAACGACCTTCCACTCAAGAATCCTGCGCCTCGTGGTGAGGGCCACAACAGACGCAGTGGCATCTCCGTAGGAAGCGGTAACCTCTACCCGAAAGTAGTTGCACCTGTTTGTTATTATCGGCCTTATCTCAAAGTAGAGCTCTCTGGTGAAACCGGGAATGTCTAAGAGGTCCTGCAACTTCCTTATCGGCCGCGCCTCAATTATACTATCAGCAAGGGTGGGAGTTATCCGGTCGGAGAGGGCCATCAGGAGCTTCTTCCCGGCCGAGTTGACGTTCACCTTCCCGGAGCCGTAAACGGTAAAGTAGGGTTTAACCTTTTTCACAACCTTGTAGGTGAACCCCTTAACGTAGTAAAGCTCCCCCAGGCTCTTCATCGGCGAGTTGGAGGGTTTGTAGCCGAAGGCCTCGTAGTAGTCCGCCTCTGCACCGTCGCCGGTTACCCGGCTGTCCTTGTCTATCCAGTCCTTCAGGGCGTCCAGGAGGTCGGGGTTGAGGTTGAGCTCCTCAAAGAGCCGCTTCCCCACCTTAAAGTAGACCGGGTTCGTAAGCTTGTTAACGTTCAGCTTGCCGCACAGGTCCTCTATTCTTATAGAGAGGGCAACGCCGCTGTAGTTGTAGTGTATCGGCTTTGCCCAGTCGTCGCCTGTGCCGTCGAAGCTGTTGTCGTCTTCCTTTAAATACTTAAGGGCTATCTTAACGGCCGAAACGGCGGCGTGGTAGGCAACGGTGTAGTCCTTAACGGCCTCGGACCTCTTAACCCCCTGAGAGGAAAGGAAGAGGACAGAAAAGAGGAAAGCGGCCAGAACGGCCACCACAACGAGAACGATAAACAGAACGAAGCCTCTCCTACTGGGAGAAGAACTCAAGAACCTTCTCCTCGTTGGGAGCGTTGATTACACCCTTTTCGGTGATTATCCCCGTAATGTTCTCGTGGGGCGTAACGTCGAAGGCGGGGTTTTTAACCTTTGCCCCGTAGGGAGCTATGCGGCAGTTCTTACAGTGGCAGTAGAGCACCTCGTCTTCGGAACGCTCCTCTATGGGGATGTCGGCACCGCTCTTTATGGAGAGGTCGAATGTAGAGGTGGGAGCGGCTATGTAAAAGGGTATGCCGTGTTCCTTCGCAAGAACCGAGAGGGTGTAGGTGCCGATTTTGTTGGCCGTATCGCCGTTCCTGGCTATCCTGTCTGCCCCAACGATTATGCAGGTAATCTCTCCGAGGCTCATGAACCAGCCGGCCATGTTGTCGGTTATGAGGTAGTAGGGAATGCCCTCCTGCTGAAGCTCCCAGGCGGTAAGCCTTGCCCCCTGCAGGTAGGGGCGGGTTTCATCTACGAAGACCGTAATATCCTTACCCATCTCAACGGCAGCCCTGACCACCCCCAGGGCCGTTCCGTAGCCTGCAGTTGCAAGGGCTCCGGTGTTACAGTGGGTAAGGATTACCTCCCGGGAGGAGAGGAGCTCGGCACCGTAGTAGCCTATCTTCCTGTTGGTTTCAACGTCCTGCCTCTCTATGTTTATGGCTTCGGTCTCAAGGGCAACAACTATCTCCTCTATATCAGTCCCGGCCTCTACAATCCTGCGCATACGCTTCAGGGCCCAGAAGAGGTTAACGGCAGTGGGCCTGGTTGCCGCCAGCCGGTTAATTATGAGCTCAACCTTCGCCTTAAAGTCAAGGTAGCCTTTGGTCTTCTCGGCCATCTCCTTGGCGCCGAGAACAACCCCGTAGGCGGCAACAACGCCTATGGCCGGGGCGCCCCTTACAACCATCTGTTCTATGGCCCTTGCAACGCACTCGTAGTCTTTACACTCAACCCACTCCTCCTTTAAGGGGAGCTTCCTCTGGTCGAGGAGAAGCAGGGCCTCTCCCGTCCACTTTAAAGGCCTGATGTCCTTTATCCTTCCCATCTACCCCTCCTTCTTCACAACGAGAACCGGACAGTGTGCCTTCTCTATAACGGCTCTGGTGGTGCTTCCCATCTCGAGAATACGCTCAAGGAGCCCTTTGCCGTGGTAGCCCATAACGATAACCTTCACCTGCTCCTGCTTAGCAACGTTCACTATCTCGTCGGCGGGCTCACCTACGGTCATAACGGTTTTTACTTTAAAGCCGAGGCCTTTGAGCTCCTCTTCTATCTTCTTAAGCGCCTCCTCGTGGCTTTCGAGAATCGCCTTCTCTATCTCGGGAATGTGGGCGTATATGGTGGCAACGTCGAGGGCAAAGGGGTCATCGAACTGGGGAAGGGAGAACTCCAAGGGGTGAATAACGTGAAGAACAACAACCTCTTGAGCCCCTGCCTCTTTGAGCTTTTTAACGTAGTCGAGAGCAACCTCTGCAAGGTCGGAAAAGTCTGTAGGGTAGAGAACCTTCTTAAAAAGCGGCATTTCTCCTCCGGTTTCGGTTTTGCCAAAATCTTATCACTTGAGCTCCCGCTTTGCCTGCTCCCACAAACGCTCCATCTGCTCAAGGGAGAGCTCCTTCAGCTCTTTCCCCTCCTTACGGGCGACCTCCTCCATGTAGCGGAAACGTCTTTCAAACTTGTCGTTCGCCTCCCTAAGGGCAACTTCCGGGTGAATCCCCAAGAAACGGGCGAGGTTAACGGCCATGAAGAGAAGGTCGCCTACCTCTTCCCGGAGCTTATCCCTGTTGCCGGTGTGAAGCTCCTGCTCTATCTCCTGAAGCTCTTCAACCATCTTCTCCTTAATCCCCCTAAAGTCGCTCCAGTCAAAGCCGACCTTAGCCGCCCGCTTCTGGAGCTTGTAAGCCCTCTCAAGGGCCGGCATAGACTCCGGAACCCCGTCCATCAGACTCTCTCTGCGCTTCCCCTCCTTCTCTTTAAGCTTCTCCCACTCCCGATTAACGTCTTCGGCGGTCTCTATCCCCTCCTTACCGGAGAAAACGTGGGGGTGGCGGTAGATGAGCTTCCTCGCTATCGAGTCAACAACATCCTCAACGGTAAAGGCCCCCCGCTCCTTTGCAATCTGGGAGTGGAAAACCACCTGAAGGAGCAGGTCTCCCAGCTCCTCCTTAAGCTCGGCATCGTCTCCTTTACGAACGGCGTCTACAACCTCGTAGGCCTCCTCTATCAGGTAGGGAAGGAGCGACTCGTGGGTCTGCTTCCTGTCCCACGGACACCCTTCCGGAGAGCGTAGCGTCTCCATTATCTTAACCAGGTCTTCAAAAGTGTAACGCTCCTTTCTCACGCTTACCTCCCGAGCTTATAATTACTTTCAGCCTCAACCGAGAAAATATAGAGGGAGAGCGGATGATAAAAGTCACCAACACCCTTACAGAGCGCAAAGAGGAGTTCAAGCCCCTGGAGGGAAAAACCGTCAAGATGTACGTCTGCGGCCCCACGGTTTACGACCACGCCCATATAGGACACGCAAGGAGCGCCGTTGTGTTCGACGTTATAAGGCGGTGGCTCGAGTACAGAGGCTATAGAGTTATCTTCGTAAGGAACTACACCGACGTAGACGACAAAATAATAAAACGCTCAAAAGAAGAGGGGATACCCTGGTACGAAGTCTCAAAGAAGTACATAGCCTCCTACGAAGAGGATATGGAGGCCCTAAACGTTAAGGAGCCGACCTACAAGCCCAAGGTCACCGAGCACATACGGGAGATAATAGAGATGATAGACGGCCTCATCCAGAAAGGCCACGCCTACGAGGCCGACGGAGACGTCTACTTCTCGGTAGAGAGCTTCCCCGAGTACGGCAAACTCTCAAAGCGGAAAACGGAAGAGCTTCTGGCGGGAGCCCGAGTTGAGCCGGGCGAGAAAAAGAAAAACCCCTTAGACTTCGCCCTCTGGAAGAAGAGCAAAGAGGGAGAGCCCGGCTGGGAGTCCCCCTGGGGAGTGGGAAGGCCCGGCTGGCACATAGAGTGCTCGGCAATGAGCATGAAGTACCTGGGCGAAACGATAGACATACACGGAGGCGGCTTCGACCTCATCTTCCCCCACCACGAAAACGAAATAGCCCAGTCGGAGAGCTACACCGGCAAAACCTTCGCCCGCTACTGGATTCACAACGGCTTCGTAATGGTAAACAGGGAGAAGATGAGCAAAAGCCTCGGCAACTTCTTCACCATCAAAGAGATTCTAAAGCAGTTCTCGCCCGACACCTTAAGGCTCTTCCTGCTCTCAACCCACTACAGGAGCCCCATAGACTTCACAGTCGAAAGGCTTAAAGAGGCCGAAAGGGCCCTAAAGAGGCTGACAACCTTCATAGAGAGCGTAAAGGCGGTAGAAAAGCTCCCCGAAGAAGGGGAAAAAGGCGAGCCAATAGACGTTGAAAGCGCCAGAAGGGAGTTTGAAGCGGCAATGGACGACGACTTCAACACCGCAAAGGCCCTGGGAGCGCTCTACGAGCTTGTAAAAAGGGCAAACACCTTAAAAGACAAAGCCCTCAAACGGCAGAAGATAACCCCCAGCGAGAGGGAGAGCCTCGTTGATGCGGCCCGGTTCACCGAAAACGCCCTGAAAACTTTAGGCTTTAAGCTCGAAAGGGAGCAGAGCGAGGGCGGACTGGAGGAGGCCCTCATAGAGCTTCTCATCCAGGTAAGGGGAGAGCTCAGGAAGAAAAAGGAGTTCCAGCTTGCAGACCTCATAAGGGACAGGCTGAAAGAGCTCGGAATAACCTTAGAGGACCTTCCGACCGGAACGGTCTACAGGAGAGAGTAGTGGGACTTTACGACAGAGACTACTACAAAGAGCGTAAACAGGGTGGAAGAAACTGGAGCAGACTCGTTTTCAAGGCCGCATGGTGGCTCGTTGTCTTCCTGTTCGTTGTGGCTTTCGTAGTTTACGTTTTAGCCATCTTCAGCGAGAAGTAACCGCCCCTCTTTCAGCTCAAGCCGCCTCCACCGGAGGCGGTCTATGAGCTCCCTCTCGTGGGTAACAACCAGAACGCCGCAGTCGGTCTCCCTAAGGAACTCCTCGAGCCTGGCGAGCCTGAAGCGGTCGAGGCCAACGGTGGGCTCGTCAAGGATAAGGAGCTCGGGCTCCATCGCCAAAACGGCGGCAATGGAGACTATCCTCTTCTCCCCTCCGGAGAGCTTGTGGGTGGGCCTGAGCCTGAGGTGCTCTATCTTAAAGAGGGAAAGGAGCGACGAGACAATCTCTTCGACCTCCCGGCGGCTCTTTCCGGCAACAAGGGGTGCGAAGGCTATCTCCTCTTCAACGGTGGGGCAGAAGAGCTGGTCGTCGGGATTCTGAAACACGTAGCCTACGGTGAGGCGGAGTTTACGCCAGTCGCCTTCGGATTCAACCGGGGAGCCGTTTAAGAAAATCTGCCCCCTCAAAGGCTTCACAAACCCCATCAGGGTCTCTATGAAGGTGGTCTTGCCGGCTCCGTTATCGCCGGTTAAAAAGAGCTTCTCCCCCTTTGAGAGGGAGAAATCGACTCCCCTGAGAACCTCTATACCTCCGATTTCAACCCAGAGGTCGGTGGCCTTCAGAACTTCCACAACACGAACACCCCGTAAAGAGTGGTAAAGACAAGGAAAAGATAGTCCTTAACCGAGGCCTTGAAATGACGGAAAACGGGAAAGTAACCGTTAAACCCCCTGCAGAGCATAGCCCTGTAAACCCTGTCGGCCTTGTAGTGGCTGTGAACCAAGAGGTTTGCCACAAGGTTGGCGTAAGTCCTGTAGGTGAAGAGGGAGGTTTTAGGCTCAAAGCCGCGGCAGTAGGCCGATTTAAGGGTAAGGTCGAACCGCTCCTTAACCTCGTAGAGGTACCGGTAGGTTAGGTAGGCCACCTGAAGTAGGGAGTTAGGAACTTTAAGGTGGTGAAGGGCGTGAAGTATCTCAAAGAGGGTGCTTGTTGTGAGCAGGGATATAGACAGGAGCAGAATCTCGTTTGAACGCAGGAAAACCTTAAGGGCCACCTCCGGAGAGCCTAAAAACAGTTGAGTTGCAAGAACGAGAATGAGAAAGGAGTCGGCAAAAAGCAGGAGCTTCCAGAACCTCTTAAAGTGGGGAAGCGCCGGAAGGGCAACGAGGAGAACAATCGGAAGGAAGGCAAAAATCTCCTTTAAAGACCCCGCCAGGGCTATAGCCCAGGCGAGGGCGAGAAAGGAGAGAACCTTAAACCGCGGGTCCAGCCTCTTCAGGGGGGTATCAACTTCTGCCAGAACCGCTTCCATCCCTTCTCCTGTAGGAAAGGGCCAGAGCCGCTGCGCCGAATATTCCCATTATCCAGCCCAGGCCTCCCACAACGTCTTTAAAAGAGACCTTGGCGTTCTGCTCTTCAATTTTCAGAAGCTCCCGGTGAATCGGGTCGAGCTCCTCCCTGATAATCTTCCTGAGCTCCTGTTCGGAAACGGCACAACCCTTAGAGGCCACAGGTTCAGAGACCTTTGAAACCGCAGAGGAGCCGGAAGGAGAAGAGGGTGCGGGGGGCTGAAGCTCCTCCTTACCTACGGTAAAAGAGGCCTTGGCCCTGTGGCCGAGCTCGGCAATAACAACCGCCGTGTAGGTTCCGGGCTTTTTCACCTTAAAATCAAACTCTCCGTTCTTGTCGGTTCTGCCGGTCAGAACAACCTTGCCGCTGCTATCGAGAACCTCAACCTTACCGTTCTTAACGGGCGTTCCGTCGCTGAAGTAAGAAACAAGGTGAACGGTGTTATCCTCAACATCTACAAAGGCGGAAATCTTGTGGGCAAGTGCCGGGGAAAAGAGTCCCAGAACAAGAACCAGCGTAAGAAGAACCCCTCTCATTTCGCCTCCAGAAGCTCGGGAGCGTTTTTATAGATAAAGAGAAAGACAAAGGCGTTAAAAATCGCCTCAACAACGAAAACGGGAATGTGGGCAAGGAAGGCAAGGTAGGCCGTAGACCTAAAGGAGCTTCCCGCCAAATAGAGCTCAACGCTCAGGAAAAACGCTGCAACAAAAACGCCGGCAAAGGCGGCAACAACGCCGGCCGCAACAAGCTTCCACTTTGTCGGGTTCCTGAAAAAGGGCCTCGTAAGGTAGTAGGCCACAACTCCGGCAAAGGCCATGTTAAAAGTGTTAACTCCCAAAACGGTAATTCCGCCGAACTGAAAGAGAATCGCCTGAAACAGAAGGGCTACGAAAAGGGCCGGGAAAACCGCCCAGCCCAACAGTGCCCCTGCCAAACCGTTCAAGAGCAGGTGAACGCTCGTAACCCCTATGGGGAGGTGCACCAGAGAGGCCACGAAGAACGTGGCCGAAAGCAGCGCAACCAGCGGGAGCTTCCTCTCGTTTATCTCCCTAAGACCGAGCGCAAGGCCGCCGGCCGTTAAAACCCAACCGGTAACAAGCATCCATCCCGGAAGAACGCCCTCTGAGATGTGCATCACTTCACCCCGTTCGGCTTGGGATAGGCCTTAACCCACATAACGGCATCCAGCTCAACAGGGTAAACCTTGCCGTCCTTGTAGCGGCGCTTGCCGCCGTAACCTATGGCGGAAAAGCCCCACCAACCTGCCCAGGGAATCGTATAGTAGAAGTAACCGTCCTTATCGGTCCTGACAACCTGAGTGATGAAGGGGTCGGCAGGAACCTTGATTCCCTGAGTATTCAGATACTCAACCTCAACCCTAACGTTTGCGGCAGGCTTACCGTTAAAGTAAACCCTGCCTACAAAGGTATTACCTTCCCACAGTCCGAACGGACGGGTAACCGGAACTATCTCGGCCTTAAGGCCTATAGGTTTGTTCCAGCCCTCCTCCATACCGTAGGCTTCCACCTCTACCTTAGTTATCTGCCTGATGAACTTCTGCTCTGCAGGCTCGAAGTAGTAGTCGGGCACAAGGTAGAACTGGTAAACCCCGGGCATCCTGAGCTTCACGTCGGCAGTGTAGTAAGGAACCATCTTGGAGCTTCCGGGCATTGCGGGAATCTCGTGCTTCTGCCAGTGAACCGGGAGCTTCCTCCCGTTTACAACAATTCCGCTCTTAACGGGCTTAAAGGGCATGTTGGGGCCGCCCTCCATCGGATGGGTGAAACGGGCTTCAACCCTTATAGTTTTGGCGTTACTGCCCTCTACAATATCGGTGGAGGGCTTGAGGACCATAAAGTGGGCCTGAGCACTTCCCCCGAGAGCTACCGTCATAGTGAGGGCCAGAATCGCTCTTCTCATACCTCCTCCTTATGTTGAAAGTTTCAGAATCATCTTATAGAATTTAAAACCGATAATCAAATTACAAACTTTTGTATTACCCATTATACACATTTAAACAAAACTGTGAATACGAGGAGGCGAGCGTGGTGAGGAAAGTACTTGCAGCAGCTACACTGGCGGCCCTAGCAACAGTGCCCGCACAGGCCCAAACCGACCAGGAAGTCCTCAGGGAGCTCCAGATGCTTAAAGAGCGTATCAACAAGCTGGAGCAGGAGCTCAGGGAGAAAAACGCTAAAGAAGAGAAGGTGGCCAAAGAGGTGGCCCAAATCAAAGAGGCCCTGAGCAGGGTTGAGTTCTCCGGAAACGCCGTAATCTACTACCAGGGAGCTGCGGCGGGGAAGCTCAACGGAGAAGAAGTTCCCAACCCTTCAGGAACGGGACTCGTTGCCAACCTTGAGCTCACCGCAAAGGTGACACCGGGAGGCATACTCTACGGCAGGCTCCACGCAGGCGAGGGAACCGGAGCAGACGCCAACGGCATAGGAGACTCCCTCTTCGCCAACCTGAACACCCTCTCAGACGACAACCCGGGAGACGACACCTTCAGGCTCCTCGAGCTCTACTACTCCCAAGAGCTCTTCGGCGGCAACCTCAACCTGATAGTGGGTAAAACAGAACCCTTCATACTCATAGATACAAACGAATTTGCAAACGACGAAGTGAGCCAGTTCGTCGGTAAACCCTTCGTAAACAACCCAATGGTAGACCCCGAAGACCACTTTGCCCCGATGGTGGGAGTGGACTGGAAGCTCACCGATACCCTGTCCTTCCAGGGAGTCGCACAGAGTAACACCGAATCTACAATTTACTGGGACGGCTCCTCCTGGAGCGTTAAAGAGAAAGACCCTTACCAAGACGCCTTCGACAAACCGGTTCTTGCCGCACAGCTAACCTACTCTCCCGAACTCAACGGCCTTGAGGGGAACTACAGGCTCTACATCTGGAACGACAGGGCAGACCTTATAAAAATCGGCCAGCAGACAGACAACCCCACCCAGAAGCCCAAAACGGCCAAAGGAGTAGTGGTAGGCATCTCCTTCGACCAGTGGCTAACAGAGAAGCTGGGAGTGTTCGGCAGGGCGGCAGTAGGAAACAGCGTTTACCCCGACCAGCAGTTCTACTCTTTAGGATTTGTATACCAAGGCCTCCTTCCTTCAAGACCTAAAGACCTTTTTGCCTTCGGAGCCGCAGCGGCACTGCCAAACAGAGAGGCCGAGTATAAATCCCCCGAGTGGCACTTCGAAACCTACTACAAAATCCGCCTAACCGACTCCCTCTCTATAACCCCCGACTTCCAGGTGGTTCTCAACCCGGCGGGCAACTCCAACAACGATCCGATTTACGCAGGAACAGTAAAGGCGGAGCTCTCCTTCTAAGGGGGCTCCGCCCCTACCGATTTCTACTCCAAAAGCGCAAACCTCTCCATCTCTTCCCGAACAAACTTCTTAACAGTCTTCTTCCTATCGGGTCTGTACCGTAAAAGGATTTCTCCCGTAGAACTCCTTTTAAGCTCAACAACATTTCTCTCGAAACCTGCGTGGGCAAAGAAGTTCCTCTTATCCGGGTGGGCTCTATCTTTCCGTTTATCGTCCGATTCTTTTTGTTCCTGCTTATCAGAATTCGCAAGGTAGTCGTTGTAAGGAACTCCCTCACCCTCCAGCAAGCGGACAACAGAGCACAAACTCTCAAGAACCGAAAAAGCGAAAACGGCCACCCTAACAGAATCTTGAAATGTCCCACTCCTCTTTACGGAGAAAGTTCCATCCTCGTAGGTACACTCTGTAAGCCTTCGATAGTCGGAAACGCACCTTTCCAAAACTTCATTCAACCCCTCGTAAAATCTCTTAATAGAAAGGGCCTCTTCTGCAAGAAGCAGGGGTAAACCAAAAGCTAAAGAGCCGTACAAAATGTACAACTCTTCAAGCTTATTCTCCCTGCAAGACCTTCTCAGTTCACTGTGATTTGTCTTTACAAAGGATCTTTTATCTTTAAGTGTTCTTTCTAATGAAATTTTCGGAATTAATAACGCCTCTTCAACAACGTTAATATTTGAATCTGCAACTCCGGTTACTACAGGGTCGGCGTTGTAGGCAACAAATTTCACCTTTCTGAAGTTAGCAAGAAGCGAAAAAACTCCTTTAACGCTCTATAGGTAAGGACCGGAACAAAATTTAAACCATGAGCAAGGTCCAACATAACCTCAATTTCATCGTTATCAGAAAACAATCTGTTGTTCTTAAAGAACTTATAGAGTTCAAACAGGAAAGCGTAAAAGTAATCGGTTGCTTCCCCTTCAACTCGTATAGTAACTCCATTTTCAACTCCTCGAGGCGGAGGGAAAGTTCCCTTGCCCGGAAGGACAAAAATCTCAATCCTCCCTTCTTCAAGGCCCTGTGCAGATAGAAAACCTTTAACAGACTCCTTTACGTAATTAACGTGAGTTTCATAAGTTACCGGCTCCCCTTTAAGGAGAAGTTCCTTCTCTCTGTCATCTAAAAGAGAGTCGGGTACAATGATCGGGTACAATGAGAAGAACATAATCCGGCTCAAGGCTGTTCACTAACAATTTCAAAGAGGTTGCCGAACTTTCAGACCTACCATCAAAGTGATAGGTAACCTCGTTCCAGGCCTTAAAATTACCCCAAGGAGTAATCAACATCCTCATGCCACTTCCCCCTCAGTTATTTTTTAAGTTTAAACTGCAAGTCGCAGTTCCAGGCGCTTGGCATAGGCGTAAACCCTTTCAAACTCCTCTTCGGTTACCCTCCTGCATATCTCGGGATAGTCGCAGGCCCTGTAGAAGGGGTAGTACTGGTCCATAACGTTAACGTAGGTGTTCCTGCCCAGGTTCTCAGTTATCCAGTCCAAAACAGCCATACTGTCGTGGGTCCAGCCGGGCATAACAAGGTGACGAACCATAAGACCTTTTTCTGCAAGGCCGTAGTCGTTAACCTGAAGGTCTCCTACCTGGGAGTGCATTTCAAGAAGAGCTTCCTTAACCACTTCCGGGTAGTTGGGAGCTTTCAGGTACTTAGAGGCAAACTCTCTACTCAAAGTTTTAAAGTCGGGCATGTAAATGTCAACAAGCCCTTTAAGCTCTTTCAGAACCTCTACGCTCTCATAACCTCCACAGTTGTAAACTATCGGAACCCTTAGCCCCTTTGTTTTGGCTTCTTCTACCGCTGCAAATATCTGAGGCGTTTGGTGGGTGGGCGTAACAAGGTTGATATTGTGGCACCCCCTCTCCTGCAGGTGCAGCATAATATCTGCAAGCTCCGAAACCGAAATGTACTCTCCCTCCATAAGGTGAGATATCTGGTAGTTCTGGCAGAAAACACACCCTAAATTACAGCCCGTAAAGAATATGGTTCCGCTACCCCCGAAACCCACAAGAACCGGCTCCTCCCCGAAATGAGGGCCAAACGAAGAGACCATAGGCCTATCGAGAACTTTACAGAAGCCCGTTTCACCGTTTTTTCTCTTTGAACCGCAGTTCCTCGGACAAAGCCTGCAGGGGGAAAGGAGTGCCTCTAACTTCTCTAACGACAACTCGCCGCCTCACACCTGTATGTGTTTTAAATACATAGTAGCAAATGAACCTTTCGGTAGGTAGAAAAAGAGGTAGTTCCCGGTCTGTTTCACGTTCCGCGGAACAACGTAAAGCATTCGGTAGTCGCCCTTTATCCTGAGCATTCTAAGAAGGTCTAAAAAGGATTGAATATCAAATCCTTGTTCCTCCAGCAGTTTTTCGTAGTACGGCCGTGAGTGCAGAAGCTTTTTCTTGTAGCCCAAAATTGTCCAGAATTTGGGAAGTTCCTCGAGAGCACCCTCGAGCTCAGTAGGAATGAAAAACGACTCTTCCTCGTGGTAAACGTAGTAACCGGCAAAACGTTCCCTGAGGAACATCTCAAGGCTCTTGTTCCACAGGTATGAAAGGTACGCATCTATAAGGAAGTTCTGGGTCCAGCTCAGTTTCCTCTTAGCCGATGAGCTTAACTGCAGGAGAAACTCCCTTCCCCTTTCCCAGTTTCCGGAAATCCTCTGAACATCGTAGTAGTTTACAAAAGCTCCCCTAACCCTAAAGGGAAAACCGGAAACGTTAACGGCAAACTTGTTTCCCTTCAACTGCCCCACTTTTACCTTTTTACGAACCCTTCCGAGGAACTTCAAAATGAACCAGCTACCGGGAGCAAGCTCTTCTCTCAGGAAATTCCCGAGGAAAGCTTGAGAAGATACCCGCTGAGCGGTTAAGGCGAATTTATCCTTCAAACCGGCATAGGAGAGGTTGTAACGCTTACATACCTCTTTTGTAGTGAGGTTCCTTTTAACAAGCAGGTAAAGGTAGAACGAACCCTTTTCCTCTAAGGGGAAAGAGGAATCTTCAATTACTATGAAATCCTCCGGAACTCTCCTCTCCCAAAGGAACGGTTTAGCGTTCAATAAAACCTCCCAAGTAGAAAGAGCCGGTAATTACTACCGGAAAGTTAAGTTCTTTCAGAGAAATAGAGTCTAAAACCGAAACCCTATCTATACCCAAAAGACGAGCTTCCGAAACAAGCTCTTCAACGCTTACAGCCCTATCAAAGGGGAGCTGAAAAAGGTAAAGAGAACCTCCGCTCCACCTTAAATACCGAGCAACTGCCTCTAAATTACGGCCCTGTTCCTTATCCCTAAAACCTGAGTAAACAACGCTCCCCCTTAAACCGAGCTGCCTGAGCAACTTAAAAAGGGCATCAAGGGCCTGTTTGTTGTGGGCACCATCAAAAACGGCAAGGGGCTCCTTCCTTAGAACTTCAAAACGGCCCGGCAGTTTACTTTTTAGCTCCTTTGGGAAAATAAACCGTTTACCGAGAAACCGCTCAGACAGCTGCTGAGCAGCCCTCAGAGCAACCGACACGTTAACAGCCTGATGAAAACCAACAGAAGAAGTTTTAACCGGAACCGTGGCCATATAGAAAAATTCAGTTCCGTCAAACTCTACCTTCACGCCGTCTGCCCAGAAGTGTTTGCCGTAGAGGTGAAGCTCCGACACAGGCCTCCGTTTTAAAACATCAAGAACCGGCCGCTGCTGATTTGCAACAACTGCAACCATTCCGGGTTTCAAAACGGCAGCCTTTTCTACTGCAATAGCTTCAAGGGAATCCCCAAGATAGTCCCGGTGGTCGAAACCTACCGGCGTTACTACTCCTACTTGATGCTCCAAAACATTGGTAGCATCGAGCCTACCGCCGAGTCCAACCTCAAAAACGGCACAATCTACCCTCTCCCTCCTAAAAACCTCAAGAGCAAGAAGCAACGAAGCCTCAAAGTAAGTCAAAGAGAACTTTTCAATCAGCGGACGGACGGAATCAAAAGCCTCATTGAGTAACTGCTCCGAAACCTCCCGGGGACCTATCCTTATACGCTCACTAAACTTGTAAACGTGAGGAGAGGTAAAGAGCCCACACTTCAAACCGTTCCAAGCCAAAGACTCTGCGGTAGCAAGGGCAGTTGAGCCTTTACCGTTAGTTCCGGCAACAATTACAGAAGGGTAGTCTTTACCGCCAAACTCCTCAACAGCAGCCCTTACTCTTTCAAGCCCGGGTTTCCAAATAAACTCCTTATTGGCAAAAAACTCCTCAAACTTTAAAACCATGGCAGAGGAATTCTACAACTTCTATGCTAAAATTGAAAAAAAGCAATAGGATGAAAAATGAAGCTATTTGTCACAGAAAGTGGGGAATTAAAAACCGGCTGGGGGAAATTAATAATAAAAACCAAAACAAAGGGAAAAGAATTTCCCTTAAGCAAATTAGAGGCTGTCATTTTACTCAATAACTTGCAAATTCCTCAAAAGGCCATTGAGGATTTCAGAAAACATAATCTGTTAACAGTCCAAGTCAATGACGACCTAATCCGGATAATTACCACCCCTAAGCTTGAAAAGTTTAAATTCCCTGAACCAAACAGCTATAAATTTTACTCAATGATTCACCTCAAAAAGGAAGAAGCCCTCAGAACACTTCTATCTTTCCGTAGCGCCTCCGGAACCAGAGAACTACGCCAACAAAACAGAGCTTTCTATCAGAACATACTCAACAAAACCCTAAATGGAAGAGCGGAGTTGGGAAATAGAACAATCGACCAACTTATAACGTCGGAGTTTCTAAGATACGTAGACCAGTTTTCCTCAGTTAACCCCAAATCCCCCGAACTGAATAAGTTCGTTCTATTTATAACAGGCTTATCAAGGGCACTAACAGCCTACATTATGAAAGGCGAAGGGTACACGCCTGAGGAGGAAATCGTTGAAAAATTGGAGAATCTGCTCCTCCCCCAGAGACTCTTCATATGTGCCCATATGCTCAACACCGGCCTAATAGATACTGAAGAACTTACACCCAAAGGCCTAACCGAAGCAGGAAAGAAAATAGCCACAAAAATTCTCCTGGAGTTCACCTATAACGGAGAGTATTTACTCCCTGTCATATTCACAATCAGAAAAATTGTAGGTGAGGGAAAATTTCAATGATGTATTTAATTACATACGACATATCCAATGATAAAACAAGAACAAAAGTGGCAGACATCCTTGAAAAATTCGGCAAAAGAGTCCAATTCAGCTGTTTTGAAGTAGAATGCACTGAAAAAGAACTCTCCGAACTTTTCAAACGAATTGACAAACTAATAAATAAACAGACAGACCACGTAATAGCCTATCCGCTAACAAAAAACAGCCTTAAAGGAGAAACAGCAATATGCGGGAAAAGGGAAGAAAAAACTCCACCTATGTAGTTATCTACGACATTTTCAACTTTGAAGAAGAATATCAAGGTGCGTGGGTATCCTCAGACTACAGAAGAAGATGCAGAATTGCTAAAGAACTTCTAAAATACGGAGTTAGAATCCAAAGAAGCGTTTTCGAGATAGAAATTTCAAAAACACAAATCCCCAAACTCAAAGCAACTATCCAAAAATACTGCTCAAAAAGAGACAAAATCTTTATATACCTACTCGAAGATAAAGTCAAAAGCAGAGTAAAAGAAAAAGGAACACCATTTACTCCCAGAGATATCCAAATACTGTGACGAAATAGAGTTGCTGTAGGAAATTCCTAAACCCCATACAAGGAGAAAACCATGAAATTAATGGATGTTTTTGTATTCCTAATCATTATGTGGATTATCATCAAAGGTATCATAGACACCTTTAGAGAATAGGTTACAACCTTAACTCTAATTCCATAAATCCCCTGCTACCAAACCTTTCCTGCTGCAATCCCGTCTACTTTTTCGGGCATTTCAACATGAAGATGTGGAGGTTGAAGTATATTGGATATGATAAGTATCGGTCGCAATCCCGTCTACTTTTTCGGGCATTTCAACTATAACAACAACAATAATAATATACTGAGGGAAGATATTGTAATGTCGCAATCCCGTCTACTTTTTCGGGCATTTCAACGCAGATCGTAATTGAGATGAAACACAGTGCTGCCTCGTCGCAATCCCGTCTACTTTTTCGGGCATTTCAACATAATGCTTTCTGGGTCATTCCTACAATACGCTGTAGGAATGGTCGCAATCCCGTCTACTTTTTCGGGCATTTCAACCCTTGATGGGGAATAGCCATTACAAGCCAAGGTATTCATTTTACATTCGGCTTTCATACCATTGGTTCCCAAGGCTTCTCCCCAGTACAGGTTAGGATATACTAACATATTCTCTTCTTTCAAAGACCTTATTAAAATGATAACACACTCTCGGCCAATTCACAAGATATCCCTAAATGAAAGGTAGGAGCTTCCTATACGAATAATTTTCTTCTCACTACCCTTATCTATAGGATAGAGATAGACCTTCAAATTATCATCTATCTCGGCAAACTGCATAGCTAATACTGCTATTCTTGCGATAACATTAGGAGATGCCGGAACCTCAAAGGCGCTAAGCTGAACTCTTTCGGAGAACTCCTCCAAAATATCTGAGAATTTTATCCTAATCAAGTTGTCACTAATATCGTAAACCAGAAGATACTTGGAAAATTTACCGCTTTTTATTTCCATTTCGAGAGTATCTCTTAAAAAATAAAAGAATTTTCTGCGGGTAAGCCTACCTAACTCCTCTTTCCAATCCATCAAATCTTCGTAAATCTCTCCAAACTTCCGAGGAAAGCGTAATATATAAGAGCGGCAATAATTGCTAATCGGATAAAAGAAAACTCTATCTGTATCGTAGTTAATACGAACCGACAGTATAAGTGCAAGTTTTTTAATTATTTCCTGAGAGTAGTTCCCAATTTCAAAACAGCTGTACTGGACACGTTCTCCATACTTTTCGAGGATATTCGCCACCCGCAAACGCGTTTTGTTATCTCTTATATCATAAACCACAACATACATCACTCAAACAAGCTTCTCCTTCAGCTTTTTAATAAAAGAGTTAGCAGTATTTAAAACCTTCTTCTTCCTCTGGAACTCTGTTAACAGTAACAGTAAAAACTTGAGCTTATCTTCTCTAAGAGTAATTCCTCTTATAGTTTGCTCAAAATCTTCCTTTTTAAAAATTTTTGTTTCAAAAAGCTCAAAGACGAAATTCGCTATTTTAGGCCGCACAATTTCTATCACATCCGATGCCAACGAAGCGTGAGTGCCTCTTCTCCTATGAAAGAAGCCCATATAAGGGTCGAATCCACTGCCAATAACGTTGGCAGTTATAAGGTTGTAAAAATAGGAAAAAGCCAAACTCAAAACAGCGTTTACCGGGTCGGGAGGAGGATAGTACTCTCGAGACTTAAAAGAAAACTCCCCCAAATCTTTTTGAGAGTAGTAGCCATACATCAACTTCCCTAAGGTGCCGTCTAAGCCAAGAAGCGTATTTAGCGTATCTGCAACGGGAATTTTTTCCTCAACCTCTGTAATCTTTTCTGATATATCCGGAATAACCTCTTTAAGCTGATTACATTTTTTTAAAAGAAGCTCTCTAATTAGAGCATTAGCAAAGGCCTCTTCGGGGAAAAGCCTATATTGTGCCGCCCTTAAATTAACCGTAGAGCTTCCAAAATGCTCCGGGAGACTCACAGATACAACTTTCCCAAATCCGTTAACAAAAATGACAGGCCTATTATGATGAGACAGGAACCGGATTGCAGAAGAGGTTATAGATACCCCTGGAAAAAGGATTAAAAGTTCTATAACACCTAAAGGTACCGGCTTATTCCTGCCGTTTACACTTACCAACAAACGATTTGCCCTTTTCGATACCTCTGCTCCGTAGGAAGCAACAACTATCGGTCGCTTCAAATCCCCCTCAATGGTTATTAATGTTTAATAAGGGGGGAGAGCCCCTCCCCCCTTTAAGCCAATTTCTTCCTCCTCAACAATAAGAACCCAAGAGGTAGAACCATTATAAGCATATTAACAGCAAAATTGGTTTTAGTTGTATTTGAGAAAGAGCATCCTCCACCTGAAGACCCCGAACTCTCGTTTATCTCCTCATTTGCAGGCTCCACAGGCTGGAAGACCTGGTCTGAGTAAAGTCTCTCACCAACACTAAAGCTGTAACTTCCGGTTGTTCCGTTGGCCCCGCTTATACTGGCATACAGCATAGCAAACTCTCAAATTTTTTCAAAATTTAACACGTAATAACCATCTTCAACCCTTAAAACTTGAGAACACGGAGCTTCACACCAAAACCCCGGCAAATTCAACTCTCCACTTACTTCCACTAAACGGAAAGGACAGTTAAAAGCCTTCCAAAGAAGTGGGCTACGTCTGAGCTCATCTTTAGTTAAAGAGATGTGAGCAGGTCCGGTATCAACTGGAACAAATTCCAGCCAAAGCCTTCCTTTAGAACCTTTCACACGCGGAGCACTACGCGTTAACCTGCTCAAATAACGGTAAATTTCTCCATTTATACCGCTAACACAGGCTTCCTTTACAACTCTACCCCTATTTAAAAAGTAAACGCAGGTAGTAGGATTAACAAAGTCAACTTCAACTTTCTCTTTTTTAGAGGAATTGGTGATTTTTTTACCCTTTCCCATTAAAACTATGAGCCGTTCCTCTACCCTGGAATAGTCAAAAGCAAGTTTCCCTTGGCTTAAAGAGTCAATGTAACCGTAGCGCTTTCCGTCTTCAACGTAATGCTGAACAAAACCCGAAGAGGAGAAGTAGAAAACCTCTCTTCCCAGCAGATTGTTAGGGCCGCCTCTATTAAAAACTACGGAGAAGCTCCTTGAACACCCGAAATCGGCAGAGGTAACCGCCCGGCACCCCGTTGCCAAAAGGACTACAGAGAGTAAAAGAATCAGGTATAAACCACTCCCCCTCACTTTCGGTACTACTCCCCCTATTTGTAAATTATGATACCTTATTTTCCGCCCCGTTAACAAGTAGAATACGGTCGGGAGGTTAATAGTGCGGAAATTCCTAATGGAACTAATAGCTACGGCCCTCTACACCGGGAAGTTGCCCAAAATGCCTGGGACTTGGGGCTCTATATTTGCCACTTTGCTCGTTTACTTTTTCTGGCCCCAGAGTTTGAAACTGCAGCTCTTCATAGTTGCAATAACCTTCCTGCTGAGCGTTATCTCCTCCGACTACCTCTCCAAAGAGCTGAACTCTAAAGACCCCGACCAAGTGGTAATAGATGAAGTCCTCGGCATATTCATAACTTTCCTCGGTGTAAAGGCGCAACACAACCCAGCAGCTGCCCTGGCGGGCCTCATAATCTTCAGAGCTGTTGATATAATGAAACCTCCCCCCATCACCTGGTTTGAAAAACTCCCAGGCGGATGGGGAATAACGGCAGACGATGCAATAGCCGGCGTTGTCTCAAACTTGCTCCTGAGAATAGTTGGAGGTTTTCTCCATGTTTAAGAAGGTTCTGATAGCAAACCGCGGAGAGGTTGCTACAAGGGTCATAAGGGCCTGCAAGGAGCTGGGAATAAAAACCGTAGCCATTTACTCCGAAGCAGATGTCAACTCACTCCACGTTAAAAAGGCAGACGAGGCCTACCTAATCCACGGAGACCCTGTTAAAGCCTACCTCAACTACTACAAAATAGTAGATATAGCCAAAAGGGCAGGAGCAGAAGCTATACACCCGGGCTACGGCTTCTTATCCGAAAGGGCAGACTTTGCCGAGTACGCCCGCAAAAAAGGAATAGAGTTCATCGGCCCTTCGGTGGAACACCTGAGAATATTCGGCAGCAAAATTGAGTCTAAGAAGCTCATGAAAGAGCTGGGAGTTCCCGTTGCCGAAGGCAGTGAGAAACCGATAAACGACCTTCAAGAGGCCAAAGAGATAGCCAAGAAAATAGGTTACCCTGTGATGATAAAAGCGGCCCACGGCGGAGGCGGTAGGGGCCTTAGGGTGGCGAGAAACGAAAAAGAGCTTGAGACCCAGTTTCAGATAGCTGTTAAGGAGGCCGAGGCAGCTTTTGGAAAAGGCGAGGTTTTCATTGAGAAGTACATAGAGAATCCCAGACACATAGAGATTCAAATAGTGGCCGACAAGCACGGGAACGTTGTTCACCTGGGGGAGAGGGACTGCTCTCTCCAGAGAAGACACCAGAAAGTTCTCGAAATAGCTCCTTCCCCGGTTCTAACCAGAAGACAGAGGGAGAAGCTTGGAAAGATATGCGTAGAGGCGGCAAGGAAGATAGGCTACTACGGAGTAGGAACCTGGGAATTCCTCATGGATAAATACGGCAACTTTTACTTTATGGAAGTAAATCCCAGGCTTCAGGTTGAACACACAATAACCGAAGAGGTTACAGGAATAGACATCGTTCAGGAGCAGATAAGAATAGCCGCAGGAATGGGCCTCTCATTCTCCCAGAGAAACGTTCAGCTTCGCGGGTTCGCAATGCAGTTCAGGATAAACGCCGAAGACCCTTCCAAAGATTTCGTCCCGGTTCCCGGAACGATAACCGCCTACTACTCCCCGGGAGGAATAGGAGTAAGGATAGACGGCGTGGTTTACAAGGGCTACACAATTCCTCCCTACTACGATTCAATGGTGGCCAAGCTGATAGTTTGGGGAAGGAACTGGGACGAAGTAATCAGACGCTCAAGGAGGGCACTCGGAGAGTTCGTAATAAGAGGTGTGCCCACAACCATTCCCTTCTTTAAGAAGATACTGAACGACCCGGAGTTTGTTAAAGGGCAGTTCGATACCTCCTTTATCGATAAGAAAATCAAGGAGTTCACCTTTATTCAAGAAACCGACCCAGAGGTGCTGGCCCTTGCTATATCTGCAGCAATAGCAGCACACCACGGACTTTAACGGAGGCAGCAATGGGAAGGAAGATAGAGTTCACAGATGTAAGCCTAAGGGATGCCCACCAGTCACTCTTTGCCACAAGGATGAAAACAAAAGACATGGTGGAAATCGCCCCCGTAATCGACAAAGCCGGCTTTTGGTCGGTTGAGATGTGGGGCGGAGCAACCTTCGACGTGTGTCTGAGGTTCCTCAGAGAGGACCCGTGGGAGAGGCTCAAAGTTCTAAGGAAGCTTATGCCCAACTCAAGATTACAGATGCTCCTCAGGGGCCAGAACCTTGTAGGCTACCGCCACTATCCAGACGACGTTGTCAGGGCCTTTGTGAGAAAGGCTGCCGAAAACGGCATAGACGTCTTTAGGATATTTGACGCTCTAAACGACCTGAGGAACGTAGAGGTGGCCGTTGAAACCGCCAAAGAGATGGGGAAAATCGTAGAAGGCGCCCTCTCCTACACCATCAGCCCCGTCCATACAGAAGACCTCTACATAGAGCTGGCCCTTGAATTTAAGGAGATGGGAGCCGACATAATCACCATAAAAGACATGGCGGGCTTGCTCTCTCCCGAAAGGGCCTACTCCTTGGTTAAAGCGCTCAAGGAAGAGGTGGGCCTACCGGTTCACGTTCATACCCACTGCACAAGCGGCATGGCCGAAATGGCACAGTTAAAAGCAATAGAGGCCGGAGCCGACATAATAGACGTTGCAAGCTCTCCACTTGCCTCCGACACTTCCCACCCGGCAGTGGAGACAATGGCCTATACCTTAGGTGAGTTCGGATATGAAATCGGGTTCGACAAAGAAGCCCTTAAAAAGATGGCCCAGCACTTTAAAGAGGTAAGAAAGAAATACAAGAAGTACGACATAGACTTCAAAGGCATAGATGCTGCCGTTTTAGAGCACCAGATTCCGGGCGGCATGATTTCCAACCTCATTAACCAGCTAAAAGAACAGGGAGCACTCGATAAGTTGGAAGAGGTTCTGAAAGAGGTTCCGAGGGTTAGAGAGGACTTCGGATACCCGCCCCTTGTTACGCCGACAAGTCAGATAGTAGGTACACAGGCCGTCTTGAACGTTCTTGCAGGCGAGCGCTACAAGATGATTACCCAGGAGACTAAAAACTACGTAAAAGGACTCTACGGAAGACCTCCGGCTCCGATTAAAGAGGAGATTATTAAGAAGGTTCTCGGAGATGAAGAGCCGATAACCTGCAGACCCGCAGACCTTCTTCAGCCGGAGCTGGGAAAGTGTAGGGAAGAGATTAAGGACCTTGCCAGAAGCGAAGAGGACGTTCTCTCCTACTGCCTCTTCCCGAAAGTGGCAAGGGAGTTCTTTGAGTGGCGCGAAAAGGTTGAGAAGGGAGAGATACCGGCCATCTCGGAAGAGGACCTACAGGACATGGAGGAGGAGGAGAGGAAGTGCCCACAACCTCTTGCTCCCACCGAGTTTATCGTTAACGTTCACGGCGAGAGCTACCACGTGAAAATCGCCGGCGTAGGGCATAAGAAGGAGGGTAAAAAGCCTTACTTCATCAAGATAGACGGCAGACTCGAAGAGGTTGTTGTTGAGCCCCTTGTTGAGGTAGTACCAACCGGAGAAGAGGTTGAAATTGCAGGAGAGTTAACATCCGCCTCCAAGAGGCCGAGGGCCACTAAGGAGGGCGACGTCACCTCTCCTATGCCCGCAAAGGTGGTTGAGATTAAGGTTAAAGAGGGCGATAGAGTCCAGGAAGGTGACGTTGTTGCCATAGTAGAAGCCATGAAGATGCAGAACGAGGTTCACGCCCCCATAAGCGGCGTTGTTAAGGCCATTTACGTTAAACCGGGGGATAACGTGAACCCGGATGAAGCTTTAATGACAATAGAACCCGAATAGGCGGTTGAAATTGCCGACCGATTTCCTATATTTACTTGTGCGTCGGGGCGTGGCGTAGCCTGGTAGCGCGCTGGCATGGGGGGCCAGAGGTCGCCCGTTCAAGTCGGGTCGCCCCGACCATTTTCTTTTTAAAGAACAAAAATTCGGCGGTTCAGTGAAGGGGGCAGTAAAAACTCTAACTGCTCTGCTAACTCTTACAGCAACTTTGTTTCCTTACCTACCCGGGATAGGAGCAGAAACGGGCTGGAAGAGGTTTGATAGAAGCTCCACCTACTTTAAACCATTCGTTACAGTAGAAAACCCGAAAGATAAGCTCGTAGTGTTCATTACACCATCCGGCAAGGTTTACAAGGGAAGGTGTAGGAAGAGAAAGGCAAAGAACAGATGTAGGGTGTTTCCGGGGAAAAGGTTTTACTCGCCCGATGAGGCAATCTACTACCTTGTAGTCAGAATCAACCCGCCGAACCCGCCGGAGGTCTTAGAAAGCGGCGTAATAGGGGAGTATTAGTGGTATCCAAGGTAAAGAGCTTTTCTACCTACGGAGTAGACGCAATAGAGATTACGGTTGAGGTCGACTCCTCCAAAGGGCTGCCGGGAATAATAATCGTTGGCCTCCCCGATTCCGCCGTAAAAGAGAGTAAAGAGAGGGTTCGCTCTGCAATAACCAACAGCGGGTTCAGGTTCCCTGGAAAGAAGTTCACCGTAAACTTGGCACCTGCAGGCGTGAGGAAAGAAGGAACGAACCTCGACCTTCCAATAGCTTTAGGGATACTTGCCTCTCTTGGGGTTGTTAAAGGTGAAAAGCTCAACAGCTACCTTATAGCAGGGGAGCTCGGCCTTTCGGGGGAGCTTCACCCGGTTAGGGGAACGCTATCGGCGGCCGTTTTGGCAAAGGAGAAGGGGTTAAAAGGAGTTATAGTCCCTCCGGAGAACGCATCGGAAGCGGCCCTCATAGAAGGGATAGAGGCGATACCGGTAAAAAGCCTAAAAGAGGCAGTGGAGTTTTTAAACGGAGAGCTTCACTCCCCTCCAGTTAAACACTCTCCACCCGAATACACCGCAAACTACGGCGTAGACATGGCAGAAGTGGTGGGCCAGCTTCAGGCAAAAAGGGCCCTTGAGATAGCCGCAGCAGGCAAACACAACGTTTACATGGTGGGCCCGCCGGGCTCGGGCAAGACCATGCTTGCAAGGCGGCTCCCCACAATAATGCCCCAGATGAGCCAAGAAGAAATAATAGAAACGAGCAAAATCTACTCGGTTGCCGGCCTTATCCACCAGGTTCCCGTTGTGCAAAGGCCGTTTCGCTCACCCCACAGCAGTGCATCTGAGGCCTCCATAATAGGAGGGGGAAGTTCAGTAAAGCCCGGAGAGGTAAGCCTTGCCCACAACGGCGTTCTTTTCTTAGACGAGCTTCCCGAGTTTAAAAAGAGTGTAATAGAGGCCCTCAGGCAGCCCCTTGAAGACCGTATAGTAACCGTGTCCCGAGCTTCCGGCTCCTTCACCTTCCCTGCAGACTTCCTCCTTGTAGCGGCAAGCAACCCGTGTCCGTGCGGGTACTACGGTTTTAGCGACGGCGTCCACTACTGCAAATGCACTCCTCTCCAGGTAAAGCGCTACAGGTCTAAGGTTTCCGGCCCTATAATGGATAGGATAGACCTCCAGGTAACCGTTCCCGCCGTTAAGCCCGAAGAGTTCAAAGGAGATAAAGGAGAAAGCTCTGCTAAAATAAAAGAAAGAGTTTTAAAAGCCCGAGAGATACAGAAAAAGCGGTTTAAGGGCTCAAAAATCTCGTTCAACGGCCAGATGGGAAGAAAAGAAGTTAAAAAGTTCTGCAAGCTTACACCGGAAGCCGAAGAGCTCCTTAACCATGCAGTTTCAACCTTAGGCCTTTCAGCCAGAGCCTACAACAGAGTTTTAAAGGTTTCCAGAACAATCGCGGACTTAGAGGGTTCGGATAAAATCCTTCCTCACCATGTTGCCGAAGCTCTGAGTTATAGGGAATGAGGAGGTAAATATGAAGGCAAACAACCTACAGACTGTAGCCGAGGAAAAATTTAGAGAGTGGCTGGATAAAATGAACTATCCCTACCTCTATATAGAACAAAGCATAAACACCTTCTCCAAGTTCTTTAAAGGAACCTCTAAACGCCCAGACTTCCTCATTATTGTAAAAAACTTCGGCATCATCGCTGTAGATGTTAAAGAGAAAAAACCTTACGGAGCTAAACTTTCATTTACACTTGATGAAAAAAACGAGGTGGAAAAATACATTGAATTTGAAAGGTTAACACGACTACCGGTTTGGTTTGTATTCTGCGCAAAGGGGAATTATGATACTTGGTACTGGATTCCCTTATCAAGGGTCCTCTCGTGTAAGCAAGAAACAAATAACAGTGACGGTAGCAAGTTCAGAGTCATAGAACACAGTGACTGCATCATCATACAACCTAACAAAAATGACGGCATCTCAAGACTAATAGAATAACAAACGGAGCTCCTCAAAGCTGTCGGCGGGGTAGCGCTCAAGGAGAGCCGCAGTAATAACTATCGCCAGCATTGCCTCGCCGACAACGGCGGCTGCCGGAACCGCACACACATCCGAGCGCTCAACGGAGGCCTCAAAAGGCTCCTTGGTTTTTATATCTACGCTCCTTAACGGCTTGTAAAGGGTGGGTATCGGCTTCATAGCAGCCTTTACAACTATCGGCTCACCGTTTGTTATACCTCCCTCTATACCACCGGCGTTGTTGGTAAGCCTGTAAAAGCCCCTCTCTTGGCTGTAGAAAATCTCGTCGTGAACCTTTGAGCCCGGAAGGCGTGCCGCCTCAAAGCCCAAACCTATCTCAACACCCTTAATCGCCTGGATAGACATTATAGCCTGGGCAATTCTGCCGTCTAAACGCTTATCCCACTGGGTATGGCTCCCGAGCCCCACAGGAACGCCGGTAGCAAAAACAACGAAAACTCCGCCGAGGCTCTCTCCCTTGGCTTTGGCCCCATCTATCTCCCTTTTGAACGTCTCTTCAACTTCCGGGTCTGAAACCGGAATTCTGACCTGGGAGTTTTCCGCGTTTTCAAAGAGTTCTTTGAAGCTCTTACCCTCTATTGCCTCCATCGGCACCTGAGCAGAGCCTATAGATAGAACGAAACTTCCCACCTCTATGCCGAGCCTACGAAGTAGGTCTTTACACAGGGCCCCTGCTGCTACCCTTCCGGCGGTTTCACGGGCAGAGGAGCGCTCCAGAACGTTCCTCACATCATCGAAACCGTACTTTAAAACGCCGGGGAGGTCTGCATGGCCGGGTCTCGGGCGGGTAACCTTTTTCTCGGGAGGGAGCTGCCCCGGCTCGGGTCTCATAACCTCTTCCCAGTTCTTGTAGTCCCTGTTCCACACGGCCATGAGAATGGGAGAGCCCAAAGTCTTCCCGAGGCGAACGCCGCTTAAAAACTCAACCCGGTCTTTCTCTATCTTCATCCTGCCGCCGCGACCGTAACCCTTTTGACGGCGGGCCATCTCCCGATTAATGAAGTCGAAGTCTACGGGGAAGTTGGCGGGGAACCCCTCAAGGTAGGCGAAAATCCCCTTACCGTGGCTCTCTCCGGCCGTGTAGAACCTAAGCATCAAGCTCCTCCGGAAGTTTTGGCAAATTTTAGCCGTTTATTGTTGACAGTTCAAACCGTTTTGCCTATCTTTCCTATTGCCGTGCGCCCGTAGCTCAGCAGGATAGAGCGCGAGATTCCTAATCTCGAGGTCGCAGGTTCGAATCCTGCCGGGCGCACCACTTTCCGTCTTGACTTTTTTTTATTTTCCCCTACAATTTCCCCGCTAAACTTAGGGAAAGCTTAGGAGGTTTTATCATGCTCGGCGGACTCGACGCCCTCATGAAGGCTGTTCAGGAGAAATACATCAGGAAAGACATACCCGAGTTCAGGGTCGGAGACACCGTAAGGGTTTACGTTAAAGTTAAGGAAGGGGATAAGGAAAGGATTCAGGCGTTTGAAGGCGTTGTCATCAGGAAAAGGGGCGGCGGAACAGACGCCACCTTCACCGTAAGGAAGGTATCCTACGGTATCGGAATAGAGAGGACCTTCCCCCTTCACTCCCCGGTTGTTGACAAAATAGAGGTTCTCAAGCGCGGTATCGTAAGAAGGGCAAGGCTCTACTACCTCAGGGAGCGTAAAGGTAAAGCTGCCCGCATTAAAGAGAGAAAGGAGTGGATGACCAAGAAATAATCTCCATAGAGAAGAGCCTGTGGTCTAAGGGCTACAGGTTCGTTGCCGGAGTTGACGAGGCGGGGAGGGGCCCGCTGGCAGGTCCGGTTGTGGCGGCCGCGGTGGTTTTCTCCCCCCACGTTAAACCTTTCCTGTTCAGGGACTCAAAAAAATTAACAAAACGGGAGAGGGAAAGGTTATTTAGGGAAATCCTCAAGAGCGCATACGCCGTAGGTGTAGGTTTTGCAGATTCTACCGAAATCGATGAGTTAAACATCTACAGGGCCACCCTGCTCGCAGCGGAAAGGGCCATAGAGGAGCTCCCTTTGAAACCCGACTACCTGATAACCGACTACTTGAAGATTCCGAAGTTTGCAGGCAGGCTCATCGCGATACCGAAGGGCGACGAGAGGAGCTTCTCCTGCGCCTGCGCAAGCGTTGTGGCAAAGGTGGTTAGGGATTTCATAATGGAGGAGCTTCACACCCTCTTCCCCAACTACGGTTTCAACAAACACAAAGGCTACCCCACAAAGACCCACTACGGCGCCGTTAGGAGCTTCGGACTATCGCCGGTTCACAGGAGGAGCTTTGGGAAGCTCTCACAGGAGAGGGAAAACGGGGGAAATAGCGGCTTCCCTGCATCTACAGAGGAAAGGCTACTCTATTATCGAGAGAAACTACAGGTGCTCCTGCGGAGAGCTGGACTTAGTGGCCTACCACAAGGAGAGTAAAACCCTCGTATTCGTAGAGGTCAAGTCGAGGAAGCGGGGAGGCCCGGTAAACCCGGAAGAGGCGCTAACGAAAGCCCAGGCAAACCGTATAAAGCGGTGTGCAGAGGCCTTCCTGGCCGAAACTTCCGTCAGCTACGCCGAAGTCAGGTTCGACCTAATAGCCGTTGAACTCTCGGCAGACGGAACTCCTTTAAACACCGTTCACATCGAGGACGCCTTTTAAAAAAAGCCAAGATTGATATAATCTGCCAGCCGTATATATTAAGGCTTAACCGTTTCGGGAGGTTCCGTTTTGGCAAGAGTCAGAGTTCACCAACTTGCAAAAGAGCTCGGTATGTCCTCAAAGGAGCTCATAGAGCGCCTGAAGGAAGAGCTTGATATACACGTTAAAAGCGCCTCCTCCGGACTCGACGAGCGTCAAGTTATGCTCATAAAAGAGTTTATAAAACCCGTTGAGGTTAAAAAAGAGGAGCCCAAGAAAGAAGAGGCCCCGAAGGCACAAGCTCCAGTCGAAAAGGCCCAAGCGGAGAAAGCAGAAGTTAAGGAAGCTCCCGCTCAGCCGCAGGCTCAGGCCCAACCGGAGAAGCCTGTAGCCGCCAAAGAGGCTCAACCAAAGCAGGAGAAAAGGGAAGAGCCCCAACAGCCTAAAGAACCTCAAAGGGAAGAGAGAAGGGAGGAGCGCAAGAAACGCTCCGACGTGAGGATCCTATCACCCGAAGAGCTTGCAAAGCGCAGGCGCAGAAGGCGCAAACCCATAAGGAGAGAAGAAGGCGAAAGAGGCGAAAGGAAAGAGGGCAGACCTTCTCGTGAGAGGAGGGAAAGGCCGAGAAGACCGGAAAGGAGAAGGCCTCAACAGGAGACAGTTACAAGGGAGCAGCTTGAAAAGCTCGTAGCCTCCACTCAACCCCAGCAACACACAAAAGAGAAAGGGAAACCCAAGAGCGAAGAGGAGATTCTCGCCCAGAGGAAGCGTGAGCAGAAGGAGCTCGAGGACCAGAAAAAGTTCGAAGAGCTTATGCGCAAAATAGAGGAGAAAAACAGGGCCAAGAGGAAAAAACGTAAGAAGAAAAAGAAAGAGGACCAAGTAGAAGAGGTTCCCTTCGAGGAGCTCTCTGAAGAGGAGCAGCTCCAAAGGCTCATAGAGGAAGAAGAGCGGGCGAGAACGGTTGTAATACCGGAAGTAATCTCCGTTAGGGAGTTTGCCGAGAAGCTCGGCGTTGAGCCCAACCAGGTACTCCAGGACCTCATATCCCTCGGAAAGTTCGTAGCGATAAACCAGCCGATAGACTTTGAAACTGCCGCCAAAGTTGCAGAAAAGTACGACAAAGTTGTGAAGCTGGAAGGGGCAGAAGAGGAAGAAGCAGCACTTGAGGCAGAACTCGCAGAAACCCCAGACAGAGAGGAAGACCTTAAGCCCCGCCCGCCGATTATCACGGTTATGGGCCACGTAGACCACGGAAAGACAACCCTCTTAGACTACATAAGGAACACAAAAGTTGCCGAAAGAGAGGCCGGCGGTATAACCCAGCACATAGGTGCCTCCGTTGTAGAGGCCCAAACAAGTGAAGGGAAGAAGACCCTCGTATTCTTAGACACCCCCGGCCACGAGGCCTTTACCGCCATGAGGGCAAGGGGTGCCCAAGTTACAGATATAGCCGTTCTCGTTGTAGCCGCAGACGACGGCGTTATGCCCCAAACAATAGAGGCCATAAACCACGCAAAAGCCGCAGGGGTTCCCATAATCGTTGCAATAAACAAAATCGACAAGCCGGGAGCAAACCCTGAGAGGGTTAAGCAGGAGCTCACACAGCACGGCCTAATCCCCGAAGACTGGGGCGGAGATACAGTAATGGTTCCCGTATCGGCAAAAACCGGAGAGGGCGTAGACGAGCTCCTCGAGATGATTGCCCTTCAGGCCGAGCTGATGGAGCTCAAGGCGAACCCCAACAAACCCGCAAGGGGAGTTGTCCTTGAGGCGAAGCTGGACAAAAAGAGGGGACCGGTTGCAACCTTACTGGTTCAACAGGGAACCCTGAAAGTGGGAGATCCGGTAGTTGCCGGCCTGTACGCCGGAAAGATAAGGGCCATGTTCGACGATAAAGGCAGGCCCGTTAAAGAGGCCGGGCCCTCTATGCCCGTGGAAGTTCTGGGCCTTGAGAACGTTCCGATGGCCGGAGACAAGTTCTACGTTGTAGAGAGCCTCGAGAAGGCCCGTCAGATTGCCGAAAAGAGGCAAGAGCTTGCAAGACAATCGGCCCTTGAAAAGGAGAAGAGGGTATCCCTTGAGGAACTCTTCTCCAAGATGCAGGCAGGCGAGGTTAAGGAGCTCAACATAGTTCTAAAGGCCGACGCTCAGGGCTCTATAGAGGCGATACGCAAGTCCCTTGAGGAGCTCTCCAACGACGAGGTTAAAGTTCAGGTTATCCACGCAGGAGTGGGCCCGATAACCGAAAACGACATCATGCTTGCAGCGGCCTCTAACGCCATAGTTATAGGCTTTAACGTCCGTCCGGACTCTGCAGCAAGGAAAGCAGCAGAGAGGGAGAAAGTAGACGTTAGGACCTACAGGGTCATCTACGACATCGTAGACGAAGTTAAAAAGGCGATGCAGGGTCTCCTTGAACCTGAGGAGAAAGAGGTATACCTGGGCTCTGCTGAAGTCAGGGCAACCTTTAAGGTTCCGAAGGTTGGAACCGTGGCCGGCTGTTACGTCCGCGACGGCGTAATCAGGAGAAACGCAAATGTAAGGCTGGTAAGGGACGGCGTTGTAATCTACGAAGGTAAAATCGCCTCCCTCAAGAGGTTCAAAGACGACGTTAAAGAGGTTCAGGCCGGATACGAGTGCGGCGTAGGACTGGAGAACTTCAACGACATAAAGGTGGGCGACGTTATAGAGTGTTATACTATTGAAAAGGTTAAGCGAGAGCTTTAATGGAACGGATAAAGCAAGAGCTTCAATCCGCATACAACAGGCACCGCAGAGAGGGCCTCTCCCACGAGGAGGCCCTCTCCAGGGCCATTGTTGAGGTAAGGGAGAAGCACGACAGCGATAGCTTCAAAAGGGCTCTGGAAGAGTTTTTAAACTCCTTCAAACCGGAAAACCTTACGGAGGCAGACCCGGTTACGGCACTAATAGAGGCGGCCTACGAAGAGTATGAGCTCCTCTTGCCGAAAGTTAAGGCCCTCTTCAAACGCAAGTAAAGAGGTAACCATGATTCTCTCGCTCTGCCCCAACCCCAGCCTCGATGTCTACTACTACACCCAAGCCCTCAAAGAGGACGACACAACACGGGTCGAAAACCCATTTCTGTCTCCCGGAGGCAAGGGGGTAAACGCCGCAAGGGTAATTGCCCGCTTCTGCCAGGACTCCTACCTTGCACTCCCTTTGGGAGGCTGCACCGGCGAGTGTATAAAGGGAATGCTGGAAGAGGAAGGGGTAAACTCGATAATAGTCGAAACAACATCCACAACAAGGGTTAACACCATACTGGAGCAGAGGGCAAAGGGAAAACACATACTACTTGCAGCAAGGGGAGAGCCCCTTACCCAGGAGGAGCAGGAGAAACTGAACAGGGCGGTGTGTTGGGAGCTGGAACCCAGGGTTTTAATCTTGGGAGGAAGCGTCCCTCCCCACCTACCGAATACCTACTACCGGGAGATAATCCTAAACTACCGGGGCTCCGAAACGAAAATCGTTGTTGACGCAGACGGGGAGCTCTTGAAGAAAGCCGTAGAGGCGGCTCCCTTCGCGATAAAACCCAACAAACATGAACTCGAGAGGCTCGTAGGCAGACCCCTCATGGAAACCAAAGACTTCGTTAAAGCCGCAAAAGAGGTGGTAGAGACCGGCCCCGAAGTGGTAATAGTGAGCCTCGGGGAGTTCGGCGCAATCTGCGTAACCGAGGAAAAAGCCTTTAGGGTAATCCCCCCGAAAGTTGAGGTTAAAAACACGGTGGGAGCCGGAGACTCCCTTGTTGGAGGGTTTGCCTACGCGATTTACTCCGGAGAGCCCCTGGAAAGGGCCGTGGCCTTCGGGGTTGCCTGCGGAACGGCAACAGTTACGAGAGAGGGGACGAAGCTCTGCACCCCCGAGCTAGTAGAGGAAATCCTCAGGAAAACCGCAGTAGAGGAGATAAACTAAACCCTATTACGTTAAGCGATGATTGAGGAGTTTGAGTTAAAAGTAAGAGAGAAAGGGTTCATAATATTCTCCGTTTTGGCAATCCTCTTCCTGTCGGCATTCGGTGCCTTCAACTCCCTCCACTCGAGCCTGCTTGGCCTGTTTGAAATATTGACTGCAACAATCCTGGCCTTGAACCTAACCTTTTTCCTCTTCTCCAAGGACTTCCAGCTGGCCTCAAACAT
Organism: Thermovibrio ammonificans HB-1; assembly: GCF_000185805.1. Classification (NCBI taxonomy): domain Bacteria; kingdom Pseudomonadati; phylum Aquificota; class Aquificia; order Desulfurobacteriales; family Desulfurobacteriaceae; genus Thermovibrio; species Thermovibrio ammonificans. The sequence continues at coordinate 1,510,115 of NC_014926.1, forward strand.
CTTCCTGGCCACGCTGGTAATATTCTTCCCGCTACTTACCGTAATAAGCGGCACCTACAACACAGGTATCTTCTGGATATACCTCTTTCCGCTGATAATCTCGTTTTTCAAGCGTCCAAAGGAGGCCCTCAAGTGGATAGGGGCCTTCACGGCGATACTGCTCCTGATACTGGTTCTCAACTACTTCAGGATAATCAAGCTCCCCTACTCCAGCGAAGCCCTCAACCAGGCCCTTGTGGTCTACTTCGCCGTTTCGATAATTGCCTACTTTCACTCAAAGCTGACAACAGAGCTGCTAAACAACATCCATAAAATGGCGGTTAGAGACCCTCTAACAGGGCTTTACAACAGGGCATTTGCCCTCTCCTACCTGAGTCAGGAACTCGAGAAGCTGAAAAGGGGCGAGCTTCAGAACGTCTGCCTGGCCTACGTAGACCTGGACAACTTCAAACTCGTAAACGACCTCCTCGGCCACCAGGTAGGAGACATGGTCCTGAGCGACGTTGCAGACATCCTTCAAAACTCCTTCAGGCGGAGCGACCTTGTGGCCAGGCTGGGCGGAGACGAGTTCGTGGTAATCTGCACCAACTGCAACACGGAGAAGATAGAGAGCAGACTGAAGAGCGTAAAAAACCACATAGAGGAGCGCTACAGGAAGTTCAACCTCTCGATGAGCTACGGGCTGGCAAGCGCCCCCCAGGACGGCAAGGAGGCAGAGCACCTCATCAAGATAGCAGACGAGAAGATGTACAGGTTCAAGAAGGAGAACAAGAAGAGGCTCAGGCACCACGAAGGCGCTCAGGAGTTAAGGGAAGGGGAGAGCCCCCTGTAAACAGGGGACCTCTAAATTTCATCCCACCCTTCAACGGCGTTTGCCTGGTTGTAGCTCGTAACGGTGGCCTCAAAGAAGTTTGCCTTAACGTTTGCCTCTCCGCCCGTATCGGCAATCCTCTCAAGGTGCTCGTAGGGGTTGCCCCTGTCGGGGAATATGGGTTCAAGACCGAGGGCCTTAAGGCGCTTATTGGCTATGTAGAAGGTGTAGTCCTCTATAGACTGCTCGTTCATTCCGAGGATTTTGTTCCCTATAACCTTCTTGCTGAACCGCTGCTCCTGGTCAACGGCTATCCTGAACATGTCGTAAATCTTGTCCTTCGTCAGGTACTTCTTAAAGCCCTCGTCTGTAAGGTCTTTCATGAAGTGCTCAAAGAGGATAACGTGGGTAAGCTCGTCCCTGTTTATGTAGCGGATTATGTCGGCAGTTCCCTGCATCAAGTTCCTTGATGCAAGGTTGTAGAAGAACATAAAACCGTTGTAGAAGTAAAGCCCTTCAAGGAGGTAGTTGCCTATGAGAACCTCTCCGTAGTTCTCAAGGGTGGGTTCCTCGAGGAACTTCTGGTAGATGTCCGCAATGTATTTATTCCTCTCAAAGAGAATCGGGTCCTTTTTCCACCAGTAGTAAACCTCTTCCCGCTTCTCGGCGGGAACAACGCTCTCTATCGTGTAGCCGTAGCTCTGGGAGTGAATCGCCTCCTGGTAGGCGTGTATAGAAAGGTCAATCGTAATTTCGGGGGCCTTAACGTAGGCGGCTATGTTGGGTATGTTGGTAGTCTGAATGGAATCTAAGAAAACCAGAAAGGAGAGAATCTCATCGTAAGCCTGACGCTCATCGTCGGTCAGCTCTTTATAGTCTTGAACGTCCTGGGTGAGGTCAACGGTCTCGGGTATCCAGAAGTTGGCCATCATAACCCTGTAGAGCTTCGTGGCCCAGGGGTACTTAATAACGTTCAGGTTGAAGATGTTCGTGGTGTTCCCCTTGAGGATTCCCCTCTTTGCGGGGTCGTCGTTTCCTTCCGGGTTGAAAATCGGACGGGGTTTCATCAACTCTTTTCTAAGGTCGGCCATTAGACCTCCGAGGCTAGTTTGTAGATCTGAACTTGAATGTCCCTATTATAACCCCGTCTTTCTCTCCTTGGCACTCAAAGACAATCTCAGGATGGCGGGGAAGTTCCTCTTCAACAACCTTCTTAAGATATTGATTTGCAGTCATTTCATCTATTCCAAGATTCCATCTTGGCAACCAATTTTTGATTATAAGACCGGTTTTAGCATAACCATTTTTTACAAGCCAACCCCTAAGCCCCTTAATTAATTTCTCTTTGAAAACAACGTACACATCCCTCTCTCTTCCATTTCTATTTAGGTTTTTAACTTTATCTATTAGAACCACAAGCTCAGATTTAAGAGAAACCTTCTCAGTCACGATGTTTTTCAAACCCTCCAAATATTTCAAGTCCTTATCATTAGGATAAGCATTAATATCCCCGTTCTCTATCAAGTTCAAGTAGGCCGAAAGGCCATTTTTCAACGTTCTAATCGTGTAATCGCGGTTCTCATCCCCATCATTCAAAAACCATATCTCGCCAGAATTAAGAGTCCTCAAGTAGATAGAGTTTATCCTTCCTTCAAAGGAGGCAAGGATAATGGACAATCCCGTGTGCTCTTTAAGCCATCTTATTGCAGGATAAAGGTCTATATCACAAGTTGCTATAACAACAGCGTCCACGGGTATCCTCTTTATCAACAAATCTTCTATTACCGAAAGGACCAAAGCTACATCTGCTGCATTTTTACCCTTCCCCTTTTTTGAAGAGGGTATAAAAGGATTATGAGTTACGGCTCCAACCTCTTGTACTATATGTGTTAAAGGAGGGGATATACGAGCTTGATAGGGCAAATTGTGATACTCAGCAAATATTTTGATACATCGCGAGTCTTGGTATATATCCTCTCCACCTCCTGTAAAAATAATTCCGTTCTTTAATAGTTTTAGGAATTCTGGTATTAATAGTTTCAATAACTGGGCCTGAAAAGGAGAGAGTTCATTCCTGTCTTTTCCAGGAGCCATTTGATAGATTGAGAGAAGAGCACCATATATATTGTCGAAATCAACGTATATAGCCGTTTTTATTCGTCTTTCTTCCAAATATCCCCCTTTAACAAGAGAGGTAAGGGGAGGAGGACCTCCCCTTGCAATGGAGATAACTCCCTACCTAATAGATAATGGTGAGGGGGTGAACCCCTCAACTGGTAGTGGTGGGGAGGTGAACTCCCCAGCTATTGATTTATAGTAGTTTACTCTCCAGCTTCTGCTTTAATAATAACACTAACCATAGAAGCTCATCATTAAAGTTTTTAAACATCAGTTGGCGCAGGCGATACACTCCTGCTTTTCAAGGGCGGCCTGAGAGTCCCTCTGAACGGTTCTTACGTAGTAAACGGTTTTTATGCCCTTCTCCCAGGCGTAGAGGAAGGTTTCGTAAATGTCCCTTGCCCTTATGCCGAGGTTCAGGTTGAACAGAAGCTCCATAGAGATACCGCTGTCTACCCACTTCTGAATGGTGGAGATAACGTCTATAACTTCCTTCTGGTCCATTGTTTTGCTTTCCCTGTAGAACCAGAACTTCTCCTTCAGGTAGGGCGGGCATATGGGAACGGCCTGCTTCTGGTTTTTGTCTATGTAGAACCTGCTGAAAGGCGGAAGAACCCCCGGCGTTGCTCCCTGGAGCAGTCCCGAGCTGGTGTTCGGGGCTATGGCAAAGAGCTGACCGTTCCTGATTCCGTAAGTTTTGAGCTTCGAGAGGAGCTTCAGCCACTTCTCTTTAAGGGAAGTTTTCTCAAGAAGGTAACCGGCGTCTTTACCGATGATTATCCCCTTGCTCCAGTCGGAACCTTCGAAAAGAGGGAAGGCTCCCCTCTCCTTTGCAAGGTTCACGCTTTCGTCGATTCCGTAGTAGGCGATTTTCTCGTAGAGCTCGTCTATAACGGCAAGGGACTGCCTTCCGTAGGGAATCTCCCTCTTTGCAAGGTAGTCTGCAAGCCCCAGGGTCCCTATACCTATAGTCCTATAGCGCCTGTTGTGGAGCTCGCTCTCAGGGATAGGAGAGGAGGTGAGCTCTATGGTGTTATCGAGAATTCTCACCGCGGCCCTTACGGCCTCTTCAAGCTCTTCGTCGTTTTCTATGTTGGCAAGGTTCACAGAGAGCAGGTTACAGGTGTGGACGAGGCCGCACTCCTCAACTTCGTTGATGATGCGTTTACCGTCGGTGTAGGTCTTAAACCCTTTAGAGGGCCTGAAGTTTGAGAAGCTCTCCATACAGAGGTTCCCGTTCCCGATGTAGCCGTCGTGCTTCAAGGGGTTAAGGCGGTTGGCAGTATCTTTGAAGAAGATGTAGGGAAGACCCGTGGCCACCTGGGTTTTCAGAATCTCCTTGAAGAGCTCCCTTGCCTTTACCCTCTTCTTCAGCCTCAGCTTGTCGCTCTCGGCCTCTACGTGGGTGTAGGCCTTCTCGAACTCGTCCCCCCAGAGCTCGTAGAGCCTGTAGCCGAACTTCCGCTCTACCTCGTAAGGGTCAACCAGCAGCCACTCCTGGTTCAGCTTTACCCTCTCCATGAAGAGGTCGGGGATTACAAGCTGGGGGAATATGTCGAAAGCCTTACGCCTTAAGTCTCCGTTTTCGGTTTTGAGCTCGAGAAAGTCGTAAACGTCTAAGTGCCACACGTCAAGGGCAACCGTTACGGCTCCCGCCCTTTTGCCCTCTTGGTTAACGGCAACTGCAACGTCGTTGAGGATTTTCACCCAGGGGACAACGCCGCCGCTTGCGCCGAAAACCTTCTTTATCCAGGAGCCTTGGGCCCTTATGCGGGAGAGGTTAACTCCAACGCCGCCGGCCCTCTTTGAAATCTGGGCAACCTGGTTGGCCGTGTACATTATGGAGTCGAGGTTGTCGTCCATTGCGGTTATGAAGCAGGAGGAGAGGTTACCGTTCGGGCGGCGCAAGTTTATGAGAATCGGCGTTGCAAGGGAGAGCTTCTTCCCCGCTATAAGGTCGTAAAACTTCTTAACAAAAGCCATCCTCTTCTCTTTGGGCTCGTTAATGGCCAGCATAAGGGCAATGGTCATGAACATCTCCTGGGGAAGCTCAAAGGGGGTATCCTCGTAGATGCAGAGGTAACGCCGGGCGAGGAGGTTGGCCCCTGCGTAGTCGTAGAGGAAGTCGTAAGACTGTTTTATGTAGTCGCCCGCCTCTACGAGCTCTTCCTCGGAGTACTTTTCAAGAAGCTCCTTCGTGTAAAGGCCTTTATCCACAAGGTCTTTAACAACCTTTAAATACTCCTCTCCCCCGCCAACGTAGGCGAGCTTACTGGTTCCCCTCTTTATAGAGACCTCCTTGTAGAGGTTGAATATGAAGAGCCTGCCTGCCAGAATCCGCCAGTCGGGCTCCTCGGGGGTTGTTAGAGAAAGGGCGGTGTTTATAACCGCTTCGTGTATCTGCCTCGTTGTTATGCCGTCGAAGAAGTGGAGCTTGAGCTTGGCCTCCAGCTTCAGAGTATTAACGGCCAGCCCTTGGGCAGCCCAGTTGATAACCTTCCTGATTTTCTCGATGGAGAGCGGCTCCCTGTCCCCTTTCCGCTTAACTACCGTTATCCTGGTCATGGCACCTCCCGATTGTTACCCCATCTATTTAACGGCAGCCGGGGTCTCCTTTTCAAGTGGGGAGCGGAGTAGACCCTGATTCTGGCTGTTATTAAGAAGCCGATTAAATTCGCTTTTTAGAATTTTAAATCTATTTCAAAACCTTCCTCTCTTTGTCTTAAGGGCACTTCAGGTTCAACAGGGGGGAGCAGTAGGGAGGGTTACAAAATTTTCCCGCCCCCTTCAAGGAGGCGGGGAAGAGATTAAAGAACGCTCTTAAGGGCAGAGAGGACTTCGTCGTAGTTGGGCTCCTGGGTGATTTCCGGAACCAGCTGCTTGTAGCAGACCTTTCCGCTCTTATCTACGATAAACACGGCCCTTGCAAGGAGTCCCTTAAGGGCACCCTCGGCAATGAGAACGCCGAACTTCTCCATGTCGCGGTACCTGAAGTCGGAGGCAACGTCTACGTTGGAGACGTTGAAGCTCTCGCAGAAGCGCTTCTCGGCAAAGGGAAGGTCCATAGAAACAACGGTAACGTCTACATCAAGGTCCTTGAGCATCTCGTTGAACTTCCTCGTCTCCGTTTCACACACGGGGGTATCGAGTGAGGGAACGGTGATGATAAGCTGAACCTTCTCCTTCTTGCCGCCGATTTGCTTCTCCAACAGGTCGCTCTTTACAACGCAGGCAACGGGAGCTTCATCTCCCACGTTAACAACGGGCCCGGCAAGGGTTACGGGGTTTCCTTTCAAAGTTACAGTTTCGGCCATACCTCCTCCTCAATCGGTTTTGTTTTCCCGATAACTTTAATAAAAAAGTTTCGGAGTTTCAAGAGGAAATCGAGCCTTAACGATAACAGTTACTACTTATGAAGCTCCTTCACCAAATACTCCACCCTCGTAGAGCTGGGCTGCGGCTCGTAGTCTGCCAAAAAGGGGAAGAGCTCCCTAACCCCCTTGTTCACCTTTATAACGACCCTTCGCCTCGCCACCCGCTCTGCTTCCCTGAGAAGCTCGGGAGTAACAAACCCTTTAGGTGCAACCTCCCTAAACGGCATCATAACGTCGCACTTCCACTTGGGCTTAACGAACATCGGAGAGAAGTAAACAACGTCGAAGGAGTTATCGGGCTGAGTCTTCAAAAAGATCAGGTTATCAGAGAGCACGGGCTTTACCAGGGAGAAGGCAAACTCCGCCTGCTTGAGCTTCCCTTCGGGCTTGTAGCTCTTAAGGCCCCTCTTCACTATCTCGTAGATAACCGGGTCTATCTCCACGCCCACAACCGGCCTCTTCGTGACAAAGGCCGAAAGGAGGGCGTCCTGGGCAAGGCCGAGGTTACAGTCGAGAACCGAGTCTCCCTCCCCTATGCCCATGGCCTCTACCATGGCCTCACGGCCCCCCGAAAGGTAACTGAGAAGCCTGATTTTAAACAGCCCCGGGTGGAAGAAGAGCTTCTGCCCCTTCAAGGTGTGAAGGGTAAGGTTGTGGTCGTTGCCCACAACGAGAACCGCCCTGCCGAACTCCCTCCTGATGCTGTTTACCGTTCTGTGCCTGCGCTTAACAAAGGGGGCGTTCAGCCTTTCCGCAAGGGTCTTTGCGTCTTCAACAACTTCCGGTTTCGGCCTTCGGTCTGTGGTAACTACAACCTCCATCACCTCTCCACTATTAAGTCCGGCCTCTTTCTCTCGAGGAACTTTCTGGTATAGGAGCACAGGGGGTAGATTCTGTAGCCGTTAGAGTCGGCCCACTTCACAAGCTCGGCGGTAAGTTTTCCGGCTATCCCCTTACCCCTGTGGCTCTCGGGAACAAAAGTAGTGCTTACAACAACAACTTTTTCACTCTCCTCAACGCCGAAAGTTATAAAGGCCTCCTGTCCGTCCTCCAGGAAGGCGACAACCCTACCCTTCTCAACCTCTATTTTCACGGCAACCTCCCTGTTAAAACTTGACCGATTGAACCGATAATACTAATATAGAATTTGTTAGGCCCTCAACTAAATTCCGACGAGGGGGAGATGTCTTTAACCGCCATATTCTTAATCACACTCTCCTTTACGGTGCTCTGGTACGGTCTTGAAGAGCTCTACGAAGTGCTGGACTCGGTTTTAGAGGAAAAGAAGAAAAACTTTAAATTTTAGTTTTTTAACTAAAATCACATCTCCTCCTCCGCTCCCTCTTTTAACCGCAAAAACGGTGAATCACAAAATTAACCGCCCTCGCTACTCTCCAATCAGTTTCTTCTATTATCAAATATAAATAGAATCTTTTAAAGTTATCCCTACACAATTAAAGAATCAAGGACTATAATAGTGAATCAAGATTTTTAGATTTTAAGCGAAGAGCTAAGGAGTCTGTTATGGCGCTTCCCAAAAAGCTGAAACCCAACGCAGACGCGGTTCTCTATTCCGACAGCAGACACACGGTTGTTTACCTCGGAACGAAGGGAGCACAAGAGGGTTCGGTAGACGTCCTCTCCTACCTGGTTATAAGCGACGGAGAGGGGCTGATAGTGGACCCGGGAGGCTACCACCTCTTTCCACAACTGGTTCAGAAGGTTTGTAAGTATACCTCCCTTGAGTCTATAAAGTTCCTCTACTTCTGCCACCAAGACCCGGACGTGTGCGGCTCAATCCCCATGTGGAAGGAGGTGTGCCCCCAGGCCAAAATAGCGATAGGGGAGCTCTGGGTTCGGTTCCTGCCCCACTTCGGGGTTGAGGATATAGAGAAAAACGCCTTTCCCATACCCTCCGAGGGAGCAACCATACCGGTCGGGAAAATAGGGGTTAAAGCTATTCCGGCCCACTACCTTCACTCTCCGAACCACTTTACCCTTTACGACCCCATAAGCAGGTTCCTCTTCAGCGGCGATATCGGGATAGCGCTCGGCAACTTTAACTACCTTGTGGTTGAAGACTGGATAAAGCACATGGAGTTCCTCTACGGCCCCCACAAGCTCCTTATGGCAAACAACAAAGCGGTAAGGGCTTGGCTTAAAAGGGTGGAGAAGCTGGAACTGGAGGCGATTCTGCCCCAGCACGGCGCCCTGATTCCCAAAGAGCACGTTAAAAACTTCTTTAAGTTCTTGGAGAACCTGAAATGCGGAACAGACCTGATATCCCTGTAGAGGTACTCGAGGCCCTTTCGGACCTTGAAAGGAGCGTTCTGTCGCTGAGTAAAACTTCCCAAACTGTGAACAAGCTGGTAAGCGATGTGGAGAGAACGCTCCTGAAAAACAGCGAGAACATGGAGAGGGATATTCAGACCCTAAGCGAAATTTCCCGGAACTTTCAGAAGTTTATGGAAGACTTTAAACCGATAGTGGAAGAGCTTTCAAGGGCTTCGGTTGAGTACCGGAAGCTCATAGAGAACATGAGCCACATAAACCGCCAGCTCTATAGCATAGAGAACATAGCCTCCCACATAGAGCTGGTTGCCATAAACGCCTCTATAGAGGCCTCGAGGGCAGGAGAGAGCGGCAGAACGTTTGCCATTGTTGCCAACGAGATACGGGATATGGCAAAGAAAACGTTCAAAATCCTCCACGAGATTAAGGAGCTCGAAAGGGAGATTGAGCCGACGCTGAAGAACATCCAGGGAAACATAGAGGCGATGGAGGAGGTGAGGAAGAAGCTCGACACCCTCGTTAACGACATCAACCGGGTTATTAAGATATCGGACGAGTTGGGAGAGGTTAACCGGCAACAGAGCGAGATAATAAAAGAGTTAAAGGGGCTGTCGGGGATTTCCAAGGCCTTAGAGAGGGTGTTCTCGGTTTTAAGCGGCGCCAAGGAGAGGGTGGCAAAGGGGATTGTAAAGCTCTCTGCGACTTTAAGGGGGAGGGGAAGTTAGGCCCCTTTGTTGCCTTTTACGGAAAACTCTTTAAAATTGACACCGTCACGGGTGAACGGGAAGTCCGGTGAGAGTCCGGCGCTGTCCTCGCAACCGTGAGCAGGCAAAAACTCGGGGGGTTTAACCACTGGGAAGGAAAGGTGATAAGCCGCCTTCCTGGGAAGGTTAAACCCTTTAAGAAGCCTGCGAGCCGGGAGACCGGCCCGTGATGGGTAGGTGAACACCTACCCCTTCGCGTCCTGCGGGGGTTCGGGACGCGGGAAAGAGAAGGGGTTTCCTTTTTCTTTTTCCCGCCGTTGAACCGCCTGCAGGCGTTTAAACCCAAAACGCCGCAGGAGGTAAGTATGATCAAAACCTACGCTTACGGCTTCCCGAGGCTCGGGAAGCAGAGGGAGTTCAAGAGGCTCATTGAAGGTTTTTGGGCCGGAAAAGTAACGGAAGAGGAGCTTCTAACCGGCATCGAGAAGCTCAACAAGAAGAGGGAGGAGAGCTACGCAGCCCACGTAGACAACTTCCCCCGGGGGGAGATGACCCTTTACGACCCCATGCTCGACACGGCGCTCATCCTCGGGCTTTACAGGGCCGAGAGCCTGGAGGAGTACTTCCAGCTGTGCAGGGGCAAAAACGCCCTGGAGATGACAAAGTGGTTCAACACCAACTACCACTATTTGGTTCCGGACTTTGAGGGCAAGCGGCCCCAGTTTAAGGCGACGGTTCCGGTGTGGGACAGGCATAAAGGGGTTAAGAGGAACGCACACCTGATAGGCCCGCTTACGTTTCTGAAGCTTTCAAAGAACCTGCCCGAGGGGGCCTTCGGGGAGCTCCTTAAAGAGGTTGCAAAAACCCTCGTTGACTACGCCGTAGAGAGGGGATTTGAGTCGATTCACCTCGACGACCCGGCCTTCGTTCTTGAGCTAAGTAAAGAGGAGTGGAAGGCTGTAGAGGAAGCCTACGGCGAGTTTGAGAGGTTCCCCGGAGATGTAAACCTCTTCACCTACTACGACAGCGTAGATAACCTTGCCGGGCTGTTTGAGCTTCCCGTCTCCGGCGTAGGCGTTGACCTTGTCCACGACCGCGGAGAGAACCTAAAGCAGCTCAAAACGGTAGAGCCGGGCGGCAAGAAGCTCTTTGCCGGGGTTATAGATGGAAGAAACGTCTGGAGGGCAGACCTCACCGCTAAAAGGGCCCTTTTAGCGGAGCTTGCCGAAAGGTTTGAGGTTGTTGCAACAAACGCCGCCCCCCTCTTTCACCTGCCGGTGAGCCTCGCCGGAGCAACGCTGCCCGAAGGACTCCTTGAAAAAGTTGCCTTCGCAGAGGAGAAGCTGAAAGAGCTCAGCCTTATAGCTAAGGGAAGCGACCAGGAGCTTAACAGCTGGAGCAAAGGCGTAGGAAGCTCTTTCGGCGAGCTCAAAGAGGTGAGGGAGAGGGTTCAAAACCTCAAGGAGGAGGACTTCGAGAGGAAGCCCGCCTACAGCGAGAGGGTGAAGAAGCAGCAGGAGGTCCTGAAGCTCCCCCTCTTCCCAACAACCACAATAGGCTCCTTCCCCCAAACGGAGGAGGTAAGGAGGGTAAGGCTCCTCTACAGGAAGGGGAAGCTCTCCCAAGAGGACTACGACACCTTCATCAGGGGTGAAATCGCAAAGGCCATACAGATTCAGGAAGAGCTGGGACTGGACGTTTTCGTCCACGGGGAGTTTGAAAGGACCGACATGGTTGAGTTCTTCGCCGAGAAGATGAAGGGCATAGCAACAACCGGCAACGGCTGGGTAATCTCATACGGAACCAGGTGCTACAGGCCTCCAATCATCTACGGAGATGTAGACAGAGAAGGTCCTATGACTATAAAGGAGATTGCCTTTGCCCAGAGCCTCACCGATAAACCGGTGAAGGGAATGCTCACCGGACCCGTAACGATAATCGCCTGGAGCTTCGTAAGGGAAGACATCCCCACCGAAGAGGTAGCCTACCAGATAGCCCTCGCCCTTAAAGACGAGATAGCCGACTACGAAAAGGCGGGAATAAAAATCGTTCAGATAGACGAGCCCGCCATAAGGGAGAAGGCCCCGATAAAGAGACGCAACTGGGATGACTACTTCAGGTGGGCGGTCAGGTCGTTTAGGCTCTGCCACAGCTCGGTTAAGCCCGAAACCCAGATTCACACCCACATGTGTTACTCGGAGTTTGGCGAAATTATGGAGTACATACTCCAGATGGACTTCGACGTTATCTCGATAGAGGCCACCCGCTCTAAGGGCGACATAATAGAGGCATTCGAGAAGGTGAACTTCGACAGGCAGATAGGCCTCGGGGTGTGGGATATCCACTCACCCTACGTCCCCACCGTTGAGGAGATGAAGGAGATAGTGGAAAGGGCTCTCAAAGTCATCCCCAAAGAGAACTTCTGGATTAACCCCGACTGCGGCCTGAAAACAAGGCGCTGGGAAGAGGTTATACCGGCTCTGAGGAACCTTGTAGCCCTTGCAAAGGAGCTGAGGGAAGAACAATAACAACAGTCCCTTACTGCCGAGGAGGTCCTTCGCGGGGCCTCCCTTTTTCAGATATTCAGTGTTAAATTAATATCTCATCAACCCATCCCAGGAGGAGCGGTGGCTTCCTCCCCGTTCGTCAAAACCGACATTCCCACATCGTTTAAAGACCATCCCGGGGTCCTGTCGGCTCTACTCTACACCCCTTTAAGGCTGTGTAACCTGAACTGCTACCACTGCCACAACAAACACCTGGCACCGAAAGAGTACGAGAGGTTTAACTACGGGGAGTTGGAGGAGAAGCTCTCCCTCTGTAAACTGCTCGGGGTGGAGCTGGTAATAGTTTCCGGAGGAGAGCCCACCCTTGAGCCCCGACTCGAGGAGGGGTTAAAGTTCATAAAAGAAAAAGGCTTCCCCGTAAGGCTCGACACAAATGGAACAGAGCCCGAGAGGGTTGAAAAACTGGCCCAAAATAGGTTAATAGACGGCGTGGCCCTCGATGTTAAGATTCCCCTCCTCGATGAGTATACCCCTCACCAGCTCAAACGCTTTAAGAGAGTGCTTTTTTCGAGGGAGGATTTAGAGGATTCAGAAGTTTACAACTATGTGAATAGAGTGAAGTTAACAATAGAGGTCTTAAAGCGATACTCGTTGCCCTTCACGCTCCTGCGCACCGTTGAATACCCCCTGCTAACCGACGAGGACAAGGAGCTGATAAGGGGAAGTCTAAAATCTTTCCCGCACCAGTTTAACCCTTTCTACCCTGTGGAGGCGGAATGAACAAGTACTTCAAGCTGATAGACCTCTTCATCGATAACGACGACATCTCGAGGAACAACGCAAACTTCGTCCGCGGAATACCGGTTCTGGAGCACGTTGTAGTCGGCGAGGTTATGAAGGACTACCTCTTCGACGTTATCTACAAGGGACTCCCGGTTAGAATCCACCACGAGGAAGGGTGGGCCTATCAACACCAAACCTACAGGCTCAGCGCCTACTGCATAGGGCTCTCGGCAAAAGACATCGCCTACTACGGACTCCAGAGCAACGCAAAGAACGAAAGGAGGGCAGCACCCCCAAAAAGGCTGGAAACGCTCTTTATGCAGTGTGCCAACCTCATCTGCCTCATAGCACAGGAGGTCTCGGGGGCAACCTCTCTGAACGACCTCTCCACGGTGGCTGCAGGTTACCTCTACTACCTGGAAAAGGAGGGTAAAAAGAGCTACTCCGACTACGAGCTTGAAAACCTGTGGCAGGAGTTTCTGTACAACATCAACCTGCCCTTCAGGAGCGGTAACTCTCCGTTTTCAAATATCACCCTCGATTTTGGTAAGCCCAACAGCAGGCTCAAAGACGAGCCGGTGGTTTACGCCGGGAAGCTCCTTAACTACACCTACAGCCAGATTCCGGCCCACTATTTCGACCGGGTAAACATCGCCTTTATAAAAGCGATGAGAAAGGGAGATGCCGACGGCAATCCCTTTACCTTTCCCCTGATAACGGTAAACGTAACAGAGGACTTCGACAGGAACAACCCGGCCTGGAAGATGCTACTTAAAGAGAGCGAGTACTTCGGAGGCTTTTACGTTCAGAACTACTTAAAAGAGCCGTTCACCAAGCCCTCAAAGTACAAGGAGAAAAACCCCTACATAAAGCCCTTCGACGAGGGGATGATTTACAGCAACTGCTGCAGAATGCTCTTCGACATCTCCCAGGTTGAAGCTGTAACCGGCTCAAACCCCTTCCACTCGGGAAGCGGAGTAGGCGGCATAGGCGTTTACGCCATAAATATGAACAGGCTCCTGTTCCTGGCAAAGGACAACTTCGACTTTCTGAAGAGAATGATAGATTACACAATGGAGGTTGGGGCAAAGGCCCTACAGAGGAAGAGGGAATGGCTCAGGAAACACTGGAAAGACCTCTTCCCCTACCTCTCCTTCTACCAGAAGGACGACCGTTCGCTGTTTAACATATTCTCGGTTGTGGGCGTGCACGAAGGTATGATAAACGCAGGCTTCAAAGATGGACTCTTCAACGAGGAGGCCAAGGATTACGCCCACCAGATAGCCCAGTACCTTTACGAGAAGCTCTATCAGTTTATGGAGAGGGACAAGGTCCTCTACTCCCTTGAGTACGCACCCAGTGAGAACGCCGCCTGTAAGATGGCACAGAAAGACCTCGCCTTTGCAAAGGCCCTTGAAGAGGTTATAAACGGAGATAGAACGCCGGATATATCGGGCGACCCTAAACTCAACGAGTTTATCCGGGAAGCAGTTAACGCATTCGGAGAAGAACTCTTTTTAAGGGTGGAGGTTCCAGATGAAGTGTAAAGTGAAGGCAAGGATGTTCGTTAACGGCGACCCCCAGACCGGCAGGGTGTTTCTGACTTCGGGCTTTCAGGCTCCCTTCCAGGAGGGAGACCTTCTGAAACAGATAGACGTAAACGCCCACTTCCAGAGCTACGCAACCGGCGGCAGCATAATGCACCTGTTTACCGCCGAGGAGATGGAGCCTCACGAGCAGGAGAGGCTCATTTTCGGCATCATAAAGAACTTCCCGATTCAGTACCTAACGAAAACCCCGTTCCTGACAACTTGCAACTCCTGCGGACACAAAATGGTGGGGAAGAAGAGGGAGTGTGAAAGGTGCGGCTCCGACGATGTAACGCTCTGGTCTCGCCCAATCGGCTACTTCAGGCCGGTAATGAGGGGGAAGGTAAGCAAAGACTTTAAAAACGCCCAACACCTGTTCTGGCTCTCTTCGAGAATAGAGGACTTTGCAACGAGAAAAGAGGTAACAAAGCAAGACCTTGAAGAGATAGTAGACGAGCTTCACTCCATTATTTAAAAACCCTTCAACCCTCCAGCCCTCCTTCCGATAAAATAAGAGCGCAGGAAGGAACGGCTGGAGGCACCAGTATGTTAAGAGCCATTCTCTTGGCCCTCCTGATTACGCTAACAGCTCTTTCGCCGGGAAGGGGAACAACCCTTACGGAAATAGTGGAAAACTTAGGGGTTTGGTCCGTTCCCAAACTTGAGCAGGAGATAAGGAAGCTCCCCCAGGAAGAGAGACTCAAACTTCAACTCCTGCTCCTAACCTACGCCGGAGACAGCAAAAAGGCGAAGGAGCTCCTCTCCAAGCTTTACAACACAAAGCTGGTGGCAAACGTCCTTGAGCTCCCAAGAGACCTTCACGCCATTGTTGTAGATAAGACAAACGAGGTCCTCTACGTAATAAGAATGGAAAACGGCGTCCCCTTTATAGTCAGGAAGTTCCCCTGCATAACCGGAAAGCGGCCGGGAGATAAGCTCGAAGAGGGAGACCAGAGAACCCCCGAAGGAATTTACTTTCCGATGTACTGGGAGACAAACCTCCCGCCGATATACGGCATAGGCGCCTTCCCCCTCAACTACCCCAACCTTCTCGATAGGAAAATCCTGAAGAGGAACGGACACGGCATCTGGATTCACGGAACGAACAACCCCAACCGTCCGCCCCACAGCACAAACGGCTGCATCGTTCTGAAGAACGAGTACCTGCGGGAGCTCAAAAAACTGATAGTTCCCAAGAGAACCCCCGTAGTTGTTGTCTCCCACCTTGCCTACGCAACAAAGCCCGAGTTCCTCAAAGAGCAGAGGTCGATAATAAACTTCGTCCTGAAGTGGAAAAGGGCCTGGGAGAACACCCCCAAAAGCTTAAAGCCCTACTTTGAGTGCTACTCCAAACACTTCGTTTGGGAAAGGGGCGGCTTAAAGGAGTGGATAGCCCACAAAGAGCGGGTAACAAAACATAAAAGGTGGATAAAGATTTCAATCTCCGACCTGTGTGCAATGAAAGACGGAAGGCTACTCCAATTTGGTAATCTATATGTAGTGAGGATGCGGCTGAAGTACCGCTCCAACAACTACAACTCAATAACCAACAAGGTGCTATACATAATCAAGGAAGGTGGAAGATGGAAAATCCTGGGAGAAGAGAACTTGTAAAGGGCCTAATCTTTAGCGTCCCGTTGCTCGCGGCCCTTAAAAGTGAGGCACTTGCGTCCCCAGGAAGGGGAGCACTCATAGAGCTTCCCCCCTTCCCCTTCCAGGAGACGCACCTACAGGGGGAGAGAAAAGGGGGCCGCATCCTGGTTGTAGGAGGCATCCACGGAAACGAGCCGGGGGCCTACACTGCGGCCGAAATCCTCCGAACCGTTAAGGTGAAAAGGGGTGAGCTTTTCATCGCCCCGAGGAGCAACTTCGTCTCGATTCTCGCCGACAAAAGGGGCTACAACGGCGACATGAACAGGAAGTTCGGCCCCTTATCGAAAAAAGACCCAGACTACAAAAGGGTCCAAGACCTAAAAGAGTTCATAGGGAACGTTAAACCCGACATACTCCTAACGCTCCACGACGGGTACGGCTTCCACTCTGTGAACCCGAGAGCCTGGGGCCAGTGCATAGTCATAGACGCCGAAGAGCACAACGGCTTCCCCTTAGGGAAAGAGGCAAGGGCCGTTTCAAAGGCCGTTAATAGGTCCATACACAAAAGGGAGTGGCGAATCCCCGTTTACAACACCAGGACCTTTGCCGCAGACACAAAACACCCGGAGCAGAGGCGCTCCCTCACCTACTACTGCCTGACAAAGCCGAAAGTTCCAGCCATCTGCCTCGAGGTCTCAAAGCAGCTGCCGAACCTTGAAACGAAGGTAAAGTTCCACCTTATGATGCTAAAGGAGTTCTTCAAACTCCACGGCGTAGAGATTGAGCCGAGCTTCGACTACCTCATAGCAAATGTAGAGCGACTCGTTAACCCGAAACGCACCTACACGGTAGACCTCCTGATAAACGGAAGGCACGTATCCGTAAGCTCTTCAAGGACCTTTAAAGTACCGAAGGGCAGCCGAGTAAAGTTCTTAAGCTTCCACGGCAGCGACGGAACAAACGCCGTTTCGTTCGACGTAAACCTGAACCTGAGAAGAGTGGCAATAAGGAGAAGAATAGCCTTTACGGTTAAAGACGACTTTAGAAAAGTATTCTCGGTTCGCTTCGAAGTTGTTTAGAAAGGGGGCCTACCGGCCCCTTCTTAGTTATCCTTCCCCTCCGTTCTCTCGATTATGAAGTTCTTCAGCTTCTGAGTCACATCCTCCTGAGGCTGGGCCTGCTGGGGCTGCTGCTGTCCCTCCTCGTCTTTGGGGGGCTCCCCGGTGATAACACCCTTCTCCTTTAAGATGTTAAACACCTCCTTTCCGAAGGAAACGGGCCTGCCCTGAGGGTCTATGAAGATGTGCTGGGTAAAACCGACAGCCAGAACAACGTCGTCTCTGAGCACCCTGTAGTCGAACCTTATGCCCCTTGTGCCGATATTGGTGATGGCGGTCTCAAGGGTTATGAGGTCGTCGTAGACAACGGGAGCCATGTAGCGACAGGCCGCCTCAACAACCGGCATGAGTATCTGCTTCTGCTGGAGAATCTGCCTGTACTCAATACCGAGGGCCCTGAAAAGCTCTGTTCTTCCCCTCTCAAAGAGCTCGAAGAACCTGGAGTAGTACATAACGCCGTAGGCGTCAACTTCGGCCATAGAAACCCTGTAGGGCATACTTCCCACAACAACTTGAGGCTGCTGTTCCTTCTTCTCCTCGGCCATTACTTCCCTCCGTAGTAGTCTTGAAGTGGTTTAACGTTGAGGCTACCCTTCCTCATGGCGGAGATGGCCCTTACGGCCATTTCTGCACCACGAACAGTTGTGTAGTAGGGAATTCCGTAGTTAACCGCAAGACGCCTTATACTGTAGGCGTCCCTCTTGGAGCGGGTGCCGGTGGGGGTGTTTATTATGAGGCACACCTCTCCGTTCTTAATGAGGTCGCCTATGTTGGGCCTCCTGCCCTCCTGCAGCTTGTAAACCAGCTCAACGGGTATCCCCTTCTCCCTGAGGAACCTGTAGGTTCCCTCGGTGGAGACAATTTTAAAGCCCATATCTGCAAGCTGTTTGGCAACGGAGTAAATTTTGGGCTTGTCTTTGTCTTTTACGCTTATGAAGACCTTACCGCAGGAAGGGTCGAGGGGAAGCCTTGAGCCGGCGGCAAGCTGGGCCTTGTAAAAGGCTATACCTACGTCGGGGTCTATTCCCATCACCTCGCCGGTGGACTTCATCTCCGGCCCCAGAACGGGGTCGACTTCGGGGAAGCGGTTGAAGGGGAATACCGCCTCCTTTACCGAGTAGTACTCGGGCTCAACCTCTTTAACGCCCAGTTCCCTGAGCTTCTTACCCATGGCAACTTTTGTTGCCACCTTCGCAAGGGGAATACCGGTTGCCTTACTGACGAAGGGAACGGTTCTTGAGGCCCTGGGGTTAACCTCTATTATGTAGATTTCGCCGTCTTTAACGGCAAACTGTATGTTGATAAGCCCCTTAACGTTCAGCTCAAGGGCTATTTTGCGGGTTATCTCCTTGATTTTCTCAACGATGTCCCTGCTCACGGAGAAGGTGGGCAGAACGCAGGCGCTGTCTCCGGAGTGGATGCCGGCCTCCTCTATGTGCTCCATAACGCCGCCTATAACAACCTCTTCACCGTCGGCAACGGCGTCTACGTCGAACTCAACGGCGTCTTCAAGGAATTTGTCTATGAGAACCGGCTTTTCCTCGGAGACCTCTACGGCCTCGGCCATATACTGGCGAAGCTCCTCCATAGAGTAAACGATTCTCATGGCCCTCCCGCCGAGAACGTACGAGGGCCTCATGAGGACGGGAAAGCCTATCTCCTGGGCAATCTTCTCGGCCTCCTCAAGGGAGCGGGCAATCCCGGAAGGGGGCTGCTTGAGGCCGAGGCGGTTGAGAAGCTCCCTGAAACGCTCCCTATCCTCCGCTATATCTATGCTCTCGGAAGAGGTTCCCAGTATCTTAACCCCTTCCCTCTCAAGGGGAACAGAAAGCTTCAGGGGCGTTTGCCCGCCGAACTGAACAACAACTCCTAAGGGCTTCTCCTTTTCCACAACGTTAAGGGCATCTTCAAGGGTAAGGGGTTCAAAGAAGAGCTTGTCGGAGGTATCGTAGTCGGTAGAAACGGTCTCGGGGTTACAGTTAACCATGTGGGCCTCGTAACCGAGCTCCCTGAGCGCCCAAACGGCGTGAACGCAGCAGTAATCGAACTCAACACCCTGACCTATCCGGTTGGGCCCCGAGCCGAAAACGGTAACCTTCTCCTTCTTCGACGGGTTGGCCTCACACTCCCTGCCGTCGTAGGTGGAGTAGTAGTAGGGGGTGTAGGCCTCAAACTCGCCTGCACAGGTGTCAACGGTTTTGTAAAGGACGGGAGCAAGGCTCTTTCTCTTCTCCCTAACGGCCTTCTCGGTGGTCCCCAAGAGAGACGCTATCTCCCTGTCGGAGAAGCCCCACTTCTTGGCCCACTTTAAAAGCTCCCCGGGAACAGTATCTACGGTGTGCTTCTTAAGCTCCCCTTCAAGCTCTACAAGCTGCCTGATGTTGTGGAGGAACCACCTGTCTATCCTGCTGAGCTCGTAGAGTTTCTCCAGGCTCCAGCCCCGCCTGAAGGCCTCGGCTATGTACCAAATCCTGTCGGCGTTGGGAACGGCTATCCTGCTCTCAAGCTCTGAGTCGGAGAGCCTCTCCACCCCCTTCATGGTCAGGCCGTAGCGGCCTATCTCAAGGGAGCGAACGGCCTTAAGTAGAGCCTCCTTGAAGGTCCTGCCTATGGCCATAACCTCGCCCACCGACTTCATCCTGGTGGTGAGGGTGGAGTCGGCCTCGGGGAACTTCTCAAAGGCCCAGCGGGGGAACTTAACAACGCAGTAGTCTATCGCCGGCTCAAAAGAGGCGGGGGTTTTCTTCGTTATGTCGTTGGGAAGCTCGTCGAGGGTGTAGCCGACTGCCAACTTCGCGGCGATTTTCGCAATAGGGAAGCCCGTCGCCTTAGAGGCAAGGGCAGACGAGCGGGAAACCCGGGGGTTCATCTCTATCACTATAACCCTGCCGTTTTCAGGGTTAACCGCAAACTGAACGTTTGAGCCGCCGGTTTCAACGCCTATCTCCCTGATTATGGCGATGGCGGCGTCCCTCAGAACTTGGTACTCCTTATCGGTAAGGGTTTGGGCCGGAGCAACCGTTATGGAATCCCCGGTGTGAACCCCCATAGGGTCAACGTTCTCTATGGAACAGATGATTACAACGTTGTCGTTGAGGTCCCTCATGACCTCAAGCTCATACTCCTTCCAGCCGAGAACGCTCTCCTCGATGAGGATTTCGCTTACAGGTGAGGCGGCAAGACCCTTTTTGGCAATCTCCTTAAACTCCTCGATGTTGTAGGCAACACCTCCTCCCTCGCCCCCGAGGGTGAAGGCGGGGCGGATAATTGCCGGAAGTCCCACCTCTTTAACAACTTCAAGGGCCTCCTCAAGGGTGTGGGCGGTTCCGCTCTTCGGAACCTCAAGGCCGATTTTGAGCATGGCCTCTTTAAACAGCTCCCTGTCCTCGGCCTTCTTTATCGCCTCTACCTTTGCCCCTATCAGCTCAACGCCGTACTTTTCAAGAATACCGGCCTCGTGGAGTTTAACGGCCAGGTTCAGCGCCGTCTGGCCTCCAACGGTCGGAAGGAGAGCGTCGGGCCGCTCTTTCTCTATAATCTTCTCAAGGACTTCAACGGTTAGGGGCTCTATGTAAGTCCTATCGGCTATGTCGGGGTCGGTCATAATTGTTGCAGGGTTTGAGTTTACGAGGACTACCTGGTAGCCTTCTTCCTTTAAAGCCTTGCAGGCCTGGGTTCCCGAATAGTCGAACTCGGCAGCCTGACCTATGACTATGGGCCCGGAGCCGATTATCAGAATCTTCCTGAGGTCGGTTCTCTTAGGCAAGGGCGCCCTCCAGAGCAGAGTTTGAGTGTAATTTTATACTCTGAAGACTAAGCTTAAGAGAGGTAAAGGGTTGAGAATCACCATTACCGGCACCCCGGGAACCGGCAAAAGCACCGTTGCAAAGCTGCTGGCAGAAAGGCTGAAACTGCCGCTGTTTGAGCTCTCCCGACTCGTAAGGGAGGAGAAGCTCTACAGCGAGCTGGACGACGAGCGCAACGCCTTGGTTGTAGACCCCGAAAAACTGAAAAGTTACTTTGAAAACAGAAACGCCTTCATAGCCGAGGGGCTCGTTGCCCACCTTATACCTGCAGACCTCCTTGTGATACTGAGGGCCTCTCCGGAAACGGTAAGGAAGCGGCTGGCTCCGAGGAACTACCCGCCGGCCAAGGTAGAGGAGAACGTAGAGGCGGAGAGGTTTGCCGTAATAGCAACCGAAGCCCTTGAGAACCCGCTGGCGGAAAGGGTTATCCACATAGACACCACAAACAGAATCCCCGAGCAGGTGGCAGAGCTCATAGAGCGGGCAGTAAAGGGAGAGGAGATATTTGAAGATGTTGACTGGCTGGAAACAGAGGGAAATAGCGGTTAAGGTCCTAAACGCCTTCGAGAGAGACAAAAAGCTGAGGGAGCACCTGGAGGCCCTAACGGCGGCCCTGACCCCGCAGGAGAGGGCCTTCCTACGGGAGCTGGTGAACGGAACGGTAAGGTTCCTAAGGCTCCTTGACTTCTCGGTAGAGCGGGCAAGCGGCAGGAGACTTGCAAGCCAAAAACCTACAGTGAGAAACGCCTTGAGACTGCTTGCCTACCAGCTCTTTTTCACCGGCGTTCCCCCTTACGCCGCGCTGAACGAAACGGTTGAGGTTGTAAAGCAGCGGCTCGGAAAGGGAGCCGCCGGCTTTGTAAACGCCGTAGGGAAAAAGCTTTTAAACTTCAACTACCGAGAAGAGGTAGAGAGCATTAAAGACCCCCTCGAAAGGCTTGCAACCTTACACTCCTTTGAAACCTGGATGGTTAAAAGGTGGGAGAGCTTCTACGGCCCCCGCGAGCTCCCCCACCTCCTCGAAGGCCTCAACAAGGTGGCGCCCCTCTTCATAAGGGTAAACCTCATAAAAACCCAACCCCAAGAGCTTCTAAACCTCCTGAAAAGCGCCGGCGTAGAGGCAGAGCCCCACCCGTTCCTCAAAGAGATGATAAGGATAAAGGGGAGGGTGAACCTCCCCGAGCTTCCGGGCTTCAAAGAGGGGCTCTTCTACATCCAAGACCCTGCCTCCTACCTGGCGGCCTACCTTCTACAGCCAAAACCGGGGGAGCTGATACTGGACGTTGGGGCGGCCCCCGGGGGCAAAACAACGGCAATAGCTTCGCTGACCGGAAACGGCGCGAAAATCGTTGCCGTAGACGTAAACAGAGAGCGGGCCGAGCTCCTGAAGGAGAACCTGCGGAAACTGGGAGTGGAGAATACAGAGGTTGTAATCACGGACATCGCCCGAGACCCAAACTTCCTGAACAGGTTCAGGGGAAAGTTCGACAGAATCCTCATAGACGCCCCGTGCTCGGCAACCGGCGTTATAAGGCGCCACCCGGAAGGCAAGTGGAACAAGAGTCTGAGCCTAATAAAACACAACCAAACCATCCAAAGGAGCCTCTTAAAGGCGGCAAAAGAGCTCCTAAAGCCCACAGGAACGCTCCTATACAGCGTCTGCTCCCTCGAGAGGGAGGAGGGAGAGGAGAACAGCGCATTTGCAAGGAGACTGGGCTACACACCGCTCCCGCTAACCGGGCTGCCGGAATACCTTAAAGAGAGGGAGCAGGAGGGCAGCCTGAGGCTCTTTCCCCACAAAGACAACGCAGACGGTTTCTACTACCAGAAACTTACGCTTAGAGGTTGAGATGAAAGAGCCGAAAATCTCGCGAACGGTGCTTCTAAGGCTCATAAAAGCCCTTATGGAGGAAGAGGAGCTCTCTACGGTGGCCGAGATAGCCTCGGCAGACCCCAACCTTGCGGCAAAGCTCCTCCAATTTGCAAACTCTGCCTACGCGGGGCTGAAGCGGAGAATCTCCTCAATAAAGGACGCAATAGCCTTCATCGGGCTTAAAAAACTCAAGGAGATTGCCGTAACGCTCCTTGCCACCTCGCTCCTAACCGAAAAAGACCCGACAAAGCTGAAAGAGCTCCTGAGAACGGCCTACATAATGAAAATGGCCGCCAAGAGGCAGGTTCCCTCCCTGGCCGAAGAGGCCTTTATGGTGGGGATACTCTACCCGGTTTACAGGGAAATGGGGCAGGAGCTTTTAAATATGCTGAAAGAGGCCTGCGTCTCAGAAGAGGTGGTAGAGGGCCTGACAAACCCCCACTCCCCGCTGGGAATACTCCTGAAGTTTGCCCTCGCCTTTAACCCTTACTGCAGGAAGATTATCGAAGGGGAGGAAAAGGAGTTCCCCCTGCTGGTGGGCGGTTTCAAGAAGGAGTTCCTGGTAAAGGTCTGCTTCGACGCCGACATAGAGGCCGAGAAAGTGGTTCAACTGCTATAATGAATTCTGAATCACGAGTGAGGGAGGAGCAATGTCCAGCATAGAAAAGCTCGAACTTAAACGGGAAGTGCTATTAAAACTGATAAAGGCGCTCCTTGAGGGGGAAGAGCTCGACGAAATAGCCAAAATAATCAGCATGGACCCGAACCTTTCGGCAAAATTATTAAAATTCATTAACTCACCTTACTTCGGCCTCAAAAAGGAAATCAAGTCTATCGTTCAGGCAATAGCCTATTTGGGATACAGGAACTTAAAAGACTACGTTTTCCTCCTCCTCACCTCCTCTATGCTCAAAAACGCCAATAAAGACGAAATAAAAAGAACCCTCAAGCTGGCATACCTGATGAGGGAGCTTGCAAAGAGGCTGATGCCCGAGCACGACGACGAAGCCTACATGGTGGGAATCCTCGAGCAGGTAAGGGAGGAGATAGGAGAGGAAATCAGGGAAATCCTTGAAAAGGCCGGCGTTTCGGAGTACGTGGTTAACGGCCTGCTCAACCCCGAGAGTAAGCTTGGGAAGCTCAAAGAGGCTGCAAAGAGGCTCCTTGAAGAGTGCGACAGGCTCAACGAGGGAGCCGAGGTTGAACTCCCCCCGGAACTCTCCCTCCTGTCGCGGGAGGAGCTGATAGAGAGCTGTTTAGTGGCGGAAGACAGCGCCCAGTCCATTCTGGCTACACTTTAAGGAGAAAGCGCAGAAGTATGGTTGCGTAGGAGCCCGACGGGAGCGTGAAGGTGAGCTTCACGCTCCTTTTCGTCTTCTCGAGCACCTTAAACCCTTCCGGAAAGACAACGGCCCTGCGGAGGCCGTCGGTCATAACCGCCATACCTCCTACCTGGGCGTCGAACCACTCCTCCTTCACGCCGTAACGCCTGAAAACCCGGCTCATAGCCTTTTTAAGAACCGGGTCTTCGGGAGGGTACTCCTTGCCGGTGTAGGGGATTTGAAGCTCCTTAAGGTAATCGATGTCGTGAACCTCGAGGTAGTAGGAGAGCTTCCAGTTGTTTATAAAAGGCACCCGCACAAAGGGGTATTTAGCCTCTACGTACTCCCTGAGAACTTCGTTCCAGAGGAAGCTCTGATAGGCGAAGTTGAACATAAGCCGAACGTTTTTGGGCAGAATCCTGAAGGCCTTTTCGGCAGTCAGCCCCCTCATGAGCCCCCTTATGAGGTCCTTCTCGTACTCCTCAAGGGTGGGTGAGAGGGTCTTGTAGAGCTTCCGCCAATCTCCCCAGAAGTCTATAGAAGACTTGCCGAAGAAGTAGCTCCTGAGGGCGCCGTCGAAGTCTCCCCTCAGCAGGTAGCGGAGAACGAAGTCGTCGCGGCTCTTAACGCTGCCGAACCGCTGCTCGCCGAAGTAGTTGGGAAAGCCGTAGCGCTTTACAACCTCGTAGTTACGGTAGAACCTCTCCCTCAGGTTCTTCTCGAAGTTCCTGATAACCACAGTGAACCTGTTCCCCTTTAAGTCCCCCAACGTAAGCGGCCTGTTAACTCTACCCAGCGGCTCAACGCAGAAGCCCATTCCGGTAAAGTCGAAGGCCTCTACTTCAACCCACCTGCCGTTCCTGAACTCAAAGCACCAGTTTCCCACCTCAAACTCAACGGGCACCGTAAGGTACTGAACAGTAACGGCAAAACGGTCCTTAAGGCCGGCAAAGCCAATTTTCTTCAAGGGTATTTTTTTAAAGCGGGATATAACCCTGAGGGCTTCAAGAGTTGAAGTGTTCCGCTTTTTGAGCTTCAAAAGCCAGAACTTCCCCTCGTTCCCGGGCTTTAGGGTGGGAAGCTCTTCCACAACAAAATCTTCAGGCCTTGTCTTTATCCGAGAGTAGAGCTTCATCTCCTCCTCCGACTATAAACCTGGCGGCGTCGAGGAAGGTTTTAAAGGGTTCCCTTCCCACAATCAGCCCGCCCCTGCAACCGGCGTTGAAGGCGAGCATAAGGTCGGAGTCCCTGTCGCCTATAACGAAGCTCTCCGAGATGTCTATTCCCCACTTTCGGGCCGCCTCAAAAACCAGGCGCGGAGAGGGCTTCCTGCAGTCGCAGTTCTCGTCGGGCCTGTGGGGGCAGAAGAAAAAGTCCTCTATCTGAACCCCGTGGGGTGCCAGAAGCTTGTTGAGCCTTGCGTTAACCGCCCAGAACTCTCTCTCTGTAAAGTAGCCCCTGCCGATGCCCGACTGGTTGCTGATAACCACCGGCAGAAAGCCGGCCTCTTTAAGGAGCTTCAACCCCTCAACAACCCCTTCAAGGAGCCTGACCTTTTCAGGCTCGTGGATAAAGCCGGGGTCGTAAATGAGGGTGTTATCCCTGTCGAGGAAAACGGCCCTTCTCAAAAAACCTCCCTTGAAATCCGTAGGGCTCAAGTGGTATGGTTTGACAAAACAAATATAGGGGGAAAAGATGAACTTTGGAGACCTCAGGAAGCTTGCAGGAGCACTCGGAGGCGGCTCGGAGCTCAACGCGGAAACGGTGCTGAAGCTCCTAAAAGGCCTACTCAACCAGCCCGAGAAGGGAAAAGAGATTGTGGGAACGGTAGAGCAGGAAACCTCCGCCGACAGCAACCCGTTAGAGGTGGTTATGAAGCTCTACTCCTACGCCAAAAAGGCTGGAATACTGTAGGGCCCCTGCAAAGCGGGCGGGCCCCTTAAAGCTGCTCCTTCAGAACCAGCATGGGGTCTGCCTTTACATCGTCAACGTAAAAGCCGAAGTGCAGGTGCGGTCCCGTGCTCCTACCGGTCGACCCCACCCTGCCGACAACCTGTCCCCTCTTTACAAACTGTCCCTCTTTAACGGTTATCCTCGACAGGTGGGCATAGAGGGTATGAATCCCCAAGCCGTGGTCTATAACAACCGTGTTGCCGGTAAAGTAGAGCTTCCTGGCCAGAACCACCCTGCCCGAAAGGGCTGCGTAAACCGGAGTGCCTCTTTTGGCCCTGAAGTCGGTTCCCCAGTGGATAGAGCGCTTCTTCCTGTTAATAATCCTCTTGGCTCCAAAGGGCGTAGAAACCACCAACCTCGGAAGGGGAGGGTGAAGCTTAGAAGAGCGAAACTTCTTAGGAGTAACCTGAGAGAAGATACGCCTCAGCAGCCTGTTCTCCCGAATAACCCTCCTCAGAAGGGCCCCCTTCAAAGGCCTCGTTTTTACCCAAATCCGTGAAACCCTGAACCTTTTAGGGGAAACCCTCAAAATCCGCGAGAAGACCTCCCGCCTTCCCCGGTAGAGGGAGAGCTTGAACCGCCCCTTAAGCCCGTATGGAACAACAAAGTAAACCTTACTGCTTCCCTCTACCCCCTTAAACACCCAACTCCTGCCGGCCCCGGAAACTACAACCTTGTAAGGACTCTTCGGGTTTACCTTAAAGTAGCCCAAAGAGCCGGGATACCTGTAAGGCAGGTAAAGGGAGGCGGAAGTTTTTGCAGCGGCCGCAGAAGCCAAAAACAGAAGCAGGAAGAGAACCCTCAACATACTTCCATAATGTAGGCCCCGAAAAAGCGGGGCACAAGCCCCGCCGGAACTACTTCATAACCTTCCTTGCATTAAGGGGCTGAACCGGCCTGTTGTTGTCAAAGCCCATAACTTTCCTGAACTTCTCAAGCTGCTCCCGAGACATCTCAACCGGCTCTTTAAACACAATCCACCTAACCCCTTCCGAGCAGGGCGGTGTGGTGAGAGAGCCGGAGTATCTGTAGTAGTCCCTGTTCTCGGGCAAGAGCTTCTCCGGGTCGATTCTTGCGGTAAGGTGTCTCTTCTGACCCGGCTCCTCGGGCATAACACGCCACACCTTCTCAAGCTCGGGGTTTTCCTTCCCAACCTTAAAGAAAACGCCAAGGACCGTTATGTTCCCGTTTTTATCAAGGTGGACGAAGTGGGCTTCAAAGGGGTAGTGCTTGCCGTTAACGGTGTGCTCGCTGGGGGCGTGAAAGTGGAACTGCTTCAGGTAAAAGCGCTTACCGTCAACAACCACGTAACCCCTTCCCCCCATAACAACCTTAATTGTGTGGCCGTTGTTAACAACGTACTTTGCGTCTGAAACGTAGTAGACGCTAACGGGAGCAAGACACGCCTTAACCGCATCGGCGCTGTTAATATCTATGGGCGATTGGTTCTTACCGATTTTACACATAAGGTATTCGGGGCTTAAATCTCCCCAGTGCTCCGGCCCGATGCTGCCGGAATAACCCCAGTGGGCTCCTCCACCTGCAACCGCGCCCGTTGCAAGTGCTGCAACAGCCCCGAGGGTAACCAATACTCTCTTCACGTTTACCTCCACACTATTTTATTTCCTCCATTATACTCCATCTTTTCTAAGATTAGTGATTCTTAATTATTGAAACCGCCTTCCGAGGAGTAGAATGGAGGTAGGGAGGTGGAAGGTGAAAACGGTAATTGAAGGGAAGGTATACGACCCCCTAAACGGGAAGGTTTTTAACGGCCGAATCACCGTTGAAAAGGGCAAGATAAAGAGGGTAGAGCCCGGAGGAACGGGAAGAGAGATAATCACTCCACCGTTTATCGACTCCCACGTTCACATAGAGAGCTCCCTGCTGACACCGGCACAGTTTGCCGCAGCCCTCGCCCCTTTCGGCGTAATCTCGGCGGTTGCCGACCCCCACGAGATAGCAAACGTTCTGGGAACTGAGGGCGTGAAGTTTATGGTAG
The DNA here is from genome assembly GCF_000185805.1 of Thermovibrio ammonificans HB-1. NCBI lineage: Bacteria > Pseudomonadati > Aquificota > Aquificia > Desulfurobacteriales > Desulfurobacteriaceae > Thermovibrio > Thermovibrio ammonificans. Next base: position 1,537,960 of record NC_014926.1, read on the forward strand.
AGAACGGTAAAAGCGTGCCGGTGAAGCTCTTCTTCGCCGCACCCTCGTGCGTCCCGGCCTCTCCGCTCTCGAAGGCCGGTGCCGTGCTCGGCGTTAAAGAGGTTGAAGAGCTCTTAAAGCTCAAAGAGGTGAAATCGCTGGGAGAAGTGATGAACTTTCCCGGAGTAATTAATAGAGAAGAAAAAGTTATGGCGAAAATAGAGGCGGCAAAAAGGGTGAAAAAACCGATAGACGGTCACGCCCCGGGTTTAAAAGGGGAAGAGGCAAGAAAATACTTCGAAGCCGGAATATCTACCGACCACGAATCGACAACACTGGAGGAGGCAGAGGAGAAAATAAAACTGGGAGTTTACATACAGATTCGGGAAGGCTCTGCCGCAAGGAACTTCCGGAAGCTCTTTCCGCTAATAGAAAAATACCCCGAAAAAGTTATGCTCTGCACCGACGACCGCTCCCCCGACGACCTTACCTCCGGAACCATAAACAGACTTGTAGAAACGGCAATAGAAGAGGGCATATCCCCCCTAAAAGCCCTAAGAGCCGCCTCTGTAAACCCGATAATCCACTATAAACTACCGGTGGGTCTGCTTCGGCCCGGAGACCCGGCAGATTTTCTAATACTGGAAAGCCTAAAACCCCTAACAGTAAAAAGCGTTTACTGCAACGGCCGGAAAATAGCCCACAACGGCACGCCTCTATTTGTGCCACCGGCCATTTCCCAAACACTAAACAATTTCCAGGCAGAGAAAATAACAGAAGAGGAAATCAGAATTACAGCATTAAGAGAGTTTGTAAAAACCATAATCGCCACAGACGGGGAATTAATAACAGACAAAGCCTGTTTAAAGGCCAGGAAAATCAAAAACAACCTCTGTTCAGATACCGATAACGATGTTCTCAAACTTGTAGTTGTTAATCGGTATGGAGAGAAGAGAATAGGCGTAGGCTTCATAAAAGGCTTCAACCTTAAAAGGGGAGCCTTGGCAATGTCGATAGCCCACGACCACCACAACATAATAGCCCTGGGAGCTTCCGACCGGGAAATAGTTCAAGCAGTTAACCGGGTAATAGAAGTCGGTGGCGGCATAAGCTTACACGCCGGAAACCGCAACATAACAATTCCCCTACCCATTGCGGGCCTTATGAGCAACTCAAACGTTAAAAGCTTAGCCGCTAAAGTGACCGAAATAAAAACCGAGCTTCAAAACCTCGGCTGCCGGCTGAAAAACCCCCTAATAACACTGTCTTTCATGGCTCTTGAAGTGATTCCAAAACTCAAACTAACCGACAAAGGCCTTTTCGACTCAGAAAGGTTTGAATTAACTTTCCTCTACTGCTGACTTTAAGAGAGCAGCAGCAATATAAAGCGGAAGTGCCTCCCAAGTAAAGCTAAATGCTTTTAACGTTTAAATCCCACTTGTTCAGATAAAACTAGATATTGGGGGTAAGCAAATTCAAATAAATCAATGGTTTAAATCCCACTTGTTCAGATAAAACCACGAAGAGGAGATGAGATATTTCCACATCTACTACAGTTTAAATCCCACTTGTTCAGATAAAACTTCTTGTCCTGAAAGAGGCCATTGAGAACGCCCTCAAAGGTTTAAATCCCACTTGTTCAGATAAAACTTGGCGTAGCTATTCACAAAAGCCAGCTCTATCGTGGGTTTAAATCCCACTTGTTCAGATAAAACTTAGGAGCTTCTGCCTGAGTTTCTCTATTTTGTTGGTTTAAATCCCACTTGTTCAGATAAAACCGGGGGAGGAGATGAACTTGCGTTCCCTATATGACGACGTTTAAATCCCACTTGTTCAGATAAAACGGCGACCTTGAGACCGTAAGGGAGTTCTTAAAGAAGAGGTTTAAATCCCACTTGTTCAGATAAAACGATTACGAATACGAGGTTACCACCGCCACCTTTGAGGGTTTAAATCCCACTTGTTCAGATAAAACGAGCAGGAATAGAACTCAAGAGAGAAAGGCCGTTTTAGGTTTAAATCCCACTTGTTCAGATAAAACCAACCTTTGGCCATATTCTCAAGTTAAAGAACTGCAATGCTTTTCTCATTATAGCAAATTGGTGAAGAGAGGGTTAAGTGCAGCGGACCTCCATTAAGTTTATGATAATAATCTAATATAAATCCTGAAGGGCTTGCAGCCCAAGCTACAAGCCCAACTTTGAATATTTTATGATGGAATGCAGTAAGTTTTCTAAAACTATATTTTAGATACAGGAACTCCGAAATACAGGATAGAGCGGAACCGAAGTTAAATAAAAAAGGCGGGGCTTAAAGCCCCGCCTTCCGGTGTTTCACTTCAGCACTTAACCTTCGGCTTCTGCCTCTTCACCCTTTTCTGCTCCTTCATACTCGGGGCAGTACTCCCAGGTAACTTTCCTGTACTCTTTCCTTCCGGTTCCTGCAGGTATGAGCCTTCCGATTATAACGTTCTCCTTCAGGCCCCTAAGGTAATCCCTCTTTCCTGCAATTGCAGCTTCGGAAAGTACCCTTGTTGTCTCCTGGAAGGAAGCCGCAGAGATGAAGGAGTCTGTAGAGAGGGCCGCCTTTGTAATTCCGGTAAGAACGGGCCTTGCCTTAGGCGGACGCTTACCCTCTTTAAAGAGCTTCTCCCTTACCCTTTCAAACTCCTCTCTGTCTACAACCTCTTCAACGAGGAAATTGGAGTCTCCGGAGTCTTCAATCTTAACCTTGGAAAGCATCTTCCTGATGATTACCTCAAAGTGCTTGTCGTTGATGTCAACACCCTGAGCCCTGTAAACCGACTGAATCTCGTCAAGGAGGAACCTTGCAACGGCCCTCTCGCCCAAGATATTGAGTATGTCGTGGGGGTTGAGCTGGCCGTCTGTAAGGGGCTCGCCGGCTTTAACGAAGTCTCCGGTTCTTACGTAGATGTACTTACCCTTGGGTACTTCGTACTCCCTCTTAACGTTGGTTTCGGGGTCAACAATGGTGATGATTATCTTGTTCTTCTCGGTGGTTACCGTAACCTGACCGCTGATTTCCGCAAGAATTGCAGTATCTTTAGGCCTTCTAGCCTCGAAGAGCTCGGCAACCCTTGGCAGACCACCTGTAATGTCCTTGGTTCCGCCGATTCTCCTGGGAATCCTCGCGAGAACGGCACCCACTTCTACTTTTTCACCCTCTTTTACTGCAATCCTCGCACCAACGGGGAGCGGGTAGAAGTCGATAACGTTGCCCTCTTCATCTACAAGCTCTATTGTGGGCTCGTAGGGAAGGGTCCTGTATTCAAGAATCACAGGCTCGTTCTCGGAGATGGTAACTCCGGGGATGATGTCTTTGTACTTAACGATACCGCTCCTGAGGGCAAGTATCGGAAGGGCGTGGGGGTCCCACTCTGCGAGTATCTGCCCTTTGGTTACTTTGTCTCCGTCGTTAACCCTCAGAACAGCAGCGTAAGGAATGTCGTAGCGCTCTAAGTGCTTACCGGTCTTTTCGTCTACAACGGCAATTTTACCGGCCCTGTTAATAACGATTTTACGGCCCTCTTTGTCGGTTATGGTGTTAACGTCGAAGATTTTCACAACACCGTCGTGCTTGGCTCTGTACTCGGAGGCCTCGGCGCCGCGCATAGCGATACCACCGATGTGGAAGGTTCTCATGGTGAGCTGGGTTCCGGGCTCACCGATGGACTGGGCGGCTATGATTCCTACGGCCTCTCCGAGCTGAACGGTTCTCTGACGTGCAAGGTCTCTACCGTAGCACTTGGCACATACGCCAAAGGGTGCACGGCAGGTGAGTATGGAGCGAACTTTTACTTTCTCTATGCCGAGGTCTTCTATCCTCTGGGCAACTTCCTCTGTGATTTCCTGGTCTTTCTTAACCAGAACTTCCCCGGTTACAGGGTCTACTATGTCTTCTGCAGCAAAGCGTCCGGCGATTCTCTTGGCAAGGGGGATAACAACTTCTCCGGCCTCTATAAGGGCGGAAACTTCTATTCCGTCTTCGCAGCCGCAGTCTTCCATTGTGACTATTACGTCTTGGGCTACGTCTGCAAGCCTACGGGTGAGGTATCCGGCATCGGCAGTTTTAAGGGCCGTGTCGGCCAGACCTTTCCTTGCACCGTGGGTAGAGATGAAGTACTCCAGAACGGTGAGACCTTCGCGGAAGTTGGAGATAATCGGAGTTTCGATAATCTCACCGGAGGGCTTGGCCATAAGACCCCTCATTCCGGCCAGCTGACGAATCTGGGTCTGGCTACCACGGGCACCGGAGGAGAGCATCATGAAGACGGGGTTGAACCTACCGTCGTTTGTGAGGCGGCCCCTTCCTCCGATGTCGTGGGTCTTCATGTACTCCATCATGTCTTTGGTTATCTGCTCGGTAACCCTTGTCCAGATGTCAACGATTTTGTTGTAGCGCTCGTCTTTCGAGAGGAGTCCTTTACGGTATCCCTCTTCAATTTCGGCTATCTCTTTCTTTGCCTTCTCTATGAGCTCTTTCTTTGTAGGCGGAATGTGAAGGTCGCACACGCCTATGGAGAGACCGCCGAGTGTAGCCTGGAGGAATCCAGCCTCTTTGAGGCGGTCGAGCATGTCAACGGTCACTTCGTTTCCGAGTTTTTTGTGAACGTCGGAGATAAGTGCCGCAACTGCTTTCTTGGTCATTACTTTGTTAACGAACGGGTACTCCTCGGGAAGGAGGGTGTTGAACTTAACCCTTCCGGCCGTTGTCTCTACAACTTCCTCTTTGCCCGAGTCGCTCTTGTGAGCGGGAACTTTAACCTTTATGCGGGCGTGAAGCTCTATCTCTCCGAGGTCGAGGGCTTTGAGAACTTCATCGAAGGAAGAGAAGGCCTTTCCTTCCCCTTTGGCACCGGGCTTGTCGAGCGTCATGTAGTAGAGGCCGAGAACCATATCCTGGGACGGAACGGTAAGGGGCTTACCGTGGGCAGGTGAGAGGATGTTCTGGGTGGAGAGCATGAGGGTGTAAGCCTCAAGCTGGGCCTCTAAGGAAAGGGGAACGTGAACGGCCATCTGGTCGCCGTCGAAGTCGGCGTTGAAGGGCGGACATACGAGGGGATGGAGCTGGATAGCTTTACCCTCTACGAGAACCGGCTCAAAGGCCTGAATGGAGACCCTGTGAAGGGTGGGAGCACGGTTCAGGAGAACCGGGTGTTCTTTAATCACCTCTTCAAGGCACTCCCACACCTCGGGCTCCTGACGCTCCACCATTTTCTTGGCCTGCTTCATTGTGTTAGCGTAGCCCTTCTCCTCAAGCCTCCTGTAGATGAAGGGCTTGAAGAGCTCAAGGGCCATGATTTTGGGCAGGCCACACTGGTGCATTTTCAGCTCCGGACCTACAACAATAACTGCACGTCCGGAGTAGTCTACCCTCTTACCGAGGAGGTTCTGCCTGAACCTACCCTGCTTGCCCCTTAAAACGTCGGAGAGGGACTTGAGGGGATGTCCTTTAGAGGACTTAACGGGCCTTCCCCTCCTTCCGTTGTCGATGAGGGTGTCTACGGCCTCCTGAAGCATACGCTTTTCGTTGCGGACGATGATGTCGGGGGCGTCCAGCTCAAGGAGCCTCTTAAGACGGTTGTTCCTGTTGATAACCCTTCTGTAGAGGTCGTTAAGGTCGGATGTGGCGAACCTTCCTCCTTCAAGGGGAACAAGGGGTCTGAGCTCCGGAGGAAGAACGGGAAGAACTTCGAGAACCATCCACTCGGGCTTGTTGTCGGAGTTGAGGAAGGACTCAACTATTTTAAGGCGCCTTACGAGCTTCTTAAGCTTTGCCTCAGTGGTGTCTTTCCTGGTGGCCCTTCTGATTTCTTCCTTAACGAGCTCCTTGCTGGGGATTTTACCCTGCTCGGCGAGGAACTCTACGTACCACTCGAGGGCCTTTCCGCCCTTTGCAACTTCAAGGTTTACCTTGTCTTGAAGCTCTTTATACTGGGCATACTCGATTATTGCCCCTTTCTCAAGGCCGGAGTCTCCCGGGTCTGTGACTACAACGAGAACGTTTTTCACTATTCCGATGATTGTGTCTTCATCGAGCCCCGTGTAGTGGGAAAGGGTTTCTACAGCCGCCTTGAAAACGTTGGGAAGCTTCTTCTGGAGGTCTGCGTTAATGGAGGAGATTTCGCCGGAGTACATTCTGATTTCGTCGCGAAGCTCCTTGGCAAGTTCCTCAAGGTCTACCCTCTTAAGGGCCTCCTTTATTCCGGCGGCGCCTATACCCACCTCTATCGCATCTTCTCCCAGCTGCTCTTTAACCTCTTGGTATTCGTCTTCTGTAAGCAGGGTAAACTGCTCCAGCTTAATCTTCTTACCGCCGGAGAGCTCTACCTCTTCCCCGTCGTACTCGTTGGGGTCGAGAACTATGTAGCTCTCAAAGTAAACAACCCTCTCAACCTCCCTAACGGAAAGGCCAAGCAGGGCTCCGATTTTGCTGGGAACGGACTTTACGTACCAGATGTGGGTACACGGAGCTGCAAGCTCGATGTGTCCGAAGCGGCGCCTACGTTCCTTAGAGAGTGTAACTTCAACGCCGCACCTGTCACACACAACGCCGGCGTACTTGGAGCCCCTGTACTTACCGCACAGACACTCCCAGTCCCTTACGGGGCCGAATATCCTGGCACAGAAGAGTCCATCTTTCTCGGGCTTTAAGGTCCTATAGTTAAGGGTCTCGGGAAGTTTCACCTCCCCGTGAGACCACTCCCTAATCTTTTCAGGAGAGGCAAGGCCTATCTCTATGGCGTCAAACTCGAAAGTCTTGGGCTCTTGGGAGAATACAATCTCCTTCTTCTTCACAGTTGAGTCCTCCTAAGGGGGTTTAAGCGGGGGCAGGTGCCCCCGCGGAAACGGCTTTAGTGAGCGTTTTCAGGGTTTTCAGATTCGCCCTCTTCCTCTTCGAGTTCCTTGATGAACTTAACGTCGAGGGCAAGGGCCTTAAGCTCCCTAACGAGAACGTTGAAGGACTCGGGGAGTCCGGGCTCAAAGGAGTACCTTCCCTTAACAATGGCCTCGTAAACCCTCGAACGGCCCTCAACGTCGTCGGACTTAACGGTGAGCATCTCTTGGAGGGTGTAGGCGGCACCGTAAGCCTCAAGAGCCCACACCTCCATCTCTCCGAACCTCTGACCGCCGAACTGGGCCTTACCGCCGAGCGGCTGCTGAGTGATAAGGGAGTAAGGTCCGGTAGAGCGGGCGTGAATCTTGTCGTCTGCAAGGTGAATGAGCTTCAGCATGTACATGTAACCCACGGTAACGTCCTGGTCGAACGGCTCACCTGTAAGGCCGTCGTAAACCGTAAGCTGGCCCGTTTCGGGCAGGCCGGCCCTCTTAAGGAGCTCTTTAATCTCCTCTTCCTTGGCTCCGTTAAATATCGGAGATTCAAACCTGATGCCGTTGGCAAGCTTCTTGGCAACTTCGCGAAGCTCGTCGTCGGAGAGGGAGTCGATAAGCTTGCTCACCTGCTCGTCGTTGTAGATTGCCTTAATCTCCTCCCTCACCTTCTCAAGGCCTACCTTCATGAGCTCCTCAATCTTCTTACCGAGAGCCTTGGCGGCAAGCCCCAGGTGAACCTCAAGAACCTGACCGATGTTCATACGGGACGGAACGCCCAGCGGGTTGAGGACAATGTCTATCGGTGTTCCGTCTTCAAGGAAGGGCATATCCTCAACGGGCCTAATCTGAGAGATAACACCCTTGTTACCGTGGCGACCGGACATCTTGTCACCAACGGTGAGCTTCCTCTTGGTCGCTATGTAAACCTTCACCTTCTTGTTAACGCCTGCCGGAAGGTCGTGCCCCATCTCAAGGGCCGCCTTCTTCTCCTCGTAGATGTGCTCAACGAGGGCAATCTTGTCAACGGCCTTGAGCCTTATCTTCTTCAGCTCCTCGGCAACCTGCTCGTCGTCGATGATTGAGGGCTTCCTGAGGGCGAAGAAGACAAGCTGCTCAACCTTATCCTCGGTTATCTCCTCTCCGGCGGAAATGAGCAGGTTACCCGCACCGTCGTAAACGTCTTCCTTCACCTTCTTGCCCAGGATAAGCTCTGCCGCTTTCCTGTCGCGGTCCTTCTTGATGAGGTTAATCTCCTCCTGCTTCTCCCTCTCGAGCTTGAGCTTCTCCTCGGCCTCTATCAGCTGGGTTCTCGGGTCCTTCGCCTCGCCCTTACGGGAGAGAATCTTAACGTCTATAACAACTCCCTCTACGCCGTGGGGAACCCGTAAGGAGGTATCCTTAACCCCTTTGGCCTTCTCGCCGAATATCGCCTGAAGGAGCTTCTCCTCGGGGGTAAGAACCTGCTCTCCCTTAGGAGTAACCTTTCCTACCAGAATGTCTCCCGGCTTAACGTAGGTTCCTATACGGACAATACCCGACTCATCAAGGTTCCTCAGAGCCGCCTCGGACACGTTGGGGATATCGCGGGTTATCTCCTCACGTCCGAGCTTCGTCTCAACGGCCTCACACTCAAACTCCTGAATGTGAATGGAGGTGTAAACGTCGTCCTTCAAGAGCCTTTCGCTGACCAGGATGGCGTCCTCAAAGTTGTAACCGCGCCAGGGCATAAAGGCAACCAGAACGTTCTTACCGAGGGCAAGCTCTCCGTTCTCCATAGAGGGGCCGTCGGCGATAATCTGACCCTTCTTAACCCTCTGCCCCTTCTTAACAATCGGCCTCTGGTTGATGCAGGTCTTCTGGTTAGACTTCTGGAACTTCTTCAGGTTGTAAACGTCAAACCCGGTATCTACCGAGATTCCCCCTTCCTCAATCTCTTCGGGGTCAACCTTGATGATTATCTTGTCTGCCGTAACGCTCTCAACAACCCCGGAGCGCTTGGCAACAACCGCAGCCCTGCTGTAAAGGGCCACCTCCTTCTCCATACCGGTGGCAACAAGGGGAGCCTCGGTTTTTATAAGGGGAACGGCCTGACGCTGCATGTTGGAGCCCATCAGGGCACGGTTGGCGTCGTCGTGCTCCAGGAACGGAATGAGAGAAGCGGATACGGAGAACACCTGTTTCGGGGAGACGTCCATAAACTGGACCTCTTCCCTCTTAACCAGCTTAAACTCCGCCTTGTGGCGGGCCATTACGGTATCGGCGGTAATGTAGCCGTTCTCGTCTACGGGGGCGTTGGCCTGGGCTATAACGTAGTTCTCCTCCTCCTCGGCGGTCATGTAAACCACTTCGTCTGTAACCTTACCGTTAACCACCTTCCTGTAAGGAGTCTCCAGGAAGCCCAGCCAGTTAATCTTTCCGTAGGTTGTGAGCGAGTTTATAAGACCAATGTTCTGACCTTCCGGAGTTTCAATAGGACAGATTCTTCCGTAGTGAGACGGGTGAACGTCCCTTACCTCAAATCCTGCCCTCTCCCTTGTGAGTCCTCCGGGACCGAGGGCAGAAAGCCTCCTCTTGTGGGTGGTTTCTGCCAGCGGGTTGGTCTGGTCCATAAACTGGCACAGGGAGGTAAGGGTGAAGAACTCCTTCAGAGGGTTAATTGCCGTTCTCGGGTTGATGAGGTCCTGGGGCATTACGGAGTCTACGTCGGCAACGGCGAGCTTCTCCTTAACCGCCTTCTCAAGCTTGAACAGACCCGACTTAAAGGCAATCTCGGCGAGCTCGCCTACGCCCCTAACCCTCCTGTTGCCCAGGTGGTCGATGTCGTCGTAGGGGCGAAGCTCTGCGTGAACTTCCATAAGGGCCTTAACGGCGCCTACAATGTCTGCCTTGTGGAGAATCCTTCCGGCGTCGTCGTAGTCGGGCTCAACCTTGAACTCATCGTAGTTCTTAAGGGCCGCAAGCTTTAAGGCAACCTCCGGAGTGATGAGGGTGCCCTTCTCTACAACGATATCGCCCTCTTCGTTGTAAACGTCTTCGGCCACTTTAAGGGGAGGAAGCCACTCTATCTCCTTCAGGTCTTCCTTGGTTAACCTCTCGAGCTTCTCCTTGGGGTAGATTTTCTCGTTAACCTTGGCCCTACCGACCCTCGAGAGGTCGTAGTTACGGGTGCTGAAGAACATAGCTTCAAAGAGCTTCCTCGCCCCTTCCACAGTAGCCGTATCTCCGGGGCGAACCTTCCTGAATATCTCAACGTAGGCGGCAATGAGGGGGTCTTCTATCTTCTCCCTGACCCTGTCGCGCTTCTCCTTCCTCAGGGTGTTTACGATTACGGCGCCGTAGGGGGTCTTCTTCTTGTTGATTACCTTAAACTCGGCCCCCTCGGGGAGCTTCCTGGAGCTTGTAGAGAGCTCCTCGTAAGCCTCCTGTATAACCTCGCCGGTTTCCGGGTCTACAACGTCGGAAACAAGGTAGTAGTCGTTGAGCTCCTCGGGCTTCTTAACCTCACCCGTTTCGGCATCTACAAGCTCACCGTTAACAACTTTCAGAGTCTCGATAACGTCGCCGTAGAATACCTTAAGTATCTCCTCGTCGGTTCTGAGGCCAAAGGCCCTCAGAAGGTAAGTTCCTATAAAGCGCCTCTTCCTGTCTATCTTTGCGTAGAGGATGTCGTTGTAGGGAATCTCAAACTCGAGCCAGGAGCCCATTGCGGGGATTATGCTGGCTATATCAATAACCCTTGCAACCTGCGTGGTTTTAGATATCTCGTTCTTGAAGAAGAGTCCCGGAGAGCGGTGAAGCTGGCTGACAACAACCTTTTCGGTTCCGTTTATGATAAACGTCCCCCTCTCGGTCATAAGGGGGATTTCGCCAAAGTACATCTTGTTCTCTTTGATTACCGGGGCAATCTTCTCGCCGGTTTTAGGGTCCTTCTGCCACACGTGAAGCTCAAAGAGAACCCTTAAAGGCGCGCTGTAGTCTATACCCCTCTCCTTACACTCGTCGGGGGTGTAGCGGGGGCGGAACACAACCTCCATTCCGCACTTGGGGCATACTACTCCCTTTCCTCCGAGCCCCTGAAACTTTCCGCACTTACAGTACCAGTCTCCGATTTCGTATCCCTTGTAGTGAATCTCCACTCCGGTAGTCTCATCGATAATCGGGAAGGCCTGCCTGAACGCAGATTCAAGCCCTACATTCTCCCTCTCGTGGGGAGCCTTGTTAAGCTGAATAAAGCGCTCGTAGGACTCAAACTGAAACTGGAGAAGGTCGGGAATGGGATAGGTCTCTTTCCTTTTTGCGAAACTTTTCCTGGGGAGAGACGTTACTTTTTCTTTCTCGTAGGTGGGGGCGGTTTTTTGGAGTTTTCCCATAGTCTCCTCTTCCTCGCAAGGGAGTTTTAGTGATTAAATAGCAGAAGGGAGACTACCCCTGTAGGCAGTCTCCCAGCTGATAAATTATAGTCCTCTACCTGTCTGCAGGCAAGGGTTACTTAATCTCTACTTCGGCTCCGGCTTCCTCAAGCTTCTTCTTAATCTCCTCGGCCTCCTCCTTGGATACGCCTTCCTTAACCGGGCTCGGAGCGTTGTCAACGAGAGCCTTAGCCTCTTTAAGGCCGAGTCCTGTAATCTCCCTTACAACCTTGATAACGTTAATCTTCTTGGCACCGGGGGACTTGAGGATAACGTCAAACTCGGTCTTCTCCTCGGCAGCAGCTCCGGCAGCTCCGCCTGCAGCAACGGGTCCGGCAGCGGCAACTACGGGCATGTCGGATACGCCGAACTCTTCCTTGATGGCGTTGATGAGGTCAACAAGCTCGAGAACTGTCATGTTCTTGATAGCTTCGATAATCTGCTCCTTGGTGATTTCAGCCATTTCGCTCCTCCTTAGTGAGTATTCTCTAAAGTTTTTTTATGCAGCTCCTTCCTTCTCGGCCTTAACGTTCTCAAGAACCGTAACAAGCTTGGTAAAGAGGTTCTCAAGCGACCAGGCCATAGCGTTGACGGGGTACTTGAGGGTAAAGGCAAGCTGTCCCAGGAGCTCCTCTCTGGAGGGAAGCTCGGCCAGCTGCTTAATCATGTTAAAGTCGGCAACCTTGCCCTCTACAATGGCTGCCTTGAACTTAAGCTTGGGCTCCTCCTTGCCGTCTCCGGCCATGTAGTCCTTAAGAGCCTTTGCGGCCGCAACTATGTCATCGAAGGCAAAAACTATACCCGTAGGCCCTACAAAGGCGTCTTTAATCTGCTCTACCGGGGTTCCGGGATAGGCGTACCTCATAAGGGTGTTCTTAACAACTTTATACTCGGCCCCCGCTTCCCTCAGCTTGCGCCTGAGTTGGTTCGTTTCGGCAACGGTCATCCCTTGGAAGTTTGTGAGAATAACCAGCGGAGCCTTCTGGAACTTCTCCTTTAACTCTTGAGCAATCTGCTCCTTATGCTTCCTGGTTTTCACGGAGGTTACCTCCTGCTGTTGTTTGGCGGGGTGAAGAGGGAGGGCATAGCTTGGCGGGGTCTCTCACCCGGTCTCAGTAGGCTGCCCTTTAGGGCATTTAAGCCTATGCACCTACCCTCTTCAACCGGCACGCCGACTGGCAGCGCTAATTCTATTCAAAAATTCTTAGGTGTCAAGGTTACTCTACACTCTGAGCAGCGTTAACGGCGTCGAACACATCTACCTTAACGCCGGGGTCCATAGTTGCTGCAACGGCAACGCTCTTAACGTACTGCCCTTTAGCTCCGGAAGGCTTGGCCGCAAGTATCGCCTTCATAAGGGCAACGGCGTTCTCGTAGAGCTTCTCCTCGTCGAAGGAGACCTTCCCTATCGGAGCATGAACGATACCGGCCTTCTCAACTTTAAAGTCAACCTTACCCCTTTTGGCCTCTTTAACGGCCTTGGCTACGTCAAAAGTAACGGTTCCCGTTTTGGGGTTGGGCATGAGTCCCCTCGGACCGAGAATCCTACCGAGCCTACCCACTTTACCCATCATGTCGGGAGTGGCTATGAGAACGTCGAAGTCGAGCCAGCCTTGCTGGATTTTCTGGATGAGGTCGTCTCCGCCAACGTAATCGGCACCTGCCTCTTTGGCCTCGTTGAGCTTCTCACCCTGAGCAATTACGGCAACAACCCTCTCTTTACCGAGTCCGTGGGGCAGAACAACACTTCCCCTTACCATCTGGTCCTGGTACTTGGGGTCAACGTTGAGGCGAACCGCCATCTCAACGGTTTGGTCGAAGTTACGCTGGGTAACGTCGGCCATCTTCTTAACAAGTGCAATGGCCTCCTTTAAGGGGTAGAGCTTCTTCCTGTCCACAAGGGCCAGGGCGTTCATGTACTTCTTACCGTGCTTGGGCATTTCTTCTCCTCCTGTCGGCTTTTTTGCCTTCCACCTTGCGGTGGTATCGGTTAAGGTTAGTCAACCACCTTAACGCCCATGTTTTCTGCAGTTCCCTTGATGATTCTCATGGCAGCTTCAATGTCGTAACAGTTGAGGTCGGGCATCTTCTGCTCGGCAATCTGCCTGAGCTGCTCCTTTGTAATCTGCCCAACCCACTCCTTCTTGGGCATGTGGGCTCCCTTCTCGATGCCGGCGGCCTTCTTGATGAGAACAGAGGCCGGAGGCGTCTTGAGAACGAAGTCGAAGGAGCGGTCGGAGTAGATTGTGATGATAACGGGAATCACAAGGCCCTTCTTGTCTGCAGTTGCAGCGTTGAAGGCCTTAACGAACTCCATGATGTTTACGCCGTGCTGACCGAGCGCCGGACCTACCGGTGGTGCAGGCGTAGCCTCTCCTGCCGGCAGCTGAAGCTTAACTTCAGCTACTACCTTCTTGGCCATGGCTTCCTCCGTTTAATTAGCTGATTTTCTCTACCTGGTCAAACTCCAGCTCAACGGGAGTTTGCCTGTCAAAAATGTTCACCAAAACTATAAGCTTTCCGTGCTCGGGGTCAATCTCCGATATGGTTCCTTCAAAGCCGATAAACGGCCCTTCTTTAATCTTGACCTTGTCCCCGATATCAAACTTGAGCTTCCTGATTCTCGGAACGCCCCTCTTAAGCCTCTCCTTCATCGCCTGGATTTCGGCCTCGCTCACAGTTACAGGCTTTCCTCCGGCGCTGACAAAGCCGAGAACTCTGGGCACCCTCCTTATAAGGCTCTGAAGGTCTTTATCGAGGTCTGCCTTTATGAAGATGTAGCCGGGGTAGAGCCTGTCGCGAAGCTCTATTTTCGCTTCCACTCTGTTCTCCGGACACTTAATCTTCTGGCCGATTCGACTTATGGGCTTGTCGGGGGTGCACTTCTTCTTTTCACACTGGCACGACTCAACCCAAACCTGACCGTTCTCAACCCTGAAAGTGACCGTTTTCCCCTCGTCCCCTTCAATTTCTATGCTTTTGGGCTCTTCGGTGTGAAGGGGTACCTCGCCCTTCTCCTTGCCGAGGGCCTTAAAAACCACCTTTTCCACGGCAGGGATGAAGATTTCCTCTACCTTGTCCTCTACCCCCTCCTCTTTTAGTGCTTTTTCCAAGTTGGCCTTCACCCTGAACTCAAAGCCCGACTGGACGTGAAGGGTGTACCACTTTTTCTCTGCCATCTGAAACTCTCCCAATACCTTATTTCGCCAGGATAACTTCAAGGGCCGCAGTGAGAACCGTATCTATAACCCAGAAGTAAGCCGCTATCACCGCACAGAAGACAATCACCGCTATCGTTGCCTCTACAACCTCCTCCTTAGAGGGCCAGGTAACCCGTTGAAGCTCTTCCCTTACTTCCTTTAAAAACTGAAAAGGAGACATTAGAACCCCTGAAGATTGATTTATTTACGGAGCGGAATTTTAACAGAAAAGGAAGGGAAAATAAATAAAATGGCAGGCCAGGAGGGACTCGAACCCCCAACCGCCGGATTTGGAGTCCGGAGCCCTACCAATTGGGCTACTGGCCTACCTGCAGGCTAAAAATATAGACTATTTAACTTCCCTGTGCAAGGTGTGCTTGTTGCACCAAGGGCAGTACTTCCTGAGTTCGAGCCTGTCGGGAGTGTTCCTCTTGTTCTTGGTTGTAGAGTAATTCCTCCTCTTGCACTCTGTGCAGGCAAGCTGGATTATCTCACGGGGTCCCTTCTTCGCCATGCCTCAACTCCTTGTCTGTGGTGTTAAAGGGGGCAGAGCCCCCGAAAACTTAGTCAAGAATCTCGGTAACAACACCTGCACCTACTGTCCTTCCACCTTCACGAATCGCAAACCTCAGCCCTTCCTCAATAGCTACGGGCTTTAAAAGCTCTACTTCAAAGGTAACGTTGTCTCCAGGCATCACCATCTCTACGCCTTCAGGCAGCTTAACTTTCCCTGTTACATCCGTCGTCCTGAAGTAGAACTGCGGCTGGTATCCGTTGAAGAACGGGGTGTGCCTTCCCCCTTCTTCTTTAGACAGTATGTAAACTTCCGCCTTGAACTTCCTGTGGGGCTTGATGCTACCAGGCTTGGCTACTACCATTCCGCGCTCTACTTCGTCTTTCCCTACTCCCCTAAGCAGCACTCCTATGTTGTCTCCAGGTAAGGCTTCGTCAAGTACTTTCCTGAACATTTCTATTCCTGTCGCCACTGTCTTTATGGGCTCGTCCCTTAATCCAACTATTTCTACTTCGTCTCCTACTTTCAGGGTCCCCCTCTCTACTCTTCCTGTTACTACTGTTCCACGTCCAGAGATGGAGAATACGTCTTCTATCGGCATCAGGAAGGGTTTGTCGATTTCTCTTACAGGCTCAGGTACATATTCGTCAAGGGCTTTTACAAGTTCGTATATCGGCTGGCACCATTCGCAGTTGGGGTCGGTGCATTCAAGGGCTTTAAGGGCAGATCCCCTGATTACGGGTACTTCGTCTCCAGGGTAGCCGTATTCGGAGAGGAGTTCTCTAACTTCAAGTTCAACAAGTTCAAGAAGTTCTTCGTCGTCTACCATGTCTACTTTGTTGAGGAATACTACTATCGCAGGTACGTTAACTTGCCTCGCAAGGAGTACGTGCTCCCTGGTCTGGGGCATCGGGCCGTCTGCCGCAGATACTACGAGTATCGCTCCGTCCATCTGGGCCGCACCGGTTATCATGTTTTTGATGTAGTCGGCGTGGCCCGGGCAGTCTACGTGGGCGTAGTGGTATTTGTCGGATTCGTATTCTACGTGGGCTGTCGCAATTGTGATTCCCCTTTCTCTCTCTTCAGGGGCTTTGTCGATTTGGTCGTAGGATACTTCCTGGGCTTTTCCTTGCAGCGCAAGGCAGTGGGTGATTGCCGCTGTCAGGGTAGTCTTGCCGTGGTCAACGTGGCCGATTGTTCCCACGTTCTTGTGGGGCTTCGTCCTTTCAAACTTCTGCTTCGCCATGGCCATCCTCCGAAAGTTTATGTATAGTGGATTTTAAGCAGAAAACTCTGGCTGGAAATTTAGCATAGGAGGGGAAAAATTCAAGGGGGGACTTGGGAAGGAGTGGTGCCCACGGGCGGAGTTGAACCGCCGACCTCACCCTTACCAAGGGTGCGCTCTAACCTCCTGAGCCACGTGGGCAACCGTTCTGCGACCTGAAATATAGTTTAATCGGTGTGGGATTTCAAGGGTCGGAGGAAACTTTAACCGCTCTGCTTACAAAAAACGCTTCCGCAGTGTTAATATATAGAGTGTTCCTTATTTAATAGAGGAAGCCTAAGTTAACTTGCAACTTTGCAAAACAAGGCCCTGAGCCCGGTTACAAGCAGTTGACACTGCTTAGAAGGAGATGTTAAATTTTGTTTTGAACTTAAAGACACAACGTCTAAAAAAACTTTAGTATGGGGAGGTCCCAGATGAGAAAAGCGCTGAAAGCAGCGACCTTAATGGGTCTTGCAGCTGCACTTATAGTTCCTGCCGCTGCAAGCGCTGCCGACATGGATATGGGCAGCTCTAAAATCACCATCGGCGGACAGCTGAGGGAAAGGCTCGAATGGTGGGGAGCTGAAGCTGGCTCCGGAAAAGGTGCTGAGCTCGGAGCAACTTACAGAGCAAGGCTCAACATCAAAGCCGAGCTCTCCGACGGCGTAACAGCAGTATTCACACCTCAAGCTGTAGGCTACTGGGGTGAAAACGGACAAGGTCTTGGCCTTGGCGAAAGCACAAGCTTTACAATGCATGAAGCTTACTTGCTCCTTTCCAACCCCTTTGGAATTGATAACGTAATCGTAAAGATGGGTCGTCAGGAAGTTAACCTCGGTAACCAGAGGCTCGTTGGTGCTGTAGGCTGGTCTCAGGCAGGAAGGAGCCTCGACGGTATCTTGGTAGGCTACGCAGCAGGAAACTATGGACTTGCTGCATTCTTCTACGGTAAGCTTAACGATGCTGGAAAGCAGGATGCTTGGTTCAGACCTCAAGTTGAAAAAGAACCCGATATTGACCTCTACGTAACAACATGGCAGGGTAAGTTCCAGCCCTTCGGAATCGGCGGAACTTATGAAATCACAAACATCTACGTTAACCCGACAACAAGCTTTGCCGGCCTCGACATGAATGTCGATACTATCTACGGCCGTGTAACACCCGCATTTGAAACCGACATGGCTAAAATCAAGCTTAACCTTGAAGCTGCCAAGCAAACAGGTAGCGCAGGCGGCAACGACTACAAAGGTTACATGTTCAGCATCGGTGCCGGTGCAGACTTCGACCAAGTTGCCTGGACACCGAGCCTCTTCGTAGGTTACGACTACTACTCTGGAGATGATAATCCCGATCCTAACTCTGATATGAAGGCCTTCTGGTCTGTTCTTCCCACTGCTCACAAGTGGCTTGGCCATGCGGATACTGTTTGGGTTAGCACACCTTTCTATAAATTCAATGGTAATGGTCTGCTCGATGTGACTCTTCAGAGGTCAAATGCATATACTGATGCGGCAGGAAATACATATTTCTACAACGTTGCAGGTGTAAAAGATCTTTACATCAAACTTCATGTTAAGCCTCTTGAAAGGGTAGCTCTCGGACTCGACCTTCACTACTTCAAAGCAGCCAAGGACCTTGCTTTGTATAAGCAAGCAGCTGGTAGCACTACGATTACTAAGATTGATAGCTACGGCAAGGACATCGGTTGGGAAGCCGACCTTGAGGCCAAGTACAAGTACAGCAAGAACCTCTGCCTTAGCTTCGGTTACGACTACTTCAACCCGGATGATGCTTACAAAGCTATTGCCGGCGACGACAAGGCCGAGCACCACGTTTGGGCTCAGGCAGACGTAAGGTTCTAACTCTCCTTAGCGTGAACTTTATAAAGGGGGCTTCGGCCCCCTTTTTTATTGCCTTTTGATAAACTCCTTTCTAACCCCCTTTGCAGGTTAAACTTTGAAGACAATCCTCTTTTCTGAAAATGACGACGAGATTCTCCTCGACATGGTTGAAGATAAAAACAGGAGCTCTCACATTTACGATGAAAAAGAGGCTGAGAAAATCTTTGAGAGAATTTCAAAGGTCTACGCTCCCGTAATAGAGAAGGCAATAAAGAAGCTGGAGGAGCTGGAGTGAAGAGGAAGAGGACGGTTAAGGAGATTTTAGAAAGGCGCAAGATGAAGGCCTTCAATCACGAAGGAGAGGTCCTTATAGGAAAAGTCGTCGGCGTTCACGGACTCAAAGGTGAGTTAAAGGTAAAGTCTGAGTCGGACATATTTGAAAGGCAGCTCGAAGCCGTTGACTCTCTTACACTCTACAGGGGGACGAGGAAAGAAGAGGTTACAGTTGAATCTGTAAAACCATATAAAGACATATACCTGATAAAGTTTAAGGAGATAAACGACCGCTCCCAGGCAGAAGAGACAATAGGAGGAGAGCTCTGGATAGACGAAAACGAAAGGGTAGAGCTTGAAGAGGGAGAGTTCTACTACGAGGAGCTTCTCGGCCTTAAAGTTTTCACCGAAGACGGCCGAGAACTCGGAGTTATAAAGAACATCCTGGAGCAACCCGCAAGCCACATCCTTGAAGTTGAAAAGAGCGACGGAAAAACGGTTTTGATACCCTTTATAGAGCAATTCGTTAAAGAGATAGACCTTAAAAACGGCAAAGTTACAGTTTCCCTCATAGAGGGCATGGAGTCGTGAGAATAGACGTTTTAACCGTTCTCCCGGGCCTTTTCGACTGCTTTCTGAGAGAGGGGGTTATAGGAAAAGCCTTAGAACGTGGCCTTGTATCCGTTAACGTTTACAACATAAGAGACTTTACAACCGACAAACATAGAGTTGTAGACGACGTCCCCTACGGCGGTGGGCCCGGAATGGTTTTAAAACCCGAACCCATCTTTGGGGCATACGAAAAACTCTCGAAGGAAGGGCCAAAACCCTTCGTTATACTCACAGAGCCTTGGGGAGAGAAGTTCAACCAAGAAATGGCCCTGGAGTTCTCAAAACTCCCCAGGTTACTAATCATCTGCGGCCGCTACGAAGGGGTCGACGAAAGGGTTAAAAAGCTGGTAGACCGAGAAGTCTCCATAGGCGACTACGTTCTAACCGGCGGAGAGCTTCCCGCCATGGTAATTATGGACGCCGTTATAAGGCTAACCCCGGGGGTTTTAGGGAACCGAGAGAGCCTTGAAGCAGACTCCTTCATGGACAGGGGGCTTATGGGCTACCCCAACTACACGCGCCCGGCCGAGTTCAAAGGAATGAGAGTTCCCGAAGTTCTCCTTTCGGGACACCACGCAAAAATAGAGAGGTGGCGCAAGAAAGAGAGCCTAAAGAAAACCCTCAAAAGAGCCCCCGAGCTCATAGAGAAACTCAAAAGAGAAGGTAAACTCACAGAAGAGGAGCTTAAGCTCTTGAAAGAGATAGAACAGGAGGAGAACATTGGCAACGGTTGAACTCTACGACAAAGGCGGGAACCTTATAGGTAGAATCCCCATAGACAATGAAAGGTGTGAAGAGCTTACCTCTATGACCAAAGACCAACTTCTCTTTGAAGTTGCAGGAATGGTAGCGCTGGCGGTAAGGGCCGAAAGCGGCCTTGAGCTAACCCTAAACCAAGTTCTGAACGAACTCGGGAAGGTAGTGGTCTGTGGCAGAGAAGAGGTTATAGACGGCGGGAACCCCGCCGTTTAAATACCTCAGCCAAACGCCGTGCAGGAGCCTCCGGAAGAACCGGAGTCACTTCCGCCTACCGCACAGGCAGAAACCTTCTTAACAACGTTGTTGGAGTCGCACTTGGGACACTTCACCTGCCCTATCTGAGAGTAAGAGATAACGAACTTCTCAAACTCCTCTCCGCACTCCTTGCACTTAAACTCGTATATCGGCATTTTCGCCTCCTGAGAAAAGGAGTAATATAATTGTATTAGGCAGCATAGATAATATATGCACTCGGGGTGGAACTTGAAGAGGAGGGAGTTTTTAAGTGTTATCCTGGGGATTCTCTCCGAAGCGGCAATCTCTCCCTCTGCCCTTGCAAATCCTACCGACAACATTCAAGACTTCTTTACAATGTGCACCGTTGCCCTCTCTCATGAATACGGAGCCATTATTCAATACGTAAACCACGCAGGGATAACCAAGTCTAAAAAGGCCGAATCGGTCTTTCTGAAGAACATGCTCGACGAAGTAAAACACGCCCGGGAAATTGCGAAAATACTCATAAAGGAGGGCGGCTTTCCCTCGGCAGGAATCTGGCCCTACCAAACCGACAAGAAGCTGCAGAAACTACTCCAATACGACGTAGACCTCGAGGTATCGGCCGTGAACCTCTACAGCCGGATGCTGGAAGCCCCCGAAGCGGCCCGCTACAGGGATACCATCTACACGATACCCAAAGACGAGGAGCTTCACAAACGCCGCCTCAGCAACCTTTTAAGAACCATTAAGGGAGCTTCCGCTGAAAAAGGCAGTTCAAAAGCTAAACCGTCTGTTCCGTAGCCTATCTGAAGCCTTTAAGTTCTACTACACCACCCGGCTCTTCTTCGGCATCATAGTCTTCCAGTTTTTAATCTTCGTTGCCCTCTACTTTGCCGGCAACTACCTGCTGAAACAGACGTTCCACGACTGGTTCACCCAACAGGCCCGGGTAGAGCTCGAAGTGGTCTCCCGCCTGCTCTACAGAGACATAAAGAACTTCAACTACAGCGGAACCTTAAGCGACCTTGAAGCCTTTCTAAACAGTGATTCAAGATTAGTAGGGGTAGAAGTCTACACCTTCATGCAGACCTACCCGGTGGCCAAGCTGTTTAAATCGGACGTCCGCCATTTGCCCCGCTGCTCAAAGGACCTCTTCAAAGAGCCCTGCATCTACGTAGAGGAGGCCACCCTTGCCAAAGACCCACCGACCCGCCTCGTCCTCTACTTCTCGAATCGGGCCCTTCTATCGACCTACCGGATTTTCCAGGCGGTTCTCCTCATGTTCGACATCTACCTCTTCATCGCTACCGTGCTGTTCCTCTGGGCCTCCTACAGCGGCATAAAGAAGAGAATAGAGTCGATAGTCCAACTCCTCTCAAACCCCCTCGAACTCCAGAAGAAGTTCGATAAAAAGAAAAAAGATGAGTTCCTCGAGATAGAGAAGAAAATCTACAAACTCTACAAGGCCATAAGGAAAGAGTTCAACTTCAACTTTAAACTCCTGACTTTAAGCTCGGAGCTCCTCTACTACCTGGTAAAGGCCGAGGCCCTGGAGGACTTTATCTCTACCGTGAACTCCCTCTTTAAAATGAGGAACATAGCGGTAAAAGTGGCAAAAACCCCTCAGTGTCCGAAAGGTTTCACATCAAGACGGCTCTCCCACTCGGGCTTTTACGTCTGCCACCGGAAAATACCGTCCAGGTTCCTCGAAACCATCCTGAACATAATAGACACGGTACTCCTTGCCGCCAAAGAGAAAGAGAAAAACCGCAGAGTCCTCCTCCAGACCATAGAGGCCTTCGCCAAAGCGATAGACGCAATGTCCCCCTGGACCCGGGGTCACAGCAGCAGAGTTGCAGCAGTTGCCGAATTCATAGGCAGGAAACTTGAACTCTCCGAGAAAGAGCTTGAGAACCTAAAAATCGGGGCCCTGCTCCACGACATAGGCAAACTGGGCGTTCCCGTCTCCATACTCGACAAAAACGGAAAACTAACCGACGAAGAGTACGAAATCATCAAAAAGCACCCCGAAATCGGCTACAGAATCCTCGAGCCCATAGAGACCTTCAAAGAGATACTCCCGATTGTCCTCTACCACCACGAAAGGTGCAACGGAAGCGGTTACCCCAAGGGCCTTAAGTGTGAAGAGATACCCAAACTTGCTAAAATAGTCGCCGTGGCCGACGTTATAGAGGCGATGACCGCTAAGCGCCCCTACAAGGAGCCGCACCCGTTTGAAGAGGTCCTTAAACACTTAAAGGAAAACAGCGGGAAGCTTTACGACCCCAAAATTGTTAAAGTTGTAGAGGAAAACGCACAAGAGCTCAAAGAGCTCCTGGAGAGGATTCGAGAAGATGAAGAGTCTCAGCCAGCTGAGAGAGGAGATAGACAGGATAGACAGAGAGCTTCTGACCCTACTCAACAGAAGGGCCAAACTTGCCCAAGAAGTGGGGGAGATTAAGAAGAAGAAAGGCCTTCCCTTCTACGTTCCCGGCAGGGAAGCGAAAATACTCTCAAAACTGGAGGAGCTGAACCAGGGCCCACTACCTCCCGAAAGCGTAAGGGCAATCTTCAGGGAGATAATCTCGGCCTGCAGGGCCCTTGAAGAGCCGACAAAAGTGGCCTTCCTCGGCCCCCAGGCAACCTTTACCCACCTTGCGGCCCTCAAACAGTTCGGCACCTCTTCCGACCTGCGTCCGAAGGAGTCCATAGAGGACGTATTCGACGAAGTCGAGAAAGGAAGGGTAGACTACGGCGTTGTCCCCATAGAGAACTCAATAGAGGGTGTTGTTAACTACACCATAGATATGTTCCTCGACACCGACCTGAAGATAAGCGGAGAAGTTTTCGTTCCCGTTAACCTCCACCTGATGAGTAAGGAGGGGGAGCTCTCCAAGGTGAAAAGGGTTTACTCCCACCGCCACGCCCTCGCTCAGGCCCGTAAGTGGCTCTCTGAAAACCTGCCCGGAGCGGAGCTCATAGAGGTTTCAAGCACGGCCAAGGCGGCCGAAATCGCAAGCGCCGAACCCGGAAGTGCTGCAGTCGCAAGCGAAGCCGCCGCCCTGCTCTACGACCTAAACATTTTGGCAAAGAACGTTCAGGAGCTCTCCCGAAACTTCACCCGCTTCCTTGTTATAGGGAAGAGCGACTCCGAATACCCCTCCGGCAGAGACAAAACCTCCGTTATGTTCAGCACCCGCCACGAGGCCGGAGCACTCTTTAAGGCCCTTCAACCTTTTGCCGTTTACGACGTTAACCTTACCAAAATTGAATCCCGCCCCACGAAGAAAAAGCCGTGGGAATACGTCTTTTTCGTTGACCTTGACGGCCACAGGAAGGAGGACAGGGTGGCAAAAGCCCTGAAGGAGCTTGAGGAGAGCTGCTCCTTCTTTAAAGTCCTCGGCTCTTACCCGGCGGGGTTTAGAGAATGAAGACACCAGATTTAATGGAGTTAATTCAGAGTAAGTGGTATAGGTTCCTTTACTCTTTAGTGCTTTTCTTTAGGTGGCTCTTTATTGCAGTTATGACTGTATATTTGGCTTTCTGTATATTAACTTTGATTTTTACCTTAGTCTCTCACGTTAGTTCAGATGGGTTAGTTTTTACTTTTAACTACATGAGAACCTTTTTAACAGATGCCCTTTTCGTGCTTGTTATACTTGATTTTGTAAGTGCAATGTTTTATCAAAAAAGAATCCATTATGTTTTATGCCTTCTTGAAATTGGATTCATAGTCTTAACAAGGAAACTTATTCTTCTTAATCCCACTCCGGAGAATGCATTTTTGATTTTTGTTCTTGCTTTGGCTGTTTCTCTCTTCTTTGTATTAATCTTCTATTTCTATAAAATTACCGGTAGATTAAGAAAACCTTGAATTTTTTCTGGTAGGTTTGAGTGATGAGAAAATCAAAAGCCCTTAGGAAGACAAATGAAACAGAAATAGAGATAGCTGTGAACCTTGACGGAACCGGCTCCTACTCGGTTAAGACCGACATTCCCTTTTTAACCCACATGCTGGAGCTCTTCTCCCGCCACTCTTTGATTGACCTTGAAGTTGTTGCAACCGGCGACGTTGAAGTTGACCACCACCACCTAATTGAAGATGTCGGGATAGTTTTAGGAGAGGCAATTGAGAGGGCGTTGGGCGATAAGAGGGGTATAAACCGCTACGGCTTCTTTACCCTTCCGATGGACGAAACCCTCATTTCTGCCGCCATTGACCTTTCCGGCCGCCCCTACTTTGTTTACGGGGGTTTCCCCCAGTTTAAGACCCTGATGGGGATAGAGTTTGACCTCTTCAGGGAGTTCTGGAAGTCTTTTTCTTACTCGCTAAAGTGCAACCTCCACATTAACTGCCACTACGGTTTAAACCTCCACCACATGGCAGAGGGAACCTTTAAGGCAGTTGCAAGGGCTTTGAGAGTTGCGGTTTCAGTAGATGAAAGGGTAAAGGGAGTACCTTCCACAAAGGGTAAGCTATGAAAGGCGCTGATGTAGTCAGGCTTTTAAGGGAAAAGAAGGACTATTTGAGAAGGGAATTCGGGGTAAAGGAGCTCCTCCTCTTTGGCTCCTTTGCCCGCGGAGACGAGGGTGAGGAGAGCGACGTTGACCTTGTTGTTGAGTTTTTTCCAGAGTATGAAACTTTCCGTAATTACATGGCTTTGAAAGGTTATCTTGAGGAGCTTCTCGGTAGGCCGCTTGACCTTCTGGTCAAGGGAGGTATCAAGAGGCACTTCCTGACGGAGATAGAGAAAGAGGCTTTAAATGTCTGAAAGAGGTGGTATTAAAAATTCTGGAGGAGGTAGAGGAGTATGAGGGTTGAGCGCTCAAAAGCCCTCTTTGAGGAGGCAAAGAAGTACATTCCCGGAGGGGTAAACAGCCCCGTAAGGGCCTTTAAGTCTGTCGGCGATGTTCCCCGCTTTATTGAGAGGGCCAAGGGAAGCCACATCTGGGACGTTGACGGAAACGAGTACATTGACTACGTCTGCTCGTGGGGGCCGATGATTTTGGGCCACGCCCACCCTAAGGTCGTTGAGGCAATTCAGAAGCAGGCGGAGAAGGGAACCAGTTATGGCGCTCCCACCGAGCTTGAGGTTGAGCTTGCAAAGATGATTGTTGAGCTCGTTCCCTCTGTTGAGAAGGTCCGTATGGTCAATTCGGGAACCGAAGCGACAATGTCTGCCATAAGGCTGGCAAGGGGATACACCGGCAGGAACAAGGTTATAAAGTTTGAAGGGGGCTACCACGGCCACGTTGACGCCCTGCTTGTAAAGGCCGGCTCGGGCCTGACAACTTTCGGCGTTCCCACAAGCCCCGGCATACCCGAAGATTTTGCAAAACACACCATAACCGTGCCCTTCAACGACATAGACGCCCTGAAGAGGGTAATAGACGAGGTAGGGCACGACGTTGCGGCCGTTATAATGGAGCCGGTTATGGCAAACGCCGGCCTCATAATCCCGGAACCGGGCTTTTTAGAGGCCGTAAGGGAGCTGACGGCCGAGAAGGGAATCGTTCTGATTTTCGACGAGGTTATCACCGGCTTCAGGCTCTCGTTAGGGGGAGCCCAGGAGTACTTCGGCGTTACTCCCGACCTCTCCTGCTTCGGCAAGATTATAGGGGGAGGCCTTCCCGTAGGAGCCTTCGGAGGTAAGGCCGAGATTATGGACCACCTTGCACCGGAAGGCCCGGTTTACCAGGCCGGAACCCTCTCGGGTAACCCCCTTGCAATGGCGGCAGGTATAGCAACCTTAAAGGAGCTTCAAAAGCCCGGCGTCTACCAAGAGCTCCGCTCAAAAACCGAGAAGCTCTCGGAAGGGCTAAAAGAGGCCGCCAAGGCCGCAGGCATATACGACAAGCTCCACTTTAAGCAGATAGAGAGCATCTCCATCGTTTACTTTACGCCGAAGGAAGTGAAGAACTACCAAGATGCCCTAACCTCCAACACGCAGGCCTACGCGGCCTTCTTCAGGAAGATGCTCCAGCAGGGCGTTTACCTTGCCCCCTCCCAGTTTGAGGTTGCGTTTATGTCTACGGCTCACACCCAAGAGGATATAGAGAAAACCGTTAAGGCCGCAGAAGTGGCCTTTAAAGAGGCCGCCCAACTCCTGTAAGAGGCACGTTTGTGGAGCTTCTAAACCGCCTTCTCGCCGTGGCCCACGGCCACGGCTTCCTCTACTGCTTCGTAGTCTCCCTCTTCGAAGGGGAGTTCTCTCTCATACTTGCAGGGGTTCTGGTTAAAGAGGGGACTTTTCGCTTCCTCCCATCGTTTCTGGGTGCCTTCTTCGGGGCCGCGTTTATCTACAACTTCTGGTACTGGCTGGGCAGGCTGGTAGGCGAAGGGCTCCTTGAGCGCTTCCCGAAGTTTAAAGAGAAAGAAAAGACGGTAGAGGCCAAACTCAACCGCTGGGGAGCCCTCCTTGCCTTCCTCGTCCCCTTCATATACGGACTCCGAACGGCTTCAGCCTTCTTCCTCGGCCTGTTCAAGTTCCCCTTTAGGGTTTACGCCGCCGCCGTCACCTTTTCCTGCGCAGTGTGGGCCTTTACACTGCTGTCGGTAGGCTACTTTTTCGGCAAAGAGGCGGAGAAACTCTGGAAGAGCCACTCTCTACTGCCCCTTACCGCCGTTGTTGGTATCATAGTTTTACTGGTTCTCCTTAAAGCTTTGGGGTACTTTGTTGGAGAGGATACTGGCTCTTCTTAAAACTCACCCGGTTCTCTTTGCCTTTGTTGGAGGGTTCACAGAAGGCGCCGTTACCGTTTTCCTGTGCGGGGTTTTTGCCCGTTTGGGGCTCTTTCCGGTTGCCTCAACTCTAACCGCCGCCTACGCAGGAACCGTCCTCTCCTACCAGCTCTTCTTCCTGGTCGGAAGGCTCCTTAAAGAGGAGCTTCTCGTCCGCTTCCCGAAGCTCGAAGAGGAGTTCCAGCGGATAGACAGAGAGTTCGGCAGGGATTTCGACTACCTCTCACTTGCGGTTCCCTTCATATACGGTATGGGGGTGGTAATACCCCTCTTTTTAGGGGTTAACGGCTACTCGTGGGGGCGCTTCTTTCTGCTATCTTCGGCCTCGTCTGTAGTGTGGATTCTGGGCTGCTTCTGGGGAGGGTACCTCTTCGGAGAAGTGTCCGAAAGGGTATTAAGGGAGCTTTTCCGGCAGGAATTACTGCTCCTTCTGCTCTTAGTTGCCACTTTAGCGGTAAGCCACAAGTTGGTGAAATTCACTACAAGGAGCGTAAGCCGTGGGAAAGATTAGGGACTACATAGAGCGCACCTCCTACATGATGGTGGGGGTTCAGTTTGCCCTCTCAATCTTCATAAGCTTGGCAATAGGCTACTGGCTCGATAAACACTTCAAAACCTTTCCGTGGTTGACTGTCTTCTGGTTCTTCATAGGTTTAGCCGCCGGGTTCAAAAACGTTTACAGGGAGCTTAAAAAGGTATCCAGATGAGGGAGTTTGAGCTCTTTCTAAAGAGGCTCCTGGTTGTTGAAGGGGCCGTTTTTATTCTGACTTTTATGCCCCTGCTCCTGGTTAAAGGGTGGAGCGTTTTTACCTACTCATACCTTTTGGGATACGCCGTTATGGCGTACGATTACTACCAGCTGGTTAAGTTCTCCAGACGGCTGCCCCAGCAGGTCCAGGCCGGGGTATTCCCGAAGTCGGGATTCGCCTGGCGCTTTATCTCGATTCTCCTTATCCTGGTTGGTTTAAGTTTATTTACTCGTTTAAACTTCTTTGCTATAATTTCGGCGGTTGTCGCAACCAACGCTGCCCTAATACTTACCGTTTTACTACACCGTAAGGAGTGGAGGAGATGGAACACGCAGCAGTAACGGGAGTGTGCGGACCCCTCTCACAGTATATAGACTGCAGGGTTGTGGTTACAACCTGGCTCATGATGGTTGTGGTTCTCGGTTTCGCCTACTTCCTCGGAAAGAACCTGAGGAAGTTCCCCAACGGCGTTCAGTATACGTTTGAAGCTCTCACCTCCTTCATCGTTTACACCCTCGAAGACGCCATGGGCAAGTACGGCAGGAAGTTCTTCCCCCTTATAGCCGGACTTGCAACCTTTATCCTGTTTGCGAACCTGGTGGGCCTCATCCCCCTTCCCTGGATAAAGCAGCCCACATCCAGCCTTAACACAACCCTGGCTCTGGCAATAATCTCTTTCCTCGTTTACAACTACGAAGGCGTCAAGAAGCACGGCCTCATTAATTACATCAAACACTTTGCAGGGCCCGTGCCATGGATGGCGCCCATAATGTTCCCGATTGAGGTGGTGTCCCACCTCTCGAGGATTCTCTCCCTCTCTTTCCGTCTCTTCGGTAACATGTTCGGCGACGAAATGGTGGTTCTCGTTGCCCTTATGCTCGTTCCTTTCCTCGTTCCGGTAGCGGGCGAGTTCATAGTGTTTGCAAACAGCTTCCTTCAAACCTTTATCTTCTGTATCCTTACTGTAGTGTACATCGCTACCGCCATTGAAGAGCACGAAGAGGAGCACGTAGGATATTAAATAGAAACATGAGGAAGGAGGTACTGATGAAAAAGAGTTATCTCAAGAGCATCCTTTTCACACTCTTCCTTTTAGCAGTAGGTGCGCTTCCCGCACTTGCAGGTGAAGGGGGTGCTGAGTCCGGTAAGGCGCTTATCCTCGGTCTCTCCGCCATCGGTGCCGGCCTTGCCATCGGTCCCGCCGCAGGCGGTGCAGGTGCAGGTCAGGGTCAGGCGGTCAGGGGAGCCTGTGAAGGTATGGCAAGGAACCCTCAGATGGCCGGTAAACTCACAACCACAATGTTTATCGGTCTGGCTATTATCGAAGCTCTCGCCATCTACGGTCTCGTTATCGCACTCATTCTCCTCTACGCCAACCCGCTCGTTTAAGTTGAAGGTAGGGTGCTGCGGGGTTGGGGCCTTAAGGCCCCAACCCCGCAGTTTATTTAATCCTTATAAATCTCTGTGCCAGTAAACCCTCGCCAGTTTCTCGCCCTCGCTGTACTTAACCTCGAACTTACCCTTGAAAGCTTTGTTAACGGCCTCCCCTATATGGCGGGCAAGGTGCTCGCTGGTTGTTGCTATCTCAACTTTTGAGTCCTCTTCGTTAATCCAGAGAATCCTCTGTAAAGGCCTCAGAGACATTACATCGTCTACAACGTTCTTCACCCTGTTGAGTATCTCGTCTCTGTGCTTTTTCAGGAACTCACCGCTTAGAACCACTATGCCGCCCGGGTACCTGTCCCTCTTACGCCTGCACGCCGGGCAGAGGGCCCTGTTTGCCCCTTCCGGAACGGGCTCCGGCAGCTGTTCGGGCCACTGCCACCTGCCGTCTTTAAAGACCGCTCCGCACTCCTCACACACGGTAGGTTCGGGATACTTGGCCTTTTCGTAGTAGGGGTTGTCGCTCTCCCACGTGTACTCCTTTCTGCCGGCGGGAACGTACCTGTTTCCCATCCTCTCCTCCTCACTGTTGAATTTTTGGGCCTCTGTTTTTAATTTAAGTTATTTTCACCATATCTGCTCCAAGGGAAGGCTCTTTTCAAGGAGCTTCACACACCCCTCCCGCCGGCTCTTTATGAGCTCCCTCGGCTCGGAGAGGGTTGGGTCTCTGAAGGGAACGGCCGAGGGCAGATGGAACTTCTCAAGGAGCTTCCCCTCCGTTTCGAAGGAGGGGGAGGCAACTGTTGAGCGGGATTTCCTCCCAACGGCAACTCCCTCTCTCACGCCGAAACCGGCCATATGGAGGGCCCGCCTAACGGGAGTGGCGGCCGAGTAGGTGGCCAGTATCCCTTCCGGCTTTATGAGCCTTCTCAGCTCCCTGAAGAACTCGTAAGTCCAGAGCTCCGGATTGACCTTAGGGGAGAAGGGGTCATGGAAGATAGCATCTGCAAAGTGCTCTTCCTCTATAGACTTAACCGCCCTCCTGCCGTCGGCAATCAGCAGTTTTAAAGAGACTCTGCCGTCAGTGTAAACAAAGGTGGGAACAGGGCGGTTGCATACCTTGCGGCCGAGAAGCCCTCTGAAAATCGGCTTCCACTTTTCGTAACGCCCCCAGTTAAGCTCCAATGCCTTCAGAGGCACTCTCAGGTCGAACTCGTAGGCAACAACTCTAACCGCGGCGGAAGGGTTGGCCGACAGCACCGTGTCGAGGAAGGCAACCGTGTTGTAGCCGAGGCCGAAACAGGAGTCTAAGAGCGTAACTTCCCCCCGAGAGGCGGCAACTTCCGCCACCTTACACGGTTTACAGAACTTCTCTACCGCCTCCGTAAACGCCCCTGCCGTTGTTGAGTGGAAGTGTTCGTTAAACAGGTCGGAGAGAAACGTTTTTGAGCCGTCTTGAGTTGTTACAACCCTCACTGCTCAAATATTTCCCTTATGAGCCTCTCCCACTGCTCCTGACACTCCTCCCCCTGACACTTATCGAGTGGTATCACCGAGGCCTTCTCTATAACCTCCCTCTTCACGAATATGGGAGCATTCAGCCTTACCGCCAGGTTTATGGCGTCGCTGGGCCTTGCGTCAATTCTGAAGAGCTCCCCGTCGGGGCGCCTCACCTCAATAACTGCAAAGTAGATGCCCTTGTCGAAGTCGTTGATGATTACCCTCTCAACCTCCCCCTTGAAAATCTCCAGAAGCTCCCTGATAAGGTCGTAGGGGAAAGGCCTCGGTGGAACTGCACCCAAGAGTTCCGTCTCGAGGAGTTCCGCCTCCCAGTTGCCAACCCAGATGGGAACGGCGAAACGCTCTTCCTCGTTACCGAGGATAATGATTGGCAGGTTACTGAACCTGTCCTGGGTCAAGCCGATTACCGATACCTCAATCATCTCTTGCTCCTCACTCCGGTTGTTACTGGTTTTCCTTTTAAGAAAAAGGGCGAAGCCTGAGTTATTTCAACCTCCACGGTTTTCCCTATAAGCTCCTCAGAGCCTTCCACCGCAACGGGCTTGTTGTCGGCGGTCCTTCCGTAAAGCTCGCTTCCCTTGGGGCTAAAGCCCTCAATCAGAACCTCTTCAACCTTCCCCACCCTCTCAAGATTCCTCTCAAGGGCTTGCTTCTTAACGAGCTCCTGAAGGGTTTGGAGTCGGCGGTTTTTCACCTCTTTGGGAACGTCGTCTTTAAAGGTAGCGGCCTTTGTGAAGGGCCTGGGGGAGTACTCAAAAACGAAGGCCTGGTCGAAAACGCACTCCTCAACGAGGGATAGGGTCTGTTCAAAGTCCTCCTCGGTTTCCCCGGGGAAGCCCACTATAAAGTCCCCCGATAGGGCAACGTTGGGAACGAACTCCCTCAACATCTGAACCTTCTCTATGTACTCTTCCCGGGTGTAGCCCCTGTTCATCCTCTCTAACACTCTGTTGGAGCCGCTCTGAGGGGGAAGGTGAACGTAGGGGCAGACTTTCGGTATATCCCTAATCGCCCGGGCAATCCGCTCGCTAAAGCCTGCCGGGTGAGAGGTTGTGAACCTTACCCTCTCTACTCCCTCAACTTCGGAAACCATATACAGGAGGTCGGCAAGGTCGGTCCCTTGGTAGCCGTAAAAGTCTACGTTCTGGCCGAGCAGGTGGACCTCCTTAACGCCCCTTTCGGCAAGCCGTTTAACCTCTTCAACAACCAGGTGGGGGGCCACACTCCTCTCCCTTCCCCTGGTGAAGGGAACTATGCAGTAGGTACAGAACCTGTTACAGCCCCTCTGAACAGTAACGTAGGCAATGAAGGGGTTCTCAAGGTAGCTGTCTACGAGGGGGAGCTTCTCCTCCTCCGGTATCTTCCGGTTGAGGATTTCAACAACGCGCCCTTCCCTCTTTACCCTCTCCAGGAGTTGGGGGAGCTTCACAAAGTTGAAGGTTCCGAAAACCAAATCCACGTGGGGAAAGCGGAGAATCTGCTCCTTCTCCTTCTGGGGCACGCAGCCCGCCACCGCCACCACAAGGTCGGGCCTTCTCTTCTTAAGCCTTTTGAGATTGCCGATGAAGGAGTAGGCCTTGTTGTCGGGTTTGGCCCTTACGGAGCAGGTGTTTACTATAACGATGTCGGCCTCCTCCGGCGTTTGGGCCTTCTCGTAGCCCATGTCCCTGAGGAGGCCGGCCATCTTCTCAGAGTCGTTAACGTTCATCTGACAGCCGAAGGTCTTTATGAAGAACCTCTTTGCCATCGGGCCTCTTTAACAGGATTTTTAATCCTTAATATATTTCAACCGCAGGGATTAGGAATGGCCTCGCCCTCGGGGTAGATGAGAATCTCTACCCTGCGGTTGAGCGCCCGATGCTGCGGGGTGTCGTTGGGGGCAATCGGGTTCTTCGGGCCGCAGCCGAAAACAAGGATTCTCTCGGGCCTAACCCCCGCCTCAACGAGCACCTTCTTCACCGCCTCTGCCCTCTCCTTAGAGAGCTTCAGGTTGTACTTCAGGGAACCCGTATTGTCGGTGTAGCCCACAACTACAACGGTCGTTTTGGGGTTCTCCTTTAAGGTTTGGGCTATGCGCTGAAGCTCTTTAACAGCCTCGGGCTTGAGCTCTGCACTGTTGAGGCCGAAGAGAACCGAGTCTTTGAGAACCACCTTGACCCTTCCGGGCTCCTTAACAACGGCCTTGGGCCTCTTATCGGAAATCACAGGCGCCTGAGGCTTAACAGCAGGGTTCGTGTGGTCTACAGGCTGAACGCCCAAATCCCTGCCCAGGGCCTCTGCCTGCTGCTGGAGTATGTAGCCTATAGCCCCGCCGAGAACCGCACCTGCGGCCGCCCCTATAAGGGCCCTTTCCCCCTTGTTACTGCCGGAGGGACCCGTGAGTGCACCTATGGCACCGCCCACAACGGCTCCGATTGCAGCTCCAGCCGCAACCTTGTTCACCTCCTTCTTAGGGGCCGTTTGGGCCTGCTGCTGTTGCGTTGTTGCACACCCTCCCAGCAGAAGGGCTCCGGCAGTTGTTAGTGTTAAAATTCTTTTCATTGCACGACTCCCTTGAAACGGTTTTCCACCAAACAATTTAAACCCCTTGCGGAGGTTATCAAATGTTCAACGTTAAAGAAGTTGCAAAAAGGGCAAAGGAGATAAGCTACTCACTGGTCGACCTCTCTACGGAGCTCAAGAACAGAACCCTTCTCACGGCGGCCAAGCTCATAGAGGAGAAAAAGGAGCTCATAGAGACGGAAAACAGAAAAGACCTCATAGCCGGAGAGGAGCGGGGCCTCTCAAAAGCGATGCTCGACAGGCTCCTCCTGAACGAAAAGAGAATAAAAGGAATGGTTCAAGTTCTGAAAGACGTTGCAAACCTGCCCGACCCGGTAGGCGAAGTGATAAAGATGTGGACCCGCCCAAACGGACTGAAAATAGGGAAGATGAGGGTCCCCTTGGGGGTGGTCGCCATCATCTACGAGTCCAGACCCAACGTAACCGTAGAAGCCGCAAGCCTCTGTATAAAGAGCTCAAACTCGGTTATCCTTAAAGGGGGGTCCGAAGCCATAAACTCAAACAGGGTCCTTGTGAACATTCTCAAAGAGGCGGCGGCAAAAGAGGGTTTCCCCGAAGAGGCGATTCAGTTCATAGACACAACAGAGCGGGAAGCCGTTAAAGAGCTACTACAGCTCGACCAGTTTGTAGACGTTGTCATTCCCCGGGGCGGAGAGGGGCTCATACGCTTCGTTGCAGAGAACGCACGCATGCCGGTTATAAAACACTACAAGGGCGTATGCCACGTTTTCGTAGACGAGTTTGCCGACCTTGAGAAAGCCTGGAACATCTGCTTCAACGCCAAAGTGCAGAGGCCGGGTGTTTGCAACGCAATGGAGACAATGCTCGTCCACAGCAAAATAGCCGACGCCTTCATGCCGACAATGGTTGAGCTCTTCAAAAAGGCAAAAGTTGAGCTCCGGGGCGACGAAAGGGCCAGAAGCTACGACCCCGAATACATAAAACCCGCAACAGAAGAAGACTGGTACGCAGAGTACCTCGACCTTATACTGGCGGTCAGAGTGGTTGACTCACTGGAGGAGGCAATCGAGCACATAAACACCTACGGCTCCCACCACAGCGACGCAATCGTAACCGAGAACTACACAAACGCCATGAAATTCTTAAACCGGGTAGACTCGGCGGCCGTTTACGTTAACGCTTCTACCCGTTTCACCGACGGGAACGTTTTCGGCTTAGGAGCCGAAATGGGAATTTCAACGGATAAGGTCCACGTTAGGGGGCCCATGGGCCTTGAAGACCTCACAATTCCCAAATACATCATCTTCGGAAACGGTCAAATCAGGGAGTAACGGTGATAAACGACCCGAAGCTGGGAAGCCTCTTCTTCTGGTTCTTCTTCGTAGTAACGATAGCCTGGACGGTTATCGCAGTTGCGGTAAGAGCTTACAGAATGTTAAAGAAGAACAGATAGCGATGATGGTATAAATTTTCCCTGGGGGCTGCCGCTGCCCCCTTCACCTCCGGGGAAAGGGAGGGAGCTTGAGACTAAAAATCGTGTTTAGAACCGATAGGGTTCCTATCCTCTACAGGCACAGAGTTGTCTCGTTAGTTAAAGAGGCCCTGAAAAGGGGAAACGGTGAACTCTACGAAAAGCTCTACGGCTCTCAAAACCCCAAGCCGTTTACCTTTTCACTCTTTTTTAACCCGCCCTACAGGGTTGAGAAGCTGCCCCTCCAGATAGACGAAACCTTTACCCCGGAAAGGTTCAAAGAACTTCGCCAGGTGGAAACGTTCACCCTGGAAAGCGGCACGTTCTCCGTGAACATATCAACTCCTGACTACCTGTTTGCAGTCTCCCTTGTAAACGGCCTGGTGAGCCTAAAAGAGTTCCTGTTCAGCACCGAAAAGGAGATGCTGGTCGGCGGCAAGAGGGTCATTTGGGAGCTTCTGAAAATCACCCCCTACCGCTCAAGGCCGGTTAAAAAGGGCGAAGCTGTAGTAAAAACGCTCTCTCCGATAGTGGTTGAAGATAAAAGGGGGAAGCCGGTCCTGTGGAACTCTCCCGACTTTCAGAAGGCCCTGAACTTCGTAACCGACAGAAGGCTTAAGGAATTGAGGGGAAAGGGGCTCAAAAGGGAAATCTCTGTTATCCCCGTTAAGTGCGAGAAAAAGGTTGCAAAGGCAACGTTCAAAGAGTTCAGGGAGAGAACCGGTAAGCCCTACATGGTTTTAACCGGAAGCTACGGCATATTCAAACTCAACGGCGACAGCGAAGACCTTAACTTCCTGTGCGACGCAGGCTTGGGGAACAGGTGCTCCCAAGGTTTTGGAATGGTGGAGGTGATAAAGTAGTTTGGGAGGGGAAGGGAGAGGTGAAGCTCTTCTTTATGCGCTTTTTCGACTACGAGAGCGAGGCCACGCTGGTTTTCAAAGTTAAAAGGGAGTTTAACAGCCCGGAAGAGCTCTACGTAAAAGTGGCAGAAATCTTCAAGAAATACCTGGAGCTCTACTACTACGAGGAGATGGAAGAGCGCAAAAGGATGGAGTTAGGGCCGCCAATCGACCCGGCAGGAGTTAACCTCTTCTCCTTTTACGAGTCTGTTCTTGAAGAGGATTTCAAAAAGAGCAACATCTACGACGAAACTCCGCCCTTTGCCTGGATTAAGCACGGTTTCTTTAAAAATTTAAATGAGCTGGGGTTAGAGGTAGTTGAACCCGATTACGAAATCTTGGTTTACGGCCACTTTTCACCTAAAGAGAGCAAGCCTCTCTGGTACTTGAAGGGGAGCGAGGAATCTCCCGAATCAATCCACTACTGGCTTAAGAGGGTTTAATGGCTGAGAGAATCTACCTTCAGGAGTGGTTCTACAACGCCGGAATAGTGGGCCTGCTCAGGCTCTTGGGCGGAGAGACTGTAAAGGGAGAAAGGCTCCTAAACAAAGAGGGTTTACCCGTAGAAGGGGTGAAAATCGGCGAAAACTACGTAGAGGTAGAGCGGCAGCTCTTTAAGGACTTTGCGAAGAAGTACTACACCGAAGCCGCCAAAAGGGAGGTAGAGTTCAGAAGCGTAAACTCCTTAAAGGTCGGAGGGAGCGAAGAGTCTTTAAAGCGGGCTAAAGACACCATAAACAGGCTTTTAAAAGAACTCTTTCCACACCTGAAAGAGGAGGTTGAACTCCCGAAAAGGGTTTCGAAGAAGAACCTCGGGGAGGCAAGCCGTTACATCCGGAAAGCCGCAGAAAGGGTTGAGGAGGAGAAGGAAAAGCTCCTGAGGGGGGAGCTCCCCCTTGAAGCCATTGAACACCTTGCTAAAAGGTGGCTAAAGAGGGGCTTTTTCTCCTCCGGCGGGAGCAACAAACTGTACGAGTCTTTAAAGAACCTGCAGGAAAAGGTTGAAGCTCCCCTGATTACTCCACCGGAAGTTTTCACCGTAAAAAAGAGGAAGCTCCCGTGCCTGCTCTGCCAGGAGAGGTTTGCCAAGGAGGGAGTCAACCTCAGCAAGGCAATCTCCGACCTGGTAGGCTTCAACAAGGACAACCTCAACCTACTCCACCTAAAGGGGAAAAAGCTCGCAAATAAGGGGCTTCCCATATGCGAAATCTGCCAAGCGGTTATTTCCCTAATACCTTTAGGGGTTGTAAGGTTCGGTAACTCTTTTCTCTTCGTTAACAACACCACCTCGGTTCAAGAGCTCTTTAGCGACAACCAGCGCTTAAGAAGAGTGCTCTCAAGCTCCTCGCCCCTTTTCACCTTTTTCGCGGAGAAAGTCCTTGCAAAGGAGGAAGAGTCCGCTAAGCTCATATCCCTCCTGGGCACGTCGGTTGTTGAGATGGAGCTGGGAGCCCTCCCGAAGGTGAAGGGACTCAATATCTCCTACGAGCTGGCCGAGCTCCTCTCAGACCCCTCTTTCACAGAAAACCTTAGGAAACTTACAAAGGCCCACTACCGGCTGGGAAGCGGGAATAAGAAGAAGAGCTTCAACCTCCTGGTTGAATTCCTCGAAAACCTCATTCAAGGCAGAAGGAACTACTCATACCTCTACAAGCTCTTCCGCTTCCTCTTAACGGCAGACAGAAACAGGGAGATAAACGTTGCCTTCTCTCCGCTACAGCTCCACACCCTAAACCTTGCTCTCTTCAGGGCAAAAGCGAATTTGGAGGGCAGAATGAACAGAGTTTCGGAGAATGAACTGTGGAGCCTCTTTTACGGAGGCCAAGAGCTCAGGCGAGTTTTAACGAGCAGGGGAGCTGAAAACAGGGTAAACTCCCTCGCCTTTAAACTGCTAAACGCCTTAAAGGTCGGCGACTCCCACAGGTTCATGGACATCATCCTGAGGGTGTACGCCGGGTTCTCTCTAAAGGTTCCCAAAGGCCTTGTTAAAAACCTTGAAGACAGAGAAGCCTTCAAAAGTGCCGGCTACAGCTTTATTGCCGGGCTGCTGAACGAGAAAAGGGAAGGAGGGGATAATGAAGATTAGGGCTTTCACGCTAACGGTTGTTTTTAAAGGTCTGAGTGCAAACTACGGAGAGAGCGTAGGAAACGTTTCGGAGCTAAAGAAGCTCACCCACGGCGGGGAGCTCTACTCTTACATCTCCCGTCAGGCGTTAAGGCACGAGCTCTGGAGGTTTTTAAAGGAGAACTACCGGATAGACACCCCCGACTACTGGAACGAAGAGCCCGAAATAAAGGTCAAAGTGGAAGAGCTTCTGACCTCCCTGGGAATGAAGGGCGAGCTTCCTCCCCCTCAAATCCTCACCGCAGAACAGGACGTAGTCCAGTTCCACCCGGAGGTAAACGCCCTCAACTGCGTTGAGGCAGACCTATTCGGATACATGAAAACAAAGGGCGGGGAAGGAGCCGATACGAGAAGCGCCGTAGTCAGGTTTTCTCCCGCCGTATCCCTCGAACCCCTTGCCCTCGACCTGGAGTTCGGCACAAACAAGAGCTTTGCAGACAGGGCCGGCTCAGACCCGAACCCCTTCCAGTTCGAACACCACTACGCCCTCTACACCTACACAGTAACGGTAGACCTTGATAAACTGGGAACAGAGCTCAGCCCCAAGGGGGAAACCGTAGGCCGGCTTCCCGAAGAGGAACGGGCCCGCCGCCTCAAAATGGTTATTGAGTCGATTCCCTTCCTGTCGCGGGAGATTAAGGGAAGGGTTGAGAACCTCTCCCCCCTCTTTGCAGTAGGGGGCTTTTACACAGTTAAAAACCCCTTCTTCCTGGGAAGGGTAGAGGTAGGCTACGACAGAAACCTTAAAAAATTTGCAATCAACCCCGAGCCCCTGGCAGACACCATGAACCTCTCATTCAGAGGGGAGAGAGTGGGCCAAACAACGAAAGTTGCCATCCTGAAAGGGTTTTGGGCGAACGAAGAGGAGCTCTCAAAGGCCTTTGAAGAGGCCGGCGCCCGGGTTTTAAACGTGCCGGAGATGTTTAAAGAGCTTGCAGAACAAGTTTCCGAAGTTTACGGAGTTTAAGATGCGGGCCCTTAAGGTGAAGCTCTACCAACCCTTTGCCTGTTACTCAACGCCCTTTTCCTTCGGAGCAGTTAACACCTACCTGCTGCCTCCGCCCTCTACGGTAAAGGGATTCGTCCACTCAACGGCAGGAGCACGGCAAGACTACCCAATCTCTGTAGCCATTCAGGGAGAACTGGGAGGAACTGTTTACGAGCTTCAAAAACTCCTAAAGTTCGACCGAAAAAGGGCGGGTCAACCCGAGCTCAAAGGTTTCAGCAGGAGCTTCCTAAAGGCCCCAACCCACGTAGAAACCCTTACCGATGTGCACCTGACCCTCTACATCCTGTTCCCTCCGGAAAGCGAAGAGTTGGAAAAGGACTTCCTCAACGGGCTGCTCTTAAAGGAGTTCCCTTCCCTGGGGAGGAAGGAGGATATCGCCAGGCTCGAAGAAGAGCCCCGATTCGTAGAGCTTGACCCCCTCGAAGAGGAAACGGTTCTACCTTCCTTTGCCTACTTCACAAGGGAGACCGCAACCGAGCTCGGCCTCGGAGGGGCCTTCTACAGGCTTCCACTCTCCTACGACGGAGAGCTCGCAAAAGAGCTGGGATGGCGCTTCTTCAAGAGGAGAGACCTCCTGCTGGCCCCTCCCGGACAGGTCGTTGAACCTTTAAGCGACAAGGTGTTATACGACCCCTCCGAGGATAGAGTAGTTGAGCTGATAGAGGTTCCGGCAGGTTACAAACATGTTCTTAGCTAAGAAATTTCCCGACGGCACAGAACAAACGATTAGTGAACACACCGAGGAGCTCATCGAGAGGCTAAAGAGCCTAAGAAAGCTATACGGCAAGAAAATCGGTGCCGACGAAGAGTTCTGGGAGGCCCTGCTCCTTGCGGCCGCCTTCCACGACATCGGCAAGGCATCTTCACAGTTCCAGCTGAAAATAAAAGAGGGGAAAAGGGTAGGTAAACCCGGGGAGATTCCACACAACTATCTCTCTGCCGCACTCTTTGCCGGGAAGCTCACTAAAAACCGGCTGAAAGAGGCAGTTTTCTACAGCGTTGCCTTCCACCACCACCACAGGCCTTTCAACTTCCGGCCCGAAGAGTTCAAAGAGGCACTTTTGAAAGACCTAAAGAAAAAAGAGGAGAAGCTGAAAGCGATTCTCTCAGAGCTCCTTGAAAAGGGCGGCAGGAAGGAACCTCCTCCCC
The DNA here is from genome assembly GCF_000185805.1 of Thermovibrio ammonificans HB-1. Classification (NCBI taxonomy): domain Bacteria; kingdom Pseudomonadati; phylum Aquificota; class Aquificia; order Desulfurobacteriales; family Desulfurobacteriaceae; genus Thermovibrio; species Thermovibrio ammonificans. Next base: position 1,577,461 of record NC_014926.1, read on the forward strand.
TAAGAGTTCCAAAAGAGAGGGAAATTGAGGTCATATTTACGAAACTCGACAGCTACCGCAAGCGCCGCCGGAACTTCAGGGAGCTTATGAAGAGGTTCCGGGGCAGAGAAGCTCAAGTTATACTCCTTAAAGGGCTCCTCCACAGGCTCGACCACAGCGCCTCGGCCGGGATACCCGTTGAAATCGAGCCCCACACAGACAGAATAGAGAAACTCGAAAGGTACTTAAAGGAACGCTCAAAGGCCAGGGGAGTTGAGTTTAAGGGATTTAAGCCCTTCCAGCTGGAGGGGCGAAAGCTAAAAGAAGAGTCGGTTATCCTCGAAGCACCGACGGGAAGCGGGAAAACCGAGTTCGCCCTGAACTGGCTCTCAGACGACAAGGGGTTCTACACCCTGCCCGTTAAAACGGCCGTTAACGCCATGTTCAACCGTTTAAAAGGGGCTTTCAAAACGGTAGGGCTCCTCCACGGAGAGCGAGCGGTCTACTACCTGCTGGAGGGGGTAGAGGAAAAGGAGGAGCTCTCCTTCTCCCTTACACAGTTAAGCCTGTCTACCCACCTATCGTTTCCCCTTACGGTTTCTACGGCAGACCAGCTCTTTAGCTCGGTCTTTAAATACCCCGGCTTTGAAAAGGTTTACGCAACCCTCGCCTACTCAAAAACGGTAATAGATGAACCCCAAGGCTACACCCCCAAAACCCTTGCGGCAATGGTTAAGGGAATTGAAGAGGTTTCTGAGCTCGGCGGCAAGTTCTGCGTTATGAGCGCCACCCTCTACCCCTTCGTTAAAGATAGACTTAAAAGGCTGGGCTTTAAGGAGGTTAATACAGAGGAGCTCTACCGGGAATCCCCCGAAAAGCACAGAGTTAAACTCCTTGAAGAGTTTAGCCTCCAAACGCTTCTGGAGGCTCAAAACAACAAAAGAAGCGTTCTGATTGTAGTTAACACGGTAAAACGGGCCGTTCGGCTCTACTTGGAGCTAAAGGAAGAGGGACTCCCGGTCAGACTCCTCCACTCCCAGTTTATACAGCTCGACAGAAAGAAGCTGGAAGCCCAAATAGAGAAAGAGGCCAGGAAAGGCCTACCCGTAGTCTGGATTACAACCCAAGTTGCCGAAGCCTCCTTAGACGTTGACTTTGACGTTCTAATAACCGAGATAGCTCCACTTGACGCCCTCGTCCAGAGGATGGGTAGGGTCAACAGACGTGCAAAAGCGGCTCCCCCTGAATTTACCAACGTCTTTATCCTGCGGGAGAATTCAGATAAAAGCGGTAGGGTTTACTCAAGAGCTCTGGTTGAGCTGGCCCTGGAGGGTGTTGAAAGGTGGAGCGGAGAGCTTGTAGGGGAACCGGCAAAGAGGGAACTGGTAGGTGAGCTCTACACAAGGAAGAACTTAGAGCTTAGAGCTCCGAAGTTCTTAAGGGAGTTTGAGGAAAACCTCTCCCTCCTTGATGTCGGCCTTCAGGCCGACAGCCGCTCTCAGGCCCAAGAGTTTTTCAGGGAAGTAACAACCGTTCCCGTTATCCCGGAGGAGCTCTTCACCGAAAAGGAGGAGGAGATTCTCTCCTTAATAGAAACCTTAAAAAGGCGAAACTGCCCCCTTAAAGAGAGGCTGAAGGCACAGGCGAGACTGAAGAGCTTCACGGTCAACCTCTTTCCCTACCAGTTCCGCTCCTTCCTGCCCTTGGGAGAAGGGGTAATAGTGGCAAAGGGGGTCAGGTACAGCAGAGAACTCGGAGCCATTACAGATGAACACGGAGATACCGGAGAGTTTGTTTGAGGAGCTGAAAACCAGCGGAACGAAGGTTAACTACTACTTCGTTTGCAAGAGGAAGCTCTGGTTCTTCAGTAAAAGGGTAGGACTTGAAGGGAGCTCTGAAAGGGTGTCACTCGGGAGCCTACTGCACCGATACGCATACAGAAATCGCTCCAGGCGAGAGGTGTTCATAGACAACCTGATAGTTGTTGACCTCCTTGGCTCCGGAGAGGTTGCCGAGGTAAAACGCTCAGACGCCTTAAGCGAGGCGGCAAGGTGGCAACTCCTCTACTACCTGTTTTATCTAAAGAGGCTCGGGGTTGAAAAAAGGGGGGTAATCAACTACCCAAACCAGCGAAAGCGGGAGGAGGTAACCCTAACCCCCGAAGCCGAAAGACGGCTCTTAGAGGTGTTAAGGGAGATAAAGAGCATCGAGGAGAGTCCCCATCCGCCTCCGCTCAAAAAGCTTCCCTACTGTAAAAGGTGCGCTTACTACGAGCTCTGCTTTGTGGAGTAGTCGGTTGGAGAGGGCCTTCATTTTCTCGAGCGGCAGGCTGAAAAGGAAAGACAACACACTGCTCTTTGAGGGAAAAGACGGAAAGAGGCGCTACCTGCCGGCAGATACCCTAAGAGAGCTCCTCCTCTTCGGCGAGGTAGAGCTCAACCTGCGGCTCCTTAACTTCCTATCCCAAAAGGGAATCCTGCTTCACACATTCAACCGCTATGGCTTTTACACCGGCTCCTACCTTCCCAGAAGGGTTAGGGTTTCTGGTTTTTTAACCGTAAAGCAGGCGGAGCACTACCTAAACCCCGACTCCAGGCTCTTCCTCGCCGCCTCGTTTGTAGACGGAGCCGCCTACCACATCGGCAGAAACCTGAAAAAGAGGGGGATAGAGGAGCCCAAGCTCCACGAGCTCCAATCCCGCATCTACTCTGCCGCCACAGTTCCGGCCCTTATGCAGGTAGAGGGAAAAATCCGCGAGCTCTACTACGGGCACCTAAACTCGCTCTTTAAGGGGCTGAAGCTCGGCAGAAGGGAGAGGAGGCCGCCGAGCAATCCGGTAAACGCGCTGATTTCCTTCGGGAACTCGCTTATGTACTCCACGGTTTTAACCGAAATCTACCAAACCCACCTGGACCCCTCCATCAGCTTCCTCCACGAACCGTCAACCGGCAGGTACTCGCTCTCTCTGGATATTGCCGAAATCTTCAAACCGCTAATCGTAGACCCTTTAATCTTAAGGCTTGTAAACAAGAGGGTTCTAACCGAAAAGGACTTTGACTCCGGGGTTAATTACGCACTGCTTTCAGAAGCGTGAAGGAAGAAGTTCTTAAAACACTATAGCCAGAGCCTTGAGACAACCGTGAAACACAGAAGCCTTAATAGGAAGGTCTCCTACAGACACCTTATAAGGCTCGAGTGCTACAAGCTGGTCAAACACCTAATCGGCGAACTGGAGTACAAACCGTTAAAGGCGTGGTGGTAGATGTTCGTGATTGTGGTTTACGACGTTGAGGTCTCGCGGGTGGACAGGGTGCGGAAGCTCCTGAGACGCTACCTTAACTGGGTTCAAAACTCCGTTTTTGAGGGAGAGATAACCGTTTCTCGCTTAACCGCCCTTAAAAAAGAGCTACAGGAGCTCTTAAAGGAGAACGACTCCGTTTACATCTACACGGTTAAGTTCCCAAAGGCCGTAAAGAGGGAAACCGTAGGGGCCGAGCGGGGAGGAACCGAGGAGTTTCTTTAATTAATAAGATTGTCATCGGTTTAAAAAACTCGCCTGCAACCACGGTAAAATAGCAAAAAACAGACGGGGGGAGGCTTACTTGAGGCTCAAAATCACCTTCATCGCCGAATCCGTTCCCATACTCTACAGACACAGAATAGTTTCACTCTTCAAAGAATCGGTAAAGAGAACAGACCCCTCCTACTTCAGAGAGCTCTACTCCTTCCCGACACCAAAGCCCTACACATTCTCCCTGGCCCTCCCGAGGGGTTTCATTCTCAAGCAGCTCCCCGTTCAGGTAGACTCAGACTTCACCCCCGAAACCCACCCGGAGGAGTTATCGGCTCTTGAGGTATTCGAGTTCCCAAACGGCGGATACATTTCTCTCCTTGTCTCTACAAGCGACTACCGCTTCCTGGTATCGCTGGTAAACGGGCTCGTTAGGCTGGGCAGGTTCAACTTCACAAACAGAGACGAGATGGTGGTAGGGGGAAAGAGCCTCAGCTGGGAAGTTGTGAAGGTGGCTCCGCTGCCCGAGAGGAGGGTCCAAGAGCTTCCCGTCACCGTAAGGACCCTTTCGCCGATTCTCGTTGAAGAGCGGGGAGGAAACCCGATTCTGCCCGACAACCCCCGGTTCAACGAGGCCGTTAACTTCGTTGTCAACAGAAGGCTCAAGTTGCTCAGGGGAAGGGGGCTCCGGAGGCCCATAGCCCTTGAACCGCTAAAGGTCAGGAAGAAGGTGGTGAAACACACATTCAGCTACTTCCGCAGGCGAACCGGCAGGCCGATAATGTACCTGACCTGCAGCGAGGGTACTTTTAAACTCTACGGCGACAGGGAAGACATCAACTTCCTGCTGGACACCGGAATAGGGAACAAAACCGGCCAAGGGTTCGGAATGGTAGAGGTTGTCTCCTGATTTACCGGTCCTCCGGGCTTGATTCCTGACTCATCGGTATAGTATTCTAATTTTAAAAACCCACTTATATTAAAACCGGGGAAGGATTATTAACAATAACAGCCCTAAGGAGGGGACTTGTCGGTCTCTAAACGGTTCATCCTTCCAGATGAGGTTAAAGCATTCATAGTTCAGGAGCTTCTCCCTTCAAAGGGGCTCAGCTGCAGGTCGGTAGAGAGCGGCATAAGAACGATTGTGGTTTACCTGAACGAGAGCATCTCCAACGGAGAGGTAGAGGAGTTAAAGCGCATCACAAAGGAGAGGTTCGGCAACACCTACACGGTTATCTTCGTTCCACGAAATTAAAGGTGTTTATCCCCCACCAGGAAAACGGGACCCGCCTCGGTCAGAACCACCTTCACCTCTACCTGGTATATCTCGGTCAGAAGCCTCTCGTTGAGTATCTCCTCCTTCGGGCCAGCAAAGAACTTACCGCCGTAGCCGATGAGTATAACTTTATCCACAAACTCCCACACGGAGTTAAGGTCGTGGGTTACCATGCAGATTCCGAACCCCTTCTCCTTGTGGAGCCTGTCGATGAGCTTCAGTATCTTCCTCGAGCTCTTAAGGTCCACACCGGTTGTGGGCTCGTCTAAGAATATGTAGTGGGGGTCGCTTACAAGGGCCCTCGCTATCAGCACCTTCCTCTGCTGACCGCCGGATAGCTGCCGAAAAGGTTTGTCCTCTAAGCCTTTAAGGTCGAGAAGCTCCATCCAGGCAACCGCCTTCTCAACCTGCTCTTTCGAAATCGGCTCAAACCGCCCCAGCCTCGGGAAGTAACCGGAAAGAATAACGTCGAGGGCCGTGGCCGGAAAGTGGCGGGAGTAGCTCTCCATCTGGGGAACGTAGCTAAGGTAGCGTTTCTCGTCGCACCCGTAGGTGCACTCCTTACCGTGGATGAGAATCCTCCCCTTAATCGGGGGAACTATGCCGAGAACGGTTTTAACAAGGGTGCTCTTACCAACCCCGTTGGGGCCAGCAATCACCCAGAACTCACCCTCCTTAAAGTGAACGGAGAGCCCCTCCAGGAGGGGCTTCCTGTAGCCAACCGATAACTCTACAAGCTCAATGCCTTCCATTACTTGCCGTTTATCACCTGGTCTATGGGCTTAAAGCCGATGTAGATGTACCCTTTACCGCCGCTGTTGGGAGGCATGTAGATGATAGAGGGCGTTGCCCTTACGCCGTTCTTGGCAAGCTGCTCCCTCAGCTGGGTGAAGAACTCCTCAAGCTTCTCCCTCCCTGGAACCTTAGCCTCTTCTTTCTTTATACGCTCCTCCATCTTCTTTGCGTAAACCATAAAGCTCCCGTTGCCCATTCTGTACAGCTCCTTAAGGGCCCCGGCAGCTCCCTCTTTCCTCGCCATCTGGGTGTAGACAACAAGCCCCTTTATCGAGTTCTCACCGTGGATGGGGAAGGGAATCAGGTGAATCTCTACGCCGTTTTTCTTGGCCAGCTCCTCTATCTGGTTGAAGTGTTCGTAGCAGAAGGGGCAGAAGATATCCCAAACTATGTAAACCTTCTTATCCCCCTTGCCCACAACGTGGGGAACGTTGTGCTCGGTGAGGGCTTTATCTACCTGCTTAACCCAGGAGAGGTCAACCTTCAGGGGCTTCTCGGCGTTCTTCGGCCTTAAAGGCGTCAGGTGAACAACGTCCCCTTCCCGCCTGACTTTGAATATCTCCAGCGTCAGGTACTTGCCGTCGGGGGTCATGAAGATGTAGCGCTTAATCTCCCTGTGGCGCCTCTTGTCTATCATCGTAACTTCGTAGGTTTTAAAGCCGGGCACCTTTACGGCCTCTGTGGGCTCTATCTTCTCAACCTCTATTCCTTTAACCTTCAGCGGGTTGAGAAGGGCCTTTATTATCTTCTCCTCGGTTGTTAAGCTCTTCTGGGGCTGAGCCTTTGTGTTTTCGGTTGCCATGCCGCAAGAGCTGATGAGCAGCAGCGACAACACAGAGGCGATTAGGGTTCTCATTTTTTCCTCCGAAAGATTGTGGTTTGGGCGGGGGTAAATTGAAAAAGGGGGGCTCGCGCCCCCCTTGTTGTTTTTATAGTTCTCCTCTGAGCTGACGGATACGGGCCTGCGCGGCTGCAAGCCTTGCTATCGGCACCCTGAAGGGAGACGGGCTTACGTACTTAACGCCGACCTTCTGGAAGAAGTTGATAGAGCGCGGGTCTCCGCCGTGCTCGCCGCAGATTCCGGTTTTTATGCCCGGCCTTGTGGCGTTACCGAGCTCTATGGCCATCTCTATGAGCCTTCCCACTCCCTCTTCGTCGATGTGGATGAAGGGGTCTCCTTTAAGGATTCCCAGCTCTACGTACTTACCGATAAACTTACCGGCATCGTCCCTGGAGAGGCCGAAGGTCATCTGGGTAAGGTCGTTGGTTCCGAAGGAGAAGTACTCTGCGTCCCTTGCCAGCTTGTCGGCTATAACCGCCGCCCTGGGAACCTCTACCATGGTTCCCACCTGGTAGGGGACTTCTACGCCCATTTCAAGGAAGACCTGAGCGGCAACGTCGTCTATGAGCTTTTTGAGCTCGTGAAGCTCTTTCTCGTCGGCAATGAGGGGAAGCATTATCTCGGGAAGAACCTCTACGCCGTTCCTCTTGCAGATGCAGGCGGCCTCTAAGATTGCCCTTGCCTGCATCCTGTAGATTTCCGGGTGGGTGATTCCAAGCCTTGAACCCCTTAAGCCGAGCATCGGGTTGACTTCGTGAAGCTCCTCTGCACGCTTTTTAAGCTCTTCAACGGGAAGACCCATCTCCTTAGCGGTCCTCTCAAACTCCTCCTCCGTTCTGGGGAGGAACTCGTGGAGGGGCGGGTCAAGGAGCCTGATGTTTACGGGCAGGCCGTTCATAACCTCGAAGATTGCAATGAAGTCCTCCCTCTGCATGGGAAGGAGCTTCTCAAGGGCCCTCTCCCTCTCCTCCTGGGTCTTGGCGAGAATCATCTCCCTAACAACGGGAATCCTCTCCTCTTTGAAGAACATGTGCTCGGTTCTACACAGACCTATACCTTCGGCACCGAACTTCCTGCCCTGCTCGGCGTCTTCGGGGGTGTCGGCGTTTACCCTAACCTGGAGGGTCCTTATCTCGTCTGCCCACTTCATAAGCTCTTCAAACTCGCCGGAAATCTGGGCAGGAATGGTCTTGAGCTCACCGTGGAAAACTTCTCCCGTTGAGCCGTCTATTGTGATTACCTCTCCCTTCTTAACAACAACGTCGCCTACCCTGAACTCCTCCCTGTCGTAGTCAACGTGAATGGACTCGGCACCGACTATACAGGTCTTACCCATACCCCTTGCAACAACTGCAGCGTGGGAGGTCATTCCTCCCCTTGCGGTGAGAATACCCTCTGCCGCGTGCATTCCGTGGATATCTTCCGGGGAGGTTTCGTGCCTTACGAGGATAACTTTCTCTCCCTTTTCGGCAAGCTCAACGGCTTCATCGGCCGTAAACACAACTTTACCGCTTACGGCTCCCGGAGCTGCGGGGAGTCCTTTGGCTATGAGCCTGCCTTCGGCCTTCGCCCTCTTCCTGTCCTCTTCGTCGAGCATCGGGTGGAGGAGCTGGTCTATGAGGGAGGGGTCAACCCTTAAAATGGCCTCCTCCTTGGAGATAAGCCCCTCTTTAACCATATCTACGGCTATTTTAACTGCCGCCTTTGCGGTCCTCTTACCGGTCCTCGTCTGGAGCATCCAGAGGCGGCCGTTCTCAATGGTGAACTCTATGTCCTGCATCTCTCTGTAGTGTTTCTCAAGGATGTCTCTAATCTTGAGGAGCTCTTTGTAAACTTCCGGGAACTCCTCCTCGAGGGAGGTCTGCTCCTGGCTGGTCTTCTGGGCTTTTGTAAGGGGCTGAGGAGTCCTTATTCCGGCGACTACGTCTTCACCCTGGGCGTTCTTGAGGTACTCGCCGTAGAACTCGTTCTCTCCGGTAGAGGGGTTCCTGGTAAAGGCAACGCCGGTTCCGGAAGTTTCGCCCATGTTCCCGAAGACCATCGCAACTATGTTAACGGCAGTTCCGTAGTCTTCGGGAATCTTGTTGATTTCCCTGTACTTGATGGCCCTGGGGTTGTTCCAGGAGTCGAAAACGGCCTTAATGGCCATTTTAAGCTGCTCGTAAGGGTCCTGAGGGAACTCCCTGCCGGTCTCCCTCTTTACAAGCTCCTTGTAGCGCTTTACAACGTCTTTAAGGTCTTCTGCAGAGAGGTCAACGTCTTGCTTGGCCCCAACTTCCCTCTTCTTCTCCTCGAGAACCTCTTCAAACTTCTCGTGGGGAATACCCATCACAACGTTTCCGAACATCTGAATGAAGCGGCGGTAGGAGTCCCAGGCGAACCTTTCGTTGTTGGTGGATTTTGCAAGGCCCTCAACGGTTTCATCGTTAAGGCCCAGGTTTAAGATTGTGTCCATCATTCCGGGCATGGAGACCGGAGCTCCCGACCTTACGGAAACGAGGAGAGGGTTCTCCTTGTCTCCGAACTTCTTGCCCATCTCTTTTTCGATTTTCCTGAGGCCCTCGAGAACCTCGTCCCACATACCTTCCGGGAACTGCTTGCCGAGCTTGTAGTAGTCTTTGCACACCTCGGTTGTTATGGTTATTCCCGGAGGAACGGGAAGACCAAGGTTTGTCATCTCGGCAAGGTTTGCACCTTTACCGCCGAGAAGCATCTTCATGTCGGCACTACCTTCGGCTTTACCACCGCCGAAGTAGTAAACCATTTTTTTACGCATCGCTCGCGCCCCCCTTAGATAGCAAGTTTTGAGAAGTCTATGAGTTTAAGGAGTTGGTCGGCTATGGTCTTCAGGAGGCTGAGCCTCCTGTTCCTCACCTGAGGGTCTCTGTCCATAACCATCACGTTGTCGAAGAAGGCGTCTACTGCCGGTTTGAGCGAGCTTACCTGAAGCAGGGCTTCGGTGTAGTTCCTTTCGGATATGAGCTTGTTGAGTTTGGACTGAAGCTCTTTGAAGGCGTTAAAGAGGTTCTCTTCAAACTCCCCTTGCGGGGTGAAGTCTGTGGCCTCAAATCCCTCAGGTATTATGTTCACAACCCGTCGCATCGTTATCAGCGTTGCCTCAAACTCCGGGTTCTCCCGGAGCTTCTCAACCGCCTTCGCCCTCAAGAAGGCGTCGTAGGGGTCGTGGGTAACTGCAAGAACCGCCTCAAGTGTATCGGGTCTGAACCCTTTTTCCTTTAAAAAGTTTTTAAGTCTTTCCTTTACGAACTCGGCGGTCTCTTCGGGAGCTTCCCGAATAAGCTCAATACCCTGCTCCCCGTAGAGCCGGGCCGCCTCTCTTGCGGCTTCAAGAATATCCAGGAAGAGTTCATTCTCTATTAGGGTCTGAATGAGTCCGAGGGCGTTCCTCCTCAGGGCGAAGGGGTCTGCCGAGCCCGTGGGCTTAAGGCCCACCCCTATGAAGCCGGTGAGGTTGTCTACCTTCTCGGCAACCGAAAGGGCCACGCCGGCCGCCGTTTTAGCAACGGAGTCGCCCGAGAACCTGGGGAGGTAGTGCTCCTCTATTGCCACCGCAACGGCCTCGGGTTCGCCGTCTAAGAGGGCGTAGTACTTGCCCATGGTGCCTTGAAGCTCGGGGAACTCGTTAACCATCTCTGTCAGAAGGTCGGCCTTGCACAGGTGGGCCGCCCTGCGGCTCTCACCTTCAGAGCCCAGACCGGTAACTCCTGCAACCCAAGGGGCAAGTCCTTCCAACCTTTTAGTTTTCTGGAGCATCGTCCCGAGCTTCTCGTGGAATATGATGCCCTCAAGCTTGGGTACCCGCTCTTCGAGCCTTTTCTTCCTGTCTTCGTTGAAGAAGAAGAGGGCGTCTTTCAGCCGGGCCCTCAGAACCTTTTCGTAACCCCGGCAAACGGTAGAGTCATCTACCGGCTTAATGTTTGCAACGCCAACGAAGTAGTTTTTTAGGTTGCCGGCTTCGTCTGTAACGGCGAAGAACTTCTGGTGGTCTTTCATAACAACAACGGGCACCTCTTTGGGGAGCTTCAAAAACTCCTCCTCAAAGCTCCCCAGTATCGGGTAGGGAAACTCAACGAGGTTCGTAACCTCCTCAAGGAGCTCTTCGTCCTTTAAGAGGTGTCCGCCTACGCGCCTTGCAAGGGAAACGGCACCGTCGAGTATCTGGGCGCACCGTTTCTCCTGGTCGGCAACAACGAAGCGCTCTTCCAGCTTCTCAAGGTGCTCGGCCGGCTCCTCTACAACGAAAGGCTCGGGAGAGAGGAACCTGTGGCCGTAAGAGATATTGGAGCTGACTATGCCGTCTATCTCAAACTCTACCGGCTCTCCTCCGTAAACGGCGGCTATCCACCTTATAGGCCTGCCGAACCTTATCCTCTTGGTGCCCCAGCGCATACTCTTCTTAAAGGGTATGGAGAGTATCAGCTTCGGAAGAAGCTCTCTCAGAACCTCTACAGCCGAACGCCCCTTTACAACCCTCTTAACCGCAACGTACGTTCCCCTCTTCCCGGGAGGGTTCTCAACGGTTATCAGCTCCTCTACAGAAACACCTTTAGAGCGGGCAAACCCCTCTGCGGCCCTCGTAGGCCTGCCCTCGGTGTCGAAGGCGGCCTTTAGCGAAGGGCCTACAAGCAGCTCCTCCCTGTCGGGTTGAACCTCGGGAACGTCGTAGGCTACGGCTATGAGCCTCCTGGGGGTTCCGAAAACCTCCACCGATGACGGAGGCAAAAAGTTACTTTCAAGCTCCTGGGGCAGTTTTTCTTTTAAGAACTCAATGCCGGAAGTGACAAAGTGGGCGGGAAGCTCTTCACACCCTATCTCAAGCAGTAGGTTCCTTACTCTCACTTTTACCCTCTTTCAGCTCCAGGTACTTTTTGGCGCACATAGAGGCAAGCCTGCGAACGCGCCCTATAAAAGCCGCCCTCTCGGCAACCGATATGGCCCCGCGGGCATCGAGCAAGTTGAACGTGTGAGAACACTTAAGGCAGTAATCGTAAGCGGGTAGAACGAGCCCCTCCCCAACTAACCTCTCGGCCTCTTTTTCGTAAATATTGAAAAGCTCTAAAAGCATTTTAACATCGGCCTTCTCAAAGTTGTAAACCGACCACTGGTACTCATTTTCCCTGTAGAGGTCGCCGTACTTAACACCTTCGGTCCACTCTATATCAAATACGCTATCTACCCCCTGAATAAAGGTGGCTATCCTCTCAAGGCCGTAGGTAATTTCAACAGAGACCGGGTCGAGGGTTATACCGCCCGCCTGCTGGAAGTAGGTAAACTGAGTAATCTCCATTCCGTCGAGCCACACTTCCCACCCGAGTCCCCAAGCGCCCAAGGTGGGAGACTCCCAGTCGTCCTCCACAAACCGAACGTCGTGCTCTTTCAGGTTTATCCCCAGAGCCTCCAAACTTCCCAAGTAAAGCTCCTGGGAGTTTTCAGGAGAAGGCTTCAAAATCACCTGAAACTGAAAGTAGTGTTGAAGTCTGTTCGGATTCTCTCCGTAACGTCCGTCGGCGGGGCGCCTGCAGGGTTGAAGGTAAGCTACCTTCCACGGCTCCTTACCGAGCACCTTTAAAAAAGTAAAAGGGTGCATCGTTCCCGCACCCTGCTCAACGTCGTAAGGAGAGGCAATTATGCAGCCCTTAGAGGCCCAGTACTCCTGGAGCCTGAAAACGATTTCCTGAAAAGTCAACCTTCCTCTCCGGCTCAGCTGGTTTGCTCGCTGTAATTTTAACTGGAAAATCCGCCACTTCAAGGAGTGAATACCCCTTCACCTGCGCCGCCGCACAAACAGAGTTTGATTTAAATCAAATAAACCAATCTCCAATATTGGTAATGTTTGCATTAACAAAAAAACGACAGGGGGCCTTCTGGGCCTTTAAGGAGGTTCAAATGGAAAACTCCCACCCGGTTGCGAAAATGTTAATAGAGGCTCACCAGGGGGGTGAAACTGGAAACGGAGGTAACGGTATGACAAAACATCAAGAGATGGAAAACCTCCTTACCCAAGTGGTTAAGGAGAACGGACTCGACGGAGCAGTAATCGCCGACATTGAAGGCCTTCCCCTTGCGTCACACCTGCCCCCTTCGGTAGACGAAGACGAACTTGCAGCCGCATCTGCCGCCATACTCTCGATTAGTGACTCAAAACTTACAGACGGATGGAAGGGAGGCGTAGTTCAGCTCTCCGTTGAGTCTGTTGACGGGTATTTAGTAATTAAAGAAGTTAAAGGAGAGTACGTTATAAGCGTTGTCGCCCCGAAAAGCTCAAAACTCGGAATAGTGCTCTCCGCAGTCCGGAGCATAGAGAGACGCCTTTAAACCTGCCCTCTAACGGAGGCAATTGTGAGCGTAAGCGATACTATGAAAGATAAACTGGAAAAACTGAACAGAAAGCGAAAAAGCGGAGAACTCTCTTCGCGGGAGTACTACAAGGGACTCATGCTCCTGCTCGTAGAGCTTGCCGACGCCCTACAGGAGGAAGATATATCGGAATTAGAGGTTAAACGCCAGATTCCGGTTCTAAAGGTCTTTATTACCGAACAGCTGAAGAAGATGAAAGGCAGGGGAAATTAACTCCCGGTGTGCGCCGATGGCTCCTCCTTCTTAAATTTGTGATTAAACCGTTAAAGGAGGAGCCTTGAACGGCGCCGTCGTTATATTCTCGGGTGGCCTCGACTCAACAACGGCCCTCTACTGGGCAAAAAGGCACTTTGAGAAAGTTTACGCAATAACCTTCTACTACGGCCAGAGGCACAGCCTCGAGGTTGAGTTCGCCAAAATCACGGCGGAAAAAGCCAACGTAGACGAACACCTCATATTCCCCGTAGACCTCTCCAGAATAGGAGCTTCCGCCCTAACCGACCGGTCGATAGAAGTTCCCGAAACGAGCTCCGTTGAAGAAATCAAAGAGCGGGGAATTCCAGTAACCTACGTCCCCTTCAGAAACGGCATATTCATCTCGATAGCAGCCGCCTACGCAGAGGCAAAGGGGTGTACAAACCTGGTAGGAGGCTGGAACGCGGTAGACTACAGCGGATACCCCGACTGCCGCCCCCAGTTCCTCAAGGCGATGGAGGAGGCCCTTAACCTGGGCACGAAGGCGGGTGCAGAGGGGAAGAGGTGGCACATCCACGCCCCCCTCATCAACCTCACAAAGGGCCAGATAATCAAGCTCGGGCTGGAGCTCGGTGCCGACTACTCCTACTCCCTGTCGTGCTACAGGGGAGATGAAGTACCCTGTATGAAGTGCGACAGCTGCATACTGCGCGCCAAAGGCTGGGAAGAGGTAGGAGAGGAAGACCACCTCATAAAAAGGCTGAAGGAGGAGGGCAAAATCCTTGAGTAGCAAGAAAGTGAAGATGACACAAACGGTCAGAGCTTCCGGCTGAGGGGCAAAACTCAGCCCGGTCGGGCTCTCAAACCTCCTTTCCAAAGTAGAGCTTCCCACAAACGATAAAGTCTTAGTAGGCGTAGAAACCGCCGAAGACGCAGGCGTCTACCTACTCTCCCCGGAACTTGCCTTAGTTCAAACAGCCGACTTCATAACCCCGGTTGTAGACGACCCCTTCATCTACGGCCAGGTTGCTGCCGCCAACGCCCTCTCCGACATCTACGCCATGGGGGCAAAACCCGTAACGGCACTAAACCTCCTCATGTTCGACACCTGCCGCTTGCCCGCCGAGTTCCTCTCGGAGATAGTGGCCGGAGGAGCTTCAAAAGTTAAAGAAGCAGACGCGGTAATCCTCGGAGGCCACACCGTTGACGACCTTGAAACAAAGTACGGCCTTGCGGTCACCGGCACGGCAGAGCCCTCAAAACTGGTCAGAAACTCAACGGCCAAACCGGGAGACTACCTCATCTACACAAAACCCCTCGGCATAGGAGTTCTCACAACGGCCATAAAAGCAGACCTTGCAAAGCCGGAGGAGATAGACGCCGTCTGCGAGGCGATGACCACCCTCAACAAAAACGCATCGGAAGCCATGGTAGAAGTGGGAGTTAACGCCTGTACCGACGTAACCGGCTTCGGCCTCTTAGGCCACCTGCTCGAAATGGTTTCGGCCAGCGGCACGGGAGCCGAAGTATTTGCCGAAAGCTTTCAACTCCTCCCGGGTGCCCTGGAATACGCCTCCATGGGACTCCTTCCCGCTGCAACCTACGAAAACGAAGAGTTCGTTGCCGAATCGGCAGAGTTCGAAGAAGCCGTAACCCCGGAGCTCCGCTCACTCCTTTTCGACCCGCAAACCTCCGGAGGCCTGCTCATCTCGGTTCCCCCGGAGCGCCTTAAGAAACTCATAAACGCCCTGACCAAAAGGGGAGTCAAGTGGGTAACGGTTGTCGGCAGAATAACCGCCGAAGGTAAAATAAGGGTTAGAAGCGGTAAACTCGAAGCGGAGAAGTAGCTTGAAAAAGAAAATCGCCGTTATAAGCCTCGGTTGTCCGAAAAACTGGGTAGACACAGAACTGATGGTCGGCCTTTTAAAGGCAACGGGGGAAGTCGAGCTGGTCTCCTCCCTTGAAGCAGCCGACGTTATACTGGTAAACACCTGCGGGTTCATAACGCCGGCAAAAGAGGAGTCCATAGACGAAATCCTGAACGCCATAGAGGCGAAAAAGCAGTCTCCAGACAAAAAGGTGGTTGTTGCCGGCTGCCTCTACCAGCGGTACAAAGAGGAGCTCAAAAGGGAGCTCCCAGAGGTAGACGCCTTCATCGGCGTTAACGAGCTCCTCAGGAGCGTAGAGAGAATCCTTAACAGGAAAGCCGCCGTCAGGAAGCCCTACCTCTACAGGGAGGTCCTTACCCCTCCCCACCTTGCCTACCTGAAAATAGCCGAAGGCTGCTCAAACGCCTGTACCTACTGTGCAATCCCAATCATCAGAGGGCCCCTTAAAAGCCGGCCGGTAAACGAAGTAGTGGAAGAGGCCAAACGCCTCGCCGAAAGGGGCGTTAAAGAACTATACGTAATAGCCCAGGACACAACCGCCTACAGGCGCGACTTCGGAGAGGAAAAGGCACTCATCAAACTCTTAGAGCAGCTCGAAAAAGTTGAAGGAATAGAGTGGATTAGGCTCATGTACACCTACCCTTCCCACATAACCGACAACCTCATAGACTACATGGCATCCTCCGAGAAGCTCGTTAAATACATAGACGTTCCCCTACAACACATAAACGACAAAGTGCTCGCCTCCATGGGGAGGAAGTACACAAGGGCATCCGCCGAAAAACTCTTAGAGAAGCTGAGGCTCAGGGTTCCCGGAATAGCCATAAGGACAACCTTCATCGTAGGATTCCCCACAGAAGGGGAAGCCGAGTTCGAAGAGCTTCACACCTTCATCAAAGAGTTCAAATTCGACTGGGCAGGCTTCTTCAAATACTCCAGGGAAGAAGGCACCGCCGCCTACAGACTTGGAGACCTCCCTGAAGAGCTTAAAGACTCAAGGCTCAACCTCCTTGAAGAGACCCAGTTCTGGATATACGAAGAGCTCCACCGCTCACTGGTCGGAAAACGCCTCAAGCTCATAGTCGACTCACCGTCGTCGGACATGCCCGGCTTCGTAGAGGCCCGAAGCTACAGAAACGCCTACGAAATAGACGGCATAGTCTACTTAAAAGGAAACCACACCCCCGGCAAAATAGTTGAAGCCAAAGTCACGGGCCTTGCAAGCAACGTAGACCTTACAGCCGAACCCCTCTAACGCCTTCGGCCTACTGCAGAGCTTCCTCTCTCCTGCATCCGGTAGAACGGCCAGCTCCCACACCCCCCTTGAAAACCTTATACTTTCTCTTTAAAGGGAGCTTCAAAACCCAACCGGAGAGAGAGGTTAATGGCCGAGCAGTTTAAAGTAGTGAAAACCTACGAAGAGATAAACGAGAAAATAAGGAAAGGCGAGGCCGTAGTAGTTACGGCCGAAGAGATGATAGAGATAGTAGAAGAGCTTGGCGTTGTAAAAGCCGCCCGGGAAGTAGACGTAGTAACAACCGGAACCTTCGGCGCAATGTGCTCCTCGGGGGCCTTCCTCAACGTAGGCCACACAAAGCCCAGGATGAAAATGGAGGAGATTTACCTCAACGGCGTTCCCGCCTACGGAGGAATTGCCGCAGTTGACCTCTACATAGGAGCAACCGCCCTCCCCGAAAACGACCCCAGGAACGAAGTGTACCCGGGCAGGTTCGAGTACGGAGGGGCCCACGTTATAGAGGAGCTCATAGCCGGCGAAGACATAGAGCTTGAGGCCTACGGGTACGGAACCGACTGCTACCCAAGGCGGGAGATTAAAAAGCTCATAAACATAAAAACCATAAACGACGCAATCCTCTGCAGCCCCCGTAACGCCTACCAGAACTACAACGTTGCCGTAAACAAGTCCTCAAGAACCATTTACACCTACATGGGAACGCTAAAACCAAACTTCGGAAACGCCACCTACTCTGGCGCCGGCCAGCTCTCCCCCCTGATGAACGACCCCTTCTTCGAAACGATAGGGGTGGGAACGAGAATATTCTTAGGGGGAGGAATCGGGTACGTAGCCTTCCACGGCACCCAGCACGCCCCCTTTGGAGTTAAAAGGAGCAAGAAAGGGCAACCTATGGAAGGGGCTGGCACCCTGATGGTTGTAGGGGACATGAAACAGATGAGCACCGACTTTATAAAGGCCGCTTCCATTTTGGGCTACGGCGTCTCAATGTTCGTCGGGATAGGCATTCCCATTCCGATTCTGAACGAGAGAATCGCCTACTACACCTCCGTAAGGGACGACGAAATCTTCGCCCCGGTAATAGACTACTCGGTCGATTACCCCTCGGGTAACGCCAAGCCTCTAAAGTACGTTAGCTATGCAGAGCTCCGTAGGGGCTACATAGAGCTGAACGGCAAGAAAGTTCCAACCTCTCCAGTCTCCTCCTACTACAAGGCAAGGGAGATTGCCAACATACTGAAAGAGTGGATAAAGAGCGGGGAGTTTGAAATCAGCAAACCCGCCGAAACCCTCCCCGCCCCCGAGCCGAACGTGAAAATAGAGTACGACACCAGGAAAGATTAAAACAGAATCAGGTTCTAAGCCCATTAGAAGGTTAGAATTTTGTGGAACGAAGAGTCTAATCCGAATTTTTAGATAACTATGAAACCTTTAAACAGAGCCCAGAGAGAAGCCTTAAAAGAGCTTAACGCCCTAACCGAAGAGTTGAAGCTCCTCTTCTCCTTCTACCGATGGTACCTTGAAGAGATGGAGTTCGACTCCGAAACTGAAGAGTGGACCCAGGTATTCCACATCAGAACCAACATTCAGAAGCTCTTCTTACTTCCTCTCCCGGGTTTGGCCGTAACGGCCAGGAAAAAGAAAGAGTACATAAAGTTATGCAGGAAGCTCAGGGAACTCGACCTAAAACTTCTCAAGAAAAGGGATTTCCTAAAAAAGGAATTTGACTTTGAGTCGTTCAGAACGGAAGAATGCCAGTTCAGGAACTGGAAGGAGATTCCAAAGAAACTGTGGTGGTACCACTTAGACTCCAACGAAATTCCCGACTTCAACGTTCCCATTTGGCTGCTTGTTCCAGAAACTTGTAAATTTAAGGCCGTAATAGTTTCAGGCCGTTTAAAAGAGAAACCGGTTAAGGTTTTACTGTACGTTCCGATAGAGACCAACCTAAAAAAACGAGAAAAGCTTGAGAAAGACATCGTTTCAAACATCGACTTTGACTATCCCACATTCATCTACGACGAGTTTCGAATTTCGGGCCGTGTAAAAAAACAACACAGCTTCTCCGCATTTGTCCTCCCCATTTCGGGCTTAATCGCCAAACTCCACTTAACAAACAAACTGTACCTTGAAGAGCTTAAACACAAGGAGCTCCTAATAGCCTTTCCAAAAGAGACAAGTGTTTTTAAAACTCGGTTCTATCAAGAGTTAAAGGAAGCTATTTTCAAAGGAAACACTAAGTTTCTGAACGAAAAAACCTTAAAGGAAGAGCAGTTTGCCTTTTTCAAGGTAGATATAGTTATAAGTAGAGAGCTTGAAATCGAACTAAAAAAGGAAAGCGGAGAGAAAAAACTACTTCCCGAGAAAACATCCGAACTCAGTGGAGACATCGTCTTACAGGTATAAAGTTGCACTACAAACTTGAAGCTCAGAAACTTCTATCCGCCCTGAGAAGGGGAGAGTACAAGTGGAAAGAGATAGAGTGTAATAACAAAGAGATAAAACATTTAAGAAAAGCACTGAAGAGTCATAGCTTCTGCAACAGTATCTGCAAAGACACCTCTTCCATTACAGCACGGGAGAAGGACTTCTGCAAACGGATACTCCAGTCGGAGAAGAACGGCATTCCGCTTTCTTTAAAGAGCCCCAAGGATTTAGATACCGTAGTCAGGAAAGTGGTCCTTTCCGACTCCCTCCAGTGGGCCTACGCAAAGCTTACTAACGGAAGAAAGGTTCTCTACTGCTACTGTGCAGAGAAAATGTTTGGAACAGGTCACTGGTTACTCGGAAGCTGCCTTGAAGATGAAAGGGTTAAAGTTCTAACAGTTTTCTTTCTTTTCCCCGATAGAAAGCCGCTGAAACGGTTTTTAGTATCAAGGAAGAGTAAAAACAACACTATCGTGAAAGTATTGGCAGCCGAAATGGCGGAATGAGGGAAGGTTTAAGTGGAGGCGGCGGGCGGAATCGAACCGCCGAATAAGGGATTTGCAGTCCCCTGCCTTACCACTTGGCTACGCCGCCTTAGTGGAGCGGGCGACGGGACTTGAACCCGCGACCCCAACCTTGGCAAGGTTGTGCTCTACCAACTGAGCTACGCCCGCGCCCTTTTTTTGGTGCGGGAGGCGGGAGTCGAACCCGCACGCCACGAGGGCACTGGATCCTAAGTCCAGCGCGTCTGCCAGTTCCGCCACTCCCGCGGCGGATTTCTATGGGGTGGGAGACGGGACTTGAACCCGCGACCGCCGGGGCCACAACCCGGCGCTCCACCAACTGAGCTACTCCCACCACAATAATAAAATGGCTGGGGCGGCAGGATTCGAACCTGCGAATGGCGGATCCAAAGTCCGCTGCCTTACCGCTTGGCTACGCCCCAGCTATATCGCGGTGAGTAATTTATACCACCAGCCGCTCTTTTTCAAGGGGGAGAGGTCGATTTCTTTTTCATCTTCCACAAGGCCGAAAACGCAGGAGCCGCTGCCGCTCATTATCGGTTTAACACCTACCTCTTCAAGGACCGGCTTAACTTCCCTCTTGACCCTTTCAACGCAAGGGTGCTTACTCTCCTCAAGGTCGTTGTGGGCGTTTTCGGCAACTTCTCTCAGGTTCCCTACTATAAGAGGAGAGATTATGAGCTTCTCGGCGTCTTCAACGCCCATTTCCCTGTTTATCGGAGGAAGGCTCTTGTAAACCTCCGCCGTAGGACAGCTAAAGTCGGGATAGACAAGTAAAAGCTTAAAGTGGGCGGGATTGTAGTGTTTGAGCTTCTCCCCCCTGCCCGTTGCCACGGCCAGGCCGCCCCTAATGAAGAAGGGAACGTCGCTGCCTATTTGAGCGGCAAGCTGGTGAAGCTCCGGCTCCGAAAGAGGCTTCCCGTAAAGGGTGTTTAAAGCCTTCAGGGCCGCAGCAGCGTTCGAGGAGCCTCCCCCAAGGCCCGCACCAATCGGAATCTTCTTCAGCAGCTTTATCTTAACGTTGGGCTTTATGCCGGTAGCCCTCCTAAAGAGCTCCGCAGCCTTTACTATGAGGTTGCTCCTTCCCAAGGGGAGCAGCTGGTCGCCTTCAACCTGGAGTTCGAACCTATCGGAGGGCATAAAGGTAAGGGTGTCAAAGAGGTTAACCGTGTGTAGAACGGTAACGAGCTCGTGGTAGCCGTCGGGCCTCTTGCCGTTTATCCAGAGGGAAAGGTTAACTTTTGCCGGTGCAGGAACTATAAGTTTCATAACCGCAATTATACAGCGTGGAGGCAGTTTGAAGGTTGTCTTCTACCTTCACAGGGTTTACCCGGAAAGCGGACCCGACGACCTCTCTCTGAAAAGCTTTGAGAGGGTTCTAAAGGCGATAAAGGGACGATTCAAAGTTGTTCCCCTTCAGGAGCTCCTGTCGGCAGATTCCGGGGGGAACCTGGCCTCGATAACTTTTGACGACGGCTACGCCGATAACTGGGTTTACGCCTACCCCATTTTGAAAAAGCTCGGACTGAAGGCCCACCTATTCATAACGGCAAACAGAATCCAAAACGCCCCAACGGTAAGGCCAACGCTCTCAGACTACTGGAGCGGTAAAGTAAGCCTAAGGGAACTCTTTAAACCCACCTCTATGGGCGAGTGTCACATCCGTTTTTTCAGGAACGGGGACCTAAGCGAGTTTCTAACCTGGGAAGAGCTTCACGCCATGGCCGACGTTTTCACCTTCGGGGCCCACGGACTGAACCACGGGAAGCTCCCCGTATCAGAGGAGATAGTCGACTTCTTCGACGGCAAAAACCTCCACCGGGACTTCCTCTTCCCCGAACCCGAGCTCTTTCCCGGAAAGCCCCGGTTTAAAACCAGAAGTACCCTTTGGGGTCGGGCCTTCATACCGTCACGGGAGCTCCTTGAGCTCTGCAGAAGTTTCCCAAAAGAGGGCAACTGGAAAGAGCGCCTCAGGCAAGAGCTACGCTCGGTTAAACCCGGCAGGTTGGAAACGGAGAGAGAGGCGGCCTCCCGAATAGAGTCGGAGCTCCTTGAAACGAAACGGCTTATCAGGGAAAACCTCGGAATAGAGCCCGATACCTTCTCCTGGCCCTTCGGTCACTACACTTCCCTCTCAAGAGAAGTTGCATCGAAACACCACTCCTTCCTCTTCACAACGAAGCGGGGAGTCCTAAACGGCGCCTCGCCCCTTGAGCTTCCCAGAGTTCCCCTGGGAAGAGACCTCTTCACCGCACTGGGCAGGGTTATAACTTTCTCCACGCCCCTTTGGCGCTTATACCAACGTTTTAAGCGGGGTAAGAGCCTATGAGCCTAACCGTTGCCCTTTTAACCTACAACTCCCGACGCCACTTAGAGAAGGTCCTGAAAAGCGTTGAAAGGGTTGCCGATGAAATAGTAGCTCTCGACTCAGGCTCAACCGACGAAACGGTTGAAATTCTAAAGCAGTTCGGAGCAAGAGTTTTCACCCGGAAGTTCGACAACTTCGTAAACCAGAAGAACCACCTCCTCTCCCTGTGCAGAACCCGGTGGGTCCTCTTCCTCGACGACGACGAAGTTCTATCGGAGGAGCTGGCCCGAAGCGTTAAGGAGGCGGTAAGGGAGGAAAAGCACGCCGGCTACCACCTTAACAGGGTTACCAACTACCTGGGGCGCTGGATAAGGCACGCCTGGAACCCCGACTGGCAGCTCCGCCTTGCAAAAAGGGAAAGGTGCCGCTGGGTGGGAAACGGCGTCCACGAAAGGCTTGAAGTAAACGGGAGCCTGGGTTACCTTCAAGGAGAGCTTCTCCACTACTCCTACTCCTCCCTCTCGGAACACCTCAGGAAAATAGACCTCTACTCCACCCTCTACGCCGAAGGCGCCCACCGAAAAGGAAAGCGCTTTTCGCTCCTGAAACTGCTCACCTCGCCGGCCGGCGCCTTCCTAAGGAGGTTCGTACTCAAAAGGGGATTCCTCGACGGCTTTGAGGGGTTCCTCCTCTCGGTTATGGCCTCTTACTACTCATTCCTGAAGTACGCAAAACTGTGGGAGATTGAGAGAAATGGCCCGAAAGGCACTGGTGGTTCTCGATGAGCGCTGGAACAGCGCGCTGACCGACTTGGGGCTGAAAATCGCCCGCTCTTTAAACTGCCGGGTAACCGTTGCCGCCTTGAAAGGATACCCGGCCTTCAGCCGCGCCGCAGAGCTCGGCCTTGAGACTCTACCGATTGAAGACCCGAGGCGAGGGCTCCCCCTTAAAGCCTTCCTCTCGTTTAAGAAGGCCGTGGAAGCGGTAAAACCCCAGGTAGTTGTAACCATAAGGGGCGACGAGATGCTCTTTGCCGCCCTTCTAAAGAAACGCCACGGCTACAAGCTCTTCAGGGTTCACGGCCACGCAAAGGGGATAAGGAACACCCTGCTCAATAGGTTCATCCATAAAAGATTCGTAAACGGGGTTGTAGTAAGCAGCAGAAGGCTGTTGAACGATGTGGTTGCACCCCTTGAGAAGCTCCTGATTCCGGGAATCGTAGATACATCCCTCTTCTCCTTTAGCCAAGAGGCGAGGCACCGCTGGAGGAGGAGACTCGGCGTTCCGGCAGAGCTTCCGCTCATAGGAGTGGTTGCACGGTTCGACCCCGTAAAGGGCCACGACCTCCTCTTCAAAGCGCTCCACGCCGTAAAAAACCAAAGGTGGAAACTTGTAGTTGTTGGCAGGGAAGAGGGAGTATCCCTCCGGCAGCTAAAAGAGCTTGCGGCCTCGCTGGGCATACTTGAACGGATAGCGTTCTTCACAGACAGAGTAGCCGACCTGCCTGGCCTGCTCTCGGCGTGCGACATCGGAGTTGTCCCCTCTAAAGGCTCAGAGGTGGTTTTAAGGGCGCCCCTTGAGTTTATGGCCTGCCGCACCTGCCTTGTGGCAACGGCCGTTGGTGCACTTCCCGAGGTTATCGCCCCGCCGTGGGGCAGACTTGTGAAGCCATCGGCCGACGGCATAGCTTTAGGTCTATCCTCCCTCCTCAAACTCGGAGCGGAGAGGCTTTTAGAATTGGGTAAGGCGGCTCAGGAGGTGGCCCGTGAGAAATACTCTTTTGAAGCTCTTTCTCCCCGCATTGATAGGTTTATCTGCTCTGGGGTGCGCAACGGCCAATAAGCCGGTTTACGACCAGGCTGGGGTTGTGGAGCGATTTCCAAAATCCTACTTGGGCTCTTACGTTGAGCTCGTAGGAACCGTTACCGACAAAAGGCCCCAAGACCTCTTCCCTCCCTACCCGGGAGACCCTCTACTGTGCGATAGCTCCGGCTGCATCTACATCCACGACGACACCGAAGACCTAAACAAGTTCTTAGGCAAAAAAGTCAAGGTGCTCGGCTTCGTAAAGGTGGATACCTTCAACTTTCCCTACGTTGACGTAATCAAAATAGAACCCCTGGGGAGGTAGGAGTGGCCGGCTTCATAAAAGCCTTTGTTATCGTGCTCGTAGTTGTAACCTCTCTACTGCTTCTTCTTATGGCAGTAGGCTCAACCATAAGGAGCGGTAAGAAGTAGTGTTTATTCAGGTTGCCCTCAACCTTCCGGTAGAGGAGCTTTTCACCTACAGAGTCACCGGCAGGGAGTCCCACAAGCCGGAGGTGGGCAAGAGGGCCATAGTGCCCTTCGGCCCCTCAAACCGGCTTCAAACCGGAATAATCGTTTCCGTTTCCACCTCTCCTCCCGAGGGAAACTTCGAAATCAAAGAGGTCTTCGACATCCCCGACCCATACCCCCTATTTACAGAAACCCTGTTCCGGCTGGCCGAGTTCGTCTCCCGCCGCTACTGCTCCTCTTTAGGCGAGGCCCTCTTTCGCTTCCTGCCGGGAGCGTTTATAGTGGAAGAGAAAGTCAGAGTTTCCCCACTAAAGCCGCAAAAGCCCTTAACCCCCAAGGAGGAGGAGCTTCACACCCTCATCTCCTCCTTCTCCTCCCCCGTTTCGGTCTCCTTCCTAAGGAGGAAATTTGGGGGAAGCTCACTCAACGCCTACCTCAAGAGGTTGGTAGAAAAAGGAGCCGCCCGGCTCAACACCCAACTTAAACCGGGCGGGCCCCCAAAAGAAAAGTGGGTCCGCTACCTGAAGGAAGGTAAATGCGGTCCGAAGGGCAGAGAGCTTCTCAACCTCTTAAAAAAACACGGCGAACTCCCGCTGAAACACCTAACCTACTTCGGTTTCTCCCGAGGAGTAATAGAAAACCTCCGGCAAAAAGGCCTCATACAGATAACAGAAAAAGAGTCTCTCCTCCCGCCCCCTCCCCCGAGCCTCTCACCAAGGGGCACAACAGAACTCACGCAAGAGCAGAAAGCCGTTCTGGAGAGCCTCTTCAAGTACAGAGGAATTCACCTGCTCAGCGGAGTCACCTGCTCCGGGAAGATGGAGGTCTACTTACACGCCGCAAGGAGAGCTGTAGACTCGGGCAACTCGGTTCTGATTCTCGTCCCCGAACTCCTACTTACCCCGGAGCTCCAAAGCAGAATAGAGTCCCTCTTCGGCACAAACTACGCACTCTACCACGGGGGCCTCACGCCGGCCCAGAGGGCATCGGTATGGCTAAAGGCCCTTAAAGGAGAAGTGCCGCTGATTGTAGGAACGAGAATCGCCGTAGCCCTTCCCATGAAAAACCTCGGCCTCATAGTCCTCGATGAAGAGCAAGACCCCTCATACAAAGAGCAACAAAAACCCTACTACCACGCAAGAACCGTTGCAGTTAAGCGCTCCGAGCTGGAAAAAGTGCCTCTCCTTCTCGTTTCGGCAACGCCCTCTGTAGAAAGCTACTACCGGGCCAAAAGGGGGGAGTTCCTCTTCCACTTCCTACCGAGCAGAGTAACCCGAATTCCGCCCCCGAAAGTGGAACTTGTAGACCTCAAAAAAGAGAGGAAACGGGTAGGGATATTCAGCGAGAAGCTCCTATCTGCCCTTGAAAGAGCCGTCAACTCGGGAGGCCAAGCCCTCCTGTTCATAAACAGAAGAGGATACAGCCACAAAATAATCTGCCCCAACTGTGGCTATACCCTCAACTGCAAAAAGTGCGGCGTTCCCGTAACCTACCACAAAGAGAAAAAGTGCTTCATCTGCCACCTCTGCGGAACCCGCTACAAACTAATCTTCAGGTGTATCAAGTGCGGTCAGCGCCTGGAGTTCACAGGCTACGGCACCGAGAGAGTCACCCAAGAACTCAAACTCCTCTACCCCAACTGGAAAATAGAAAGGTTCGACCTCGACACCGTCAAAACCTACAAAGACGCAAACCGCCTCATAAAACTCGCTGTAGAGGGAAAAATAGACGTCATCGTCGGCACCTCAATTGCCGTAAAGGGTCACAACCTTCCCAACCTCACCTTCTTAGGTATACTAATCGCAGACCAACTCACCGGCCCGCCCGACTACATGGGAGCGGAAAGAGCCTATCAGGCCATCGTCCAGGCCATAGGACGGGTGGGAAGGTTCAAACCCGGATACGCCGTCGTCCAAGCCTTCAACCCCGACTTCTACCCAATCAAATACGCCGTAACCGGCCAGTTCCACACCTTCTACGAAGAAGAGCTGAGCTACAGAAAACTCTTCAACTACCCGCCCTACACCTTAGGAGCCGTTATAGAAGTAGAAGTACCGGAAACACAAAAAAGCAAACTGAAAGAACTCTACGCTGCCATGAAAAAACTCCCATCCCAGGAAGTCTCAAAGCCCCTACCCCTCCCCAACGGCAAAACCTACTCAATCTTCATCAAACTAAAATCCGACACCCTACTTCCCAAAATCAAACAGCTCCTCTCCCGATTCAAAGTTACGTATAAAATAGATGTAGAACCCATCAAAATACCCTGAGAGGTGGAACATGAAAAAACTGCTCATTCCCCTCGCCATAGCTGCAGCCGTCACGGGATGTGCAGTAAACCAAAAACCCCCAAAAACAACCGTCCTAACCCAAGAACAGGTAAAAGCTGAGCTCCTGGGAGACACCGTTCCCATCTACCCCGGCTTCCAGCTGGTATCCGACAAAAGCTTCATCTACGAATCCGGTAACATCAAAGTGGGAAGGCTCATATTCAAAGGAGACGCTCCCGTAAAAGACATCGTCTCCTACTACAAAGCCACACTGCCGGAAAAAGGCTGGGAACCTGTAGCCATAACCATCTACGGCGACAGCGCCCAACTCACATACGTAACCCCCGACCAGTTCCTCCAAATTCAAGTGAAAAAACAGTTCGGGCAAACCTACCTAATCATATCCTTAGGCCCTCGCGGACAAGCTTCCGCAGAAACACCTCCTCAGGTATTGACAAACCAAAACTGAGCTCTATCTTATATGGCTGTAGCTGAGCGGGCGTAGCTCAGTTGGTAGAGCGCAACCTTGCCAAGGTTGAGGTCGCGGGTTCAAGTCCCGTCGCCCGCTCCATAAACTTGACACCTTCAAAACAAGGTCTATATTATCGGCTCGCAACAGCTGAATACGCTCTCCAAACCGGCAGCTCCAGGCTGTCGCCAAGGACGAACCCTTAACCGGGTTCCTCTCCCCCTTGACAACTCAGATAACACGACTAAATTTAAACTTCGCGCTCTTTGAAAACATCTTCGAATACGGCCCTCAACGTCAACCCCTTGGCAGATAACTCCCTCTCTTAACCAGGGGTTGACAACCAAAAAGGAGGGGTATAAATTTAGCAATCGCTCCAACCGAGCAAAAAATCAAACCCCTCCACAGGAGCTATTATCAGCTCCTGTACCCTCAACCCCTTGCAGAAAAGACCACAACCTGCAAAAGGGGTTGACACAGTAAAAGCGAGGGCATAAATTAGATAGTTGCGCGGCACGGATAACTTCCGTAGCCGGTCTTTGACAGGAGAATAAGGGACACGCACCTGCGCTGAGTCCTCAAGCCTTTACGGCTTTCCCTTGAGGTGTTCCGTAGGGTTGTTCTCCTACGGGCGGATTCGAGTTTCACCTTGACTCCAATTTCTTCCGCTGGAGAGTTTGATCCTGGCTCAGCGCGAACGCTGTCGGCGTGCCTAACACATGCAAGTCGTGGGGCAGCGGGCCGGTTCCTTCGGGAACCGGTGCCGGCGACCGGCGAACGGGTGAGTAACGCGTGAGCAACCTACCCCGAGGAGGGGGATAACCCGGGGAAACCCGGGCTAATACCCCATAAGCGCACAGGCCGCATGGCCCGTGTGAAAAGGGTGGCCTCTGCTTCGCATGCTGCCGCCTCGGGATGGGCTCGCGTCCCATCAGGTAGTTGGTGGGGTAACGGCCTACCAAGCCTACGACGGGTAGCTGGTCTGAGAGGATGGCCAGCCACACCGGGACTGAGACACGGCCCGGACTCCTACGGGAGGCAGCAGTGGGGAATCTTGGGCAATGGGCGCAAGCCTGACCCAGCGACGCCGAGTGGAGGATGAAGCCCTTCGGGGTGTAAACTCCTGTCGCCGGGGACGATGCGGGCGGGGGTGAATAGCCCCCGCCCGTGACGGTACCCGGAGAGGAAGGGACGGCTAACTACGTGCCAGCAGCCGCGGTAATACGTAGGTCCCGAGCGTTGCGCGAAATTACTGGGCGTAAAGTGCGCGTAGGCGGGCCAGTAAGTCAGAGGTGAAAGCCCCCGGCTCAACCGGGGAATTGCCTCTGATACTGCTGGCCTAGGGTCCGGAAGACGCTGGCGGAATTCCCGGTGTAGCGGTGAAATGCGTAGATACCGGGAGGAACACCGGTGGCGAAGGCGGCCAGCGAGGACGGTACCGACGCTGAGGCGCGAAAGCGTGGGGAGCAAACCGGATTAGATACCCGGGTAGTCCACGCTGTAAACGATGGGTGCTGGGCGTTGCACCCTAAAGGGTGCAGTGCCGAAGCTAACGCGTTAAGCACCCCGCCTGGGGAGTACGGCCGCAAGGCTGAAACTCAAAGGAATAGACGGGGGCCCGCACAAGCGGTGGAGCATGTGGTTTAATTCAATGCTACGCGAAGAACCTTACCAGGGCTTGACATGCCGGGGGTAGCCCTGCCGAAAGGCAGGGTCGTGGCCCCCTTCGGGGGGCCCACCCGGCACAGGTGGTACATGGCCGTCGTCAGCTCGTGCCGTGAGGTGTTGGGTTAAGTCCCGCAACGAGCGCAACCCCTGTCCCTAGTTGCCAGCGGGTAATGCCGGGCACACTAGGGAGACTGCCGGCGACAAGCCGGAGGAAGGGGGGGATGACGTCAGGTCAGTATGCCCCTTACGCCCTGGGCTACACACGTGCTACAATGGCCGGGACAGAGGGATTGCGAAGCCGCGAGGTGGAGCAAATCTCAGAAACCCGGTCCCAGTTCGGATTGCAGGCTGCAACTCGCCTGCATGAAGCTGGAATCGCTAGTAACGGCCGGTCAGCTACACGGCCGTGAATACGTTCCCGGGCCTTGTACTCACCGCCCGTCACACCCCGGAAGCTGGCTCTACCAGAAGTCCCCGAGCCAACCCCCCTCTCGGGGGGAGGCAGGGGCCGAAGGTAGGGCCGGTGACTGGGGTGAAGTCGTAACAAGGTAGCCGTAGGAGAACCTGCGGCTGGATCACCTCCTTTTATGGAGCAGGGGCGGGCAGCGCCCGCCCCTAAAAGATGGCAGGTGCGTGTCCCTTATCGTCTTGTCAAGGGCCAGTAGCTCAGTCGGTTAGAGCGTACCCCTGATAAGGGTAAGGTCGGTGGTTCGAGTCCACCCTGGCCCACCACAAGAAGTGTGGGGACGTAGCTCAGCTGGGAGAGCGCCTGCCTTGCAAGCAGGCGGTCGCCGGTTCAAGTCCGGCCGTCTCCACCATTAATTCCCTAACCAGTGGTGGGTTCAGAATAACTGGCCCGGAAAGAGGGGTCTTTGACAGCAGAATAAGGGAACCAGCACTGAGGTAGTGTAAGGCCGAGGTGCTAAGGGCACACGGTGGATGCCTTGGCGCCAGCAGGCGATGAAGGGCGTGGTAAGCTGCGATAAGCCCCGGCGAGGCGCAAACAGCTGATGACCCGGGGATGCCCGAATGGGGAAACCCGGCGGGCTCAAAGCCCGTCATCCCGGCTTTGCCGGGAGGCGATACCCGCCGAACTGAAACATCTCAGTAGGCGGAGGAAAGGAAATCAAACGAGACTCCCTGAGTAGCGGCGAGCGAAAGGGGACCAGCCCAAACCGGGTGGGTGTTAAAGCCCGCAGGCGTTGCCCACCCGGGGTTGCGGGACGCACCTGGAGGAGGCTGCGGACTCCTCGGGGAGTTACAAAAGGCTCGGGTAGCCGAATGGCCTGGAACGGTCAGCCGTAGAGGGTGATAGCCCCGTAGGCGAAACTCGAGCCTCTCCCTGGGGTGCGCTCCCAAGTACCGCGGGACACGTGGAATCCTGCGGGAATCCGGGGGGACCACCCTCCAAGGCTAAGTACTCGCTGGCGACCGATAGCGCACCAGTACCGTGAGGGAAAGGTGAAAAGAACCCCGGTGAGGGGAGTGAAAGAGAGCCTGAAACCGTGTGCCTACAAGCGGTCGGAGGGGAGCGTAAGCTCCCTGACGGCGTACCTTTTGCGTAATGGGCCAGGGAGTTACTCTCGGCGGCAAGGCTAAGCCGTAAGGCGGAGCCGTAGGGAAACCGAGTCCGAACAGGGCGCTAAGTCGCCGGGAGTAGACCCGAAACCGTACGATCTACCCATGGCCAGGTTGAAGTCCGGGTAACACCGGATGGAGGACCGAACCCACTGGTGCTGAAAAACCAGGGGATGAGCTGTGGGTAGGAGTGAAAAGCTAATCGAGTACGGAGATAGCTGGTTCTCCCCGAAATAGCTTTCAGGCTAGCCTCACGGTCGAGTCTGCCGGAGGTAGAGCTACTGGTGGGGCTAGGGCCCCGAAAGGGGTACCGAACCCCGCCAAACTCCGAATGCCGGCAGATGCTCCGTGGGAGTCAGTCCGCGGGGGATAAGCTCCGTGGACAAGAGGGAAACAGCCC
>NC_014926.1:1610000-1682965 GCF_000185805.1 Thermovibrio ammonificans HB-1
AGCTTGAACTAAAACACGAGGAAGGTTTTATTTGAACAAGTGGGATTTAAACGAAGATAGAGTAAAGTTTCATTAAGTAGCGACGGGCGGGTTTTATTTGAACAAGTGGGATTTAAACATTTCGGACTGGTATGTTTTGAACCTGCCCGCCAAGGACCGTTTTATTTGAACAAGTGGGATTTAAACTAAACCTTCTCAACTGTCTCAATCGTCCTTTCGTAAGAAGTTTTATTTGAACAAGTGGGATTTAAACTCCAATTATACTCCTAAATATTCTTTTTTAAACCAGTTTTATTTGAACAAGTGGGATTTAAACGCGGCATGGGAGCTCTTAGAGAGGAGAAAGAGGGCACCGTTTTATTTGAACAAGTGGGATTTAAACCATATACAATATCTATTCCTTCTATCAGAGATGCTGTTTTATTTGAACAAATGAGATTTAAACTGCAGGGCTACTACCCCCTTGTTGTGGAAGAGGAAGCTGGTTTTATCTGAACAAGTGGGATTTAAATCAAGCTACGGCGGTTTACCTGCCATAGCTTCTATCCGTTTTATCTGAACAAGCAAGTAGGATTTAAACGATAATCAGCTTCGTCCCTAAAGAGTTGATAAACGGTTTTATCTGAACAAGTGGGATTAAAGGCGATAAGGGGCTATGCATAATCTTAATAGATACATAATAAGCAGTTTACACAAATATTACTGTTATTTTCTTTCCGAAAGCTTTGTAAACTTTATCTCTAAGCTCAAGACTTCTTTCTATTGACGGTCGCTTTTTAAGATAGACCACAATAGCTGAGAAGCCGCATTGGATATCTTCTATCTCATTGGGTTTCAGAAGTTCTTTTTCTATAAAGTATTTTATCTCTTGAAGGGTTGGAAAATCTCCTACACACATTCTATATCACAGGATTAGGATTCAATAGTTTTCAGAGAAATTTATATCTAAAGGTCAAGCCATCTTTTTATAAAAAAGCTTAATGTTCAAGCTTAAAGTTGATAACGAACTCAAGCTTCACTCTTTTGTTAGTTGGCGGTTTAGGGAAGGAGCAATTATTCAGTATTTTGACTACGGCGGAAGTCAGAATTCTTGAAGGTGACGAGAGAATTCTCAGAGAGCTTAGTTGTCCTTCAGGTGAGATTACGATTTCAACTTTCACTCTGCCTTCTATGCCGAGTCTGCGGGCAATCGGGGGGTAGAATTTATGACGTTCTACCTCTTTAAGAACCTGTTTTAGGTAGTTCTCAAGAGAAGGCTCTTTCTTTGTGTTTGTTTTAGAAGAGAGGGGTTTTCTGCCAGGACAAGCTCCAGAGGTTGCTAAACCGGAGGTAGTGGAATTCCTTTCTGAAGGAGTTTTTAAGGGGGAAGCGGTAGGTGAAGTTCCATTTTGAGTAGAAGGAGTAGTTAAAGAGTTAGCAGAAGTTCTTTTTGAATGTGTTGGGCCGAAATGGGAATGTTTCATCTCGTTTTTAGTAATTTTTAAGTTTTTTTGAAGGAGTTGGGTTTTTCTTTTTGGAGTAGAGGGTTTAACAGTTTTTTTAGGGGAAGTTTTCAAGGAGTGGTTCCGTTTCTTCTTGTAGTGGCGTTTTTGTTTTACGTTTTTTTTGGGAAGTGGAGGAGTTTTGTTCACAGTTTTACTTTCTGCTTTAGGGCGAGGACCGTTTTCTCTTTTTGGAGAAGGATATCCGAAGTTTAGGACAATAGGTGCTTCCGGCTTTTCTGAGAGTCGAGGAGGTTTAAGTTCGATTGAGAGCAGGTAAAGAAGGGCTCCGTTTATGAGAACGGAGATGAAAAGTGAGAGAAGGGAGAGGCGGCTCATTAGCGGCCGCCTTCCCGTTAAAGGGCAGGTTTAAGGCTGAGGTTAAGCTCAGCTTCGAGGGCGTGGGCAACTTTTAAGATGGTTTCTTCGTCGAAGGCTTTTCCGATGAGTTGAACGCCAACAGGAAGGTTCTGAGCTGTTAAGCCGCACGGAAGGGAGAGGGCAGGTAACCCGGCAAGGTTTACGGCAATCGTGAATACGTCGGACAGATACATTTTTATAGGGTCGTCGGTTTTTTCACCGATTTTAAAGGCAACTTCGGGGGTTACCGGGGTGAGCAGGACATCTACCGACTCAAAAGCTTTTTGGAAGTCGTTGTATATGAGGGTTCTCACTTTTTGAGCTTTAAGGTAGTAGGCGTCGTAGTAGCCGGCACTAAGGGTGTAGGTTCCTATCATTATTCTGCGTTTGACTTCGTCTCCGAAGCCTTCTGCACGGGTTTTGCAGTACATATCAACGAGGCCCTTGTAGTTCTTTGCTCTGTAGGTGTACCTGACTCCATCGAACCTTCCCAAGTTTGAGGAGGCCTCGGCGGGAGCGATTATGTAGTAGGTTTCAACGGAGTACTTGGTAGTGGGAAGGGAGACTTCTACGAGTTCTGCTCCGAGTTTCTCAAGTTTCCGGGCTGCTTCTTCTACAAGGGCTTTAACTTCCGGTTCTATCCCCTCTACAAAGTACTCTTTCGGAAGGCCTACTTTGAGGCCTTTAACCTCTCCGTTTAGAGCTTCCAGGAAGTTGGGAACCGGCAGTTTTGCGCTGGTTGCGTCTTTTGAGTCGAGGCCGGAGATGATGTTTAGTAGGTAGGCGGCGTCTTCTACGTTTTTTGTTATGGGGCCGATTTGGTCGAGGGAGGAGGCAAAGGCTGTAAGGCCATACCTTGAAACTCTACCGTAGGTTGGCTTCAGGCCTACCACTCCGCAGAAGGCGGCGGGCTGTCTGATTGAGCCCCCGGTGTCAGAACCGAGAGATGCCAGTGCAGAGCGGGCCGCAACGGCAGCTGCAGAGCCTCCGGAGGAGCCTCCGGGTACACGGGAGAAGTCCCAGGGGTTTTTAGTAGGCCCGAAGTAGGAGGTTTCGGTTGAGGAGCCCATTGCAAACTCATCGAGGTTGTTTTTGCCTATGAAGATAGCTCCCCTTTCGCGAAGCTTCTTTGTAACGGTTGCGTCGTAGGGGGAGATGAAGCTCTCGAGCATACGGGAGGCACAGGTCATTCTAATGCCTTCAACGTTGATGTTGTCTTTTATGGCTATGGGAATTCCGAAGAGCTCGGGGATTTCGTCTTCGGAGAGCCTAAGAAGTTCTTCATCGGCAACTTTTGCCTTCTCAAGGGCTTCTTGGGCACAGACGGTTATGTAGGCGTTGAGCTTCTCCTCGGTCTGTTCTATACGCTCTATATTCGCCTGTACAAGCTCGGAAGGTTTGAGTTCTTTTTTCTTTATGAGGGTGTGAAGCTCTTTAAGGCTCTTCTCAAGCAGTTCCATTTCTCCCTCCTACTTTTTAACCACTTTGGGAACGATAAAGTACTCTCCGTCGGTTTCGGGGGCGTTCATAAACACCTTCTCCCTCGGCAAGCTCATACCGGGCACATCCTCCCTTAAGACGTTTTCGGGAGGAATTACGCTAAACTTCGGGTCTATGCCCTCTGTATCGAGCTCGTTGAGCTTCTCAACAAAGGTAAGAATCTCCGAAAGCTGATTTCTGAACTTCTCAACTTCCTCTTCCCTGAGCTCTATTCTGGCCAGCATGGCAATGTGAAGAACCTCTTCCCTGCTCAGCTTCATCTCCTACTCCTTAAATAGGCTTTTATGGAAGCTCCCACTTCCTCTATAAGTTCCCTTGCCAGCGGGTCACTGGAGTGGGAGACAATTTTAACATCGGGGTTGAGCTCCACCTCACCAAGGTAAACCGCTTCTTCCAGCCACTTTATAAAGTCGAGCCCGGTTCCTCCCAAGCTCTGATAAGGGCCGAGGTGGTTGTCGAGGTCGAGCACTTCTATTTGAGGGCCGAATCTCTTAACGAGCTTCTTCAGTTCGTTAACGCTGCGCACCAGTATATAATCTGGTGGAGGCTCCCTCCAGTCGTCTAAGAACAGTTTCACCACTCCTCCGGAGGTTAAAGTTGGGAACTATTTTAGTAGAACAGGACGGCAGGGAAAGGGCCGTAGAGTTCAACGGCCGCCGAATAAGGGTAGACAAGCTGTTACTTCAGATGGGCATATACCCGGAAACGGCCGTAGTAGTTCGCAACGGTGAGCTTCTCTGCGACGACGAGCTCCTAACAGACGGCGACAAGGTAGAAGTTGTAGTAGCCACATCACGGGGGTAGGATTGGGAAGAGTGATGGCCCTCGACGTAGGATTCAAAAGAATAGGCGTTGCACTCTCCGACCCTTTAAAGCTGACTGCTTCCCCCTACCGAATACTATACAGAAAGAGCAACAGAGAAACCTTTGAAGAGCTTCTGAAAATAGTGCTCGACAAAGGAGTAGAAGAGATAGTGGTGGGCATCCCCATAAACGCCCAAGGGGAAAAGACCAAAATAGGCCAAAAGATAGAGAAGTTCACAGCAAAGCTCCAGAGCTTCCTTAGGGAAAGGGGATACCAAATCCCCATCTACACCCACGACGAATCCTTCTCTACCCAGGAGGCAAGGGAAGTTGCAAGAAGCTTGGGGAAAGAAAAAGAGGAGCTGGACGACTACGCAGCGGCCCTGATTTTAAAAGAGTGGCTGGAGTTGAAAAGGTAAGCAGAAGGCGTATATTAAGTATTCAGAAGTTGAACAAGGTGAATACCCCTTGACAAAGGAAAAATAGGAACTATTATTAATAGCAGACACCCCCTATCCCCCTCCCTCCTCCCCATGAGTCACAGGGGCGCCCGCCAAGGGCGCCCTTCCTTTTACCACCCATCTAAAGGCTACATAAGCAGCGGCAGTTTCAAAAGTGCTAACGAATCTCCTTATATTTCTTTACAAGTTCATCCAACCCTTTCCGGT
Source organism: Thermovibrio ammonificans HB-1 (assembly GCF_000185805.1). Taxonomy (NCBI): domain Bacteria; kingdom Pseudomonadati; phylum Aquificota; class Aquificia; order Desulfurobacteriales; family Desulfurobacteriaceae; genus Thermovibrio; species Thermovibrio ammonificans. The sequence continues at coordinate 1,614,814 of NC_014926.1, forward strand.
AGAGGTTGAGCACCTCCCCCTTTGAAATGCCGACCGTGTTAATCTCCCTCTGCCTGACCGAGTAGAACCTACTAACGGCGGTGTCAAGAAGCTCCAAATATCCAACAAACTCCTTTTCGTAAAGGTCCCCCTTAAGCTCCTCCAACCTCTTCTTAAGAAGGGAGATAATCTCTATATAGGCAAGTTTATAGAGGTCAAGGAGCATCCTCTCCACGTGCCCTTTAAAGCGCTTAAGGTTGTTCTCGAATCTCTCCAGAGCTTCCTCGCTGTTGTCAACCTGCGAAAGGGCCTTAACGGCGCTAACCAAGTGAACAAAAGCCGCCTCAAGCTCTATTAGCGGTTTAACGGGTTTCTCGTTGGTAAAGGCAATTATTGCGTTGTAGGGAGAAGAGTAGTGCTCGAAGAAAAGCTCGGAGATTTCTCTTAAAGTATCGAGAAGCTCCTGCGAGTAATCCTTAGACATACGCCCCCTCTTTGCTTGGAAATTCTTTGTTTAAACAACCTGAGTAAACCGACTAAACAGTAAGCTTAACGCCGCTCTTAGGGTAAAGAACTCGAGTGAGTTCCGGTCCTAAAAGCCTTTCAAGTTCCTTCCGCTCCTCCTCGGAAGGTAAACTGACCCGAATGACCTTTTCACCCTTAAGTCCCAGAGGATAAACTGCTCCCCTTTCCCACGAAAGGGTGAGCTTAGGGTCTACAAACTCCCTAACCTCCAACTCTGCACTTTGAACACTAACGGCACTACCAGAACTCGGCTCTGAAGCGGAAAGTTTCCCAGCATTTTCAAGGCGGCTGTAACGAAGGAGTAATGATTTGTAAATCAAATACAAAACTCCAATAATAACCACAGCGTAAACTAAATTAAAAACAAAAACCCTTAAAATGTCTTCCATTTGTCCCTCCCCCAATTACTCTTTTCCGGAAGAAAGTGGCTTACGTAGTTTATAAGGAGACTTATCAAAGGCCATCAAGAAGAGAATTATCAGAAGAACAAATGCGTCTTTGTTGTGAAAAATAAAGGGATTTTGCCCGAGAAACAGCCATCCCATAATCTTATAGAAGAACCAGACAAAAACCAAGACGAAAATCATTAAATAGAAAAATGCACCCTCACCTAAAAGTTCTGAAAAGTCCAACTTTAAAAAGCCGGAAACAATAGTCGCAGTAAATATAAGAATAACACCTTCCACCATATACATAAGGACGGTACCGAGCAGCCCCGAGAAGTAGCTGGAGGAGAAAATAAAGCTTTTTAAATCATTCAAGGCAATCCCGGCCTTCAAAGAAAAGATAACCTTAACAACCACAGGAATCGCAAGAGCGGCAACCACCCAAAGAGAAGCGTAGAATAGGTCTAAGATACCGTATCTGACAGCCTTAACGGCCGTTTTTGACTTGTATTTGAACCGCTTTAAAAACTCACGCATAGGTAACCGAAGTTAACTTAATCTGATAAGTATAATTTTCTAAATAGTTCAACACCCATAACGCTTTTATTATAGTTTCCAAGGGCAATATGGAGTTTAAAGAAATTAAATCTAAAGAGCTGGCCGTTATGAAAAGAGTCCTACTCGGGTTCAGCGGCGGGGTAGACAGCTTCTACGCAGCCCACCTACTACTTGAACAGGGCTTCAACGTTTACCCGGTTTACTTCAAGCTCCTGCCCGACGCCGACACCACAAAACCCAGAAGGAGCGCAGAGCTTCTAAACCTTAAACTCACAGTTGTGGACCTCACCGAAGAGTTTAAAAAGGCGGTAATAGACTACTTCATCGCCTACTACCGGAAAGGACTCACCCCGAACCCGTGCGCAGTGTGTAACCGGGAGATAAAGCTTAAAGAGCTGTACAAACTCGCCCGGAAACTCAAAATTCCCTACATAGCAACGGGCCACTACGCACGGGTGGAAAAGGTAGAGAGCTTCGGCAGAAAACTCATAAAGCGGGGCGTTGAACCGGGGAAGGAGCAGTCCTACTTCCTGGCACTCGTAGAGCAAAGGGTTTTTGAAAATTTGATTCTCCCGCTGGGGAACCTTACAAAAAGAGAGGTAATAGAGAAAGCCAAGAAGTTGGGATTCCCCTTTGAGGGAGAAAGCCAAGACGTCTGCTTTATAAAGGAGAAAAGCTACGCCGACTTCCTGAGGAAGTTCATAAAACCCCGGCCGGGGCCTTTTAAGCTCACAACCGGAGAAGTTCTCGGGAAACACAAAGGACTCATCTACTACACAGTAGGCCAGAGGAGGGGGCTGGGGATAAGCTACAAACACCCACTTCACGTAGTTGAGCTCCGCCCCGAAGAGAACGCGGTGATTGTAGGCCCGAAGGAGGCCGTTGAAAAAGACGAAATAACGGTGTGGAAGGTTAACTGGCACGTACCCCAAGAGCGCCTTACCGACCTACCCTTGCTGGCCCAGGTAAGGTACCGTTCTGAGCCAGTTCCGGTAGAATCGTTACACTATTTTAAAAACGGCATTTATCGTGTAAAATTAGCGGCGAAAGTTTCTGCCCCCGCGCCAGGGCAGGTCTGTGCCTTTTACAGCAACGACCTGCTTCTGGGAGGAGGGGAAATCACTCGGGAAGGAGTCGGGTAATGGAGGGAAGCATCGTATCCATAGACTGGACCCTGGTGGTTCAGGCTGTCAACTTCCTCATCTTCATGGTGCTCATCAACAAGTTCCTGTTTCAACCCCTCCTAAAGCTTATGGAAGAGAGGGAGAGCGAGCTGGGAGCTATCTACTCGGAGGCAGAGGCTCTGAAACAGAAGGCCGAAAGCCTCCTGAAAGAGGTAGAGGAGCTCCTTGAGAAGGCCAAGGCCGAGGCCAAAACCATAATAGACACGGCGGTGAAAGAGGCCCGTGCAGAGAGGGAAGAGATAATCAGAAGGGCCCAGGAAGAGGCAACCGCAAGGGTAGAGAGCGCCAAGAAGGAGATATGGAGCTCCTTCGAGAAGGAGAAGGCCAAGCTGGAGGCCGAGGCCGAGAAGCTGGCAGAAGAGATAGTGAAGAAAATCCTCAGAAAGGTAGCTTAAAGGGGGCACGATGGAAGGCGGCGGACACCTGCTATTTTGGAAGTTCGTAAACACCATTATCCTGTTTGCACTCCTTTACTGGATTCTCAGAAAGCCCGTTTCAAACTTCATCTCCAACGGTATAGAGGCGATAACCACCAAGTTCGAGAAGGCCAAGCAGGAGAAAGAGGAGGCGCTGAAGCTCCTCAAGGAGGCCGAGAAGAAGTCTCAAGAGGCAAAAGCGGAGGCCGAGAGAATCATCGCCTACTCGAAGGAAGTGGCCCAGAGGGAGAAAGAGCAGATTATCGCCGAGGCCAAGCAGACTGCCGAGCGCATCGTGAAGATGGCCGATGAGGAGATAGAGAAGGAGCTCTACAAGGCGAAAGAGGAGCTCAAGAAGTTCGCGGCTCAAAAGGCTGTAGAGCTTGCAGAAAACAAGCTCAAAGGCTCCATAACCCCGGAAGTTAACAAGAAACTCATCGAATCCAGCCTTGAAAAGCTTTAGGAGGGGTCAAGTTGAGACTGGAAGTAAGAGTTGCCAGAAGGTACGCAAAAGCTCTGGCAGAGGTTCTACCCGACGACAGACTGGAAGCGGTTCTGAACGAACTGAAAACCGTTGTTTCCCTGTTTGACGACAAGGCAATCAAATACTTTAAAAACCCGATAATTCCCGTAGAGAAGAAGAAAGCCCTCCTTGAGAAAGTGCTGGAAAAGGTTCAAGTCAGCAAGGAGCTCAAAAGGGTGCTCGAGCTTATGGCCGAAAGGAACAGGCTCGGCCTTCTCAGGGAGTTCCTCCAGGAGTTTGAGCAGTTCGTAAACGCCCGTTTGGGAGTTGTAAAGGCAGAAGTGACCACTGCTACCGAGATAGACGAGGAGACCCTGAACAGGATAAAGGCCAAAATCGAGGAGATTTTCGGGAAGAAGGCCGAGATTACCGTGAAGCTTGACCCTTCCATAATCGGCGGCTTTGTGGTGAAGGTTGCAGACAAGGTGCTCGACGCCTCTATAAAGAGCCAGCTTGAAGCTCTTAAGAAAGCGATAGCCGATTAAGATAAAAACCAGAAAGCGAGGTGGAACGATGCAGATTAGGGCAGAGGAAATTTCCGAACTGATAAGAAAACAGATTGAGGAGTTTGAGGCCTCTGTAAACCTCGACGAGACGGGTATTGTTATCAAGGTCGGAGACGGAGTTGCAAGGGTTTACGGCCTCGAGAACGTTGAGTACGGTGAGGTTGTAGAGTTTGAAGACGGAACCGAAGGCGTTGCGTTCAACCTTGAGGAGGACAACGTAGGTGTCGTTCTCCTCGGAGAGGGAAGGGGCATCGTAGAAGGCGGTAAGGCCAAGAGGACCGGCCGTATCCTCGACATGCCCGTTGGAGACGGCCTTATAGGAAGGGTCCTTGACCCCTTGGGAAATCCCATCGACGGTAAAGGAGACATTGAGTACACAGAAAGGCGTGCGGTTGAGCGTATCGCTCCCGGAATCGTAACCAGGAAACCGGTTCACGAGCCGCTTCAAACCGGTATCAAGGCAATCGACGCCCTCATCCCCATCGGAAGGGGTCAGAGGGAGCTCATCATCGGAGACAGGCAGACCGGTAAGACCACCGTTGCTATCGATACTATTCTCAACCAGAAGAGGGAAGGCGTTATCTGCGTTTACTGTGCGGTAGGTCAGAAGCGTTCAACCGTTGCTCAAACGATTCAGCTCCTCAAAGAGCTGGGAGCTATGGACTACACAATCGTTATCTCCGCTACTGCTTCCGACCCGGCAGCACTTCAGTACCTTGCACCCTACGCCGCCTGTACAGTAGCGGAGTACTTCAGGGATACCGGAAGGGCAGCACTTATAGTTTACGACGACCTCTCCAAGCAGGCGGTTGCCTACCGTGAGATGTCGCTCCTCCTCAGGCGTCCTCCGGGAAGGGAGGCTTACCCGGGAGACGTTTTCTACCTGCACTCCAGGCTCCTTGAAAGGGCCGCAAAGCTCAACGACGAGCTCGGAGCAGGTTCGCTTACAGCCCTCCCGATTGTTGAGACCAAGGCCGGAGACATCTCCGCTTACATTCCCACAAACGTTATCTCCATTACCGATGGTCAGATATTCCTCGAGACCGACCTCTTCTACAAGGGTCAGAGGCCGGCTATCAACGTAGGTCTCTCGGTTTCCAGGGTAGGTGGTGCAGCCCAGATTAAGGCAATGAAGCAGGTTGCCGGTAAGCTCAGGCTTGAGCTTGCAAGGTACAGGGAGCTTGAGGCGTTCGCCCAGTTCGCTTCCGACCTTGACCCTGCAACAAGGGCTCAGCTTGAGAGGGGTAGGAGGCTTATGGAGCTCCTCAAACAGCCGCCCCACAAGCCTATCCCCGTAGAGAAGCAGATTGTTGCCTTCTTTGCCGCAATTAACGGTTACCTCGACGACATCCCCGTTGAGGCGGTTACGAAGTTTGAGTGGGAGCTCTACGCCTTTATGGACGCCAAGCACCCCGAGATTCTCAAGGAGATTCTCGAGAAGAAGAAGCTCGACGACGAGCTCACCAAGAAGCTCCACGAGGCAATTAAGGAGTTCAAGGCAACCTTCACAGCCTAATTGAGAGGTAAACAATGCCCGGAATGAGAGAGATAAAAGCCAAGATAAAGAGCCTCAAGGGGACGAAGCGGATTACCGCCGCTATGAAGGCGGTGTCCGCTGCCAAGCTCCGCAAGGCTCAGGAAGACCTCATAAACGTTAGGCCCTACGCAGAGGTTATGAAGGGTATAGCCCAGGGGCTATACCTGCGGGAGAACCCGGTAACCCACCCCATATTCAAGGTTCGCCCCGTTAAGAGGATTGAGCTTGTGGTTATCTCCTCCGATAAGGGGCTGTGCGGTGCTTTTAACTCCAACATCATAAGGCGCGTTAACAGGTTCGCCCAGGAGAAGCAGAAAGAGGGTATTGAGATAAGCCTCACAACTGTAGGTAACAAGGCCTGCCAGTTCTTCACCAAGTACTCCGACCTTAAGGTCAGGAAAGAGGTCAGGGATATATTCAGGCGCATAGGTCTTCCCCTTGCCAACGAGATAGCCTACGACCTCTACCTGGGATACGAGTCTGAGTACTTCGACGAGGTCTACCTGGTTTACAACAGGTTCATCAACGCCTTAAAGCAGGAAGTCACGTTCGAGAGGATAATGCCCCTCTCGGCGGAAGGCGGAGAGGAGCTTCAGGCCGCCGAGTACACGGTGGGCCCCGACGAGAAGGTGATAGAGGAGGCGGTTCGCTCCTACGTTTCGGCGGTTGTTCTCAGGGCCCTTAAGGAGTCTGAGACCTCTGAGCACGCGGCCAGGATGACCGCGATGGACAACGCTACGAAGAACGCTGAAGACCTCATTAAGAAGCTCACCATTTCGTTCAACAAGGCGCGTCAGGCCGCAATTACCAAGGAGCTCATCGAGATAACCACCGCTATTGAAGCAATGAAATAGTTAGGAGGATAGATATGGCAGAGCATAAGGGGAGAATCGTTCAGATTGTAGGTCCGGTTATAGACGTTGAGTTCCCCGACGGCAAACTCCCTGAAATCTACCACGCCCTCAGGGTTCCCAAGGTTAAGCAGATTACCTGGGACGGTAAGATTGAGGAAGGCGACCTTATGCTCGAGGTTCACCAGCACCTCGGCGAGAACAGGGTAAGGTGCGTTGCCTTCGGAGCCACAGAGGGCCTTAAGAGGGGAATGGAGGTTATAGACACCGGAGACTACCTTAAGGTTCCGGTTGGACACGCAACAAGGGGAAGGATTTTCAACGTTGTAGGTAAGCCAATTGACGGCAAAGGCCCCGTTGAGGCCGAGGAGTACTGGCCCATCCACAGGCCGGCACCGCCCCTTACAGAGCAGAAGACCGTTGCAGAGGTGTTTGAAACCGGTATTAAGGTTATCGACCTCCTTGAGCCTTACGCAAAGGGTGGTAAGACGGGACTCTTCGGCGGTGCAGGAGTTGGTAAGACCGTTCTCCTCATGGAGCTGATTCACAACGTTGCAATGAAGCACGGCGGTTTCTCGGTATTTGCCGGCGTCGGAGAGAGGACCAGGGAGGGAACAGACCTCTGGCTGGAGATGCAGGAGTCGGGGGTTCTTGAGAACACGGTTCTGGTTTACGGCCAGATGAACGAGCCCCCCGGTAACAGGTGGCGCGTTGCGATGACCGGCGTTACCATGGCCGAGTACTTCCGTGACGTTGAAGGCCGTGACATGATGTTCTTCGTTGACAACATGTTCCGCTTTATCCAGGCCGGTGCGGAAGTTTCGGCTCTGCTCGGAAGGATTCCGTCTGAGGTTGGTTACCAGCCCACACTCGCCACCGAGGTAGGTGCAATCCAGGAGAGGATTACCTCTACAACGAAGGGCTCCATTACCTCCGTTCAGGCGATTTACGTTCCTGCAGACGACTTTACAGACCCGGCTCCGTTTACACTCTTTGCCCACCTTGACGCTACAACGGTTCTCTCGAGGGCCCTCGCAGAGCAGGGTATTTACCCGGCGGTTGACCCCCTTGAGTCTACATCCCGTATGCTCGACCCCCACATTGTAGGTGAGAGGCACTACAGGGTAGCAAGGGAGGTTCAGAGGTACCTCCAGAGGTACAAGGAGCTCCTGGAAATCATCGCAATCCTCGGTATGGAGGAGCTCAGCGAGGAAGATAAGCTGGTTGTTCACAGGGCAAGGAGGATTCAGCTCTTCCTCACACAGCCGTTCCACGTTGCAGAGGTGTTCACCGGAATGCCCGGACGTTACGTAACTATCGAGGAGACAATCCGCGGCTTTGAGATGATTGTTAAAGGTGAGCTCGACCACCTGCCCGAGCAGGCCTTCTACATGGTCGGAACGATTGATGAGGCCATTGAGAAGGGCGAGAAGCTCATGAAGGAAGCGGAAGCTAAGAAATAGAGGAGAGTTTAGATGGCTGGCAAGGGAATACCGGCTGAGATGAAGCTCCAGCTTGCTTCGGCAACCGGTAAGCACTACGAGCTTACCGTTAAAGAGGTTTACGTTGAGACCGACGACGGCGACCTGGGCGTTCTGCCCGGCCACCAGCCGGAGTTCTACAGGATAAGCGCCGGGTTTGTCTCCTGTAGAACTGCCGACGGAGAAGAGGTAAGGAAGCTCGTTTACAACGGGTTCGTCCAGGTTGAGCCGGACGTTGTTCGCATAGGCGTTCAGGAAATTTACGAGCCCGGCGAGGTAGACGTTGAAGCCGTAGAGAGGGAGGTTGCGGAGCTCAAGGAGCTCCTTACCTCCTTAGGCGAGGAGGAGGAGGCCCGCCGGGCCGAGGTTGAAGCCGAAATAGCAAGGAAGGAGAAGCTCATTAGGAAGGCCCGTTAGCGGCCTTCCTTTTCCCTCCTGTTTAACCACCACACCGCTACAACTCCCGCCCCCAAAAGCCCTACCAGGAATCCGGAAATTAGGTAGAGGAACTCCGATTTTTCCCGAGGGATGGAAGAGCTCGGCCTCGGAATCTGAGACGGGGCAATTCCCGGGTAGAGCTCGTAAGTTTTCCCCGATTTTGTCTTAATGACAACAACTTCTACAACTTTACCGTTCACCTGTTTGTAGGCAATTCGGGCCTCTACGGGCACGTCTTCGGAAGGGGCTCCGAAGGCCACAGGGGCAAACAGGTGGAGAAGGAGGAAAAAAGTTATAAACTTTTTCATAGAAAACCCCTATAGCTGTTTAGTGCTATTATCGACACAAGGAGGGAAGAGATGGAGAAAAAGAAGAAGATGACCTTCCTGCAGGCCGTTGCAATGGCAGTAGGAACGATGATAGGTGCGAGCATCTTCTCTATTTTCGGAGACGGGGTGAAAATTGCGGGTAACGCCTTGCCGATAGCCTTCTTCATCAGCGGTATATACGCCCTGATGGTGGGATACTCTTACGCCAAGTTCGGCTCAAAGCTGGTTTCAAACGCCGGCCCCATAGCCTTCATTCAGAGGGGGTTCGGAGATTCACCCGTTGTTGGGAGTTTATCGATTCTGATGTGGTTCAGTTACGTCATATCGATTGCACTTTTTGCCATAAGTTTTGCAGGCTACTTCCTGCCGCTGGTTCACCTGGACTACCCGGTTTTTCACAGGGTAGTTGAGGTTCTCGTGATAGCCCTTTTCGGAGCCCTGAGCTATTTTGGGGGAACGCAGGCGGTTGGAAAGTTGGAGTTCTGGATTGTTCTAACAAAGCTGTTGATACTGCTGATATTCATAGTTGCGGGACTTTCGGTTATACACCCGGAGTACTTAAAGGTTCACCTCAACAGCCACACCCTAAAAGGGATACTGAACGCCTCGGTTGTTTTCTTCCTCTCTTACATGGGGTTCGGCCTCATAACAAACATCAGTGAGAACGTTGAAAATCCGCAGAAAACGGTTCCAAGGGCCATTTATACCAGCATACTGGTGGTTATGGCCGTTTACGTTTTGGTTTCGGTGGCGGCCCTGGGAGCCCTACCGGCCTCGGAAATAGTTAAGTACAGGGAGAACGCACTGGCCGTTGCGGCAGAGCCGGCACTCGGGCACTTGGGCTTTTTCCTCCTGAGTATAGGAGCCCTCATCAGTATATCTTCGGCCTTAAACGCAACTATCTATACCGGTGCAAACGCCTCTTACGCCCTCATGAGGGACGGCTACATTCCCGCCCCCCAGAAGCTCGTAGAGAGGAGTTGGATGGGAGAGCACCTGGGGCTTTACTTAACCTGCAGTTTGGGCCTCTTTTTCACACTCTTTTTCAACATAACTTCGGTGGCCTCGATGATAAGCATAATAACAACGGCCCTCTATATAGGGGTTATAACCTCCCACCTGCGGTTGGCAGACGTTATAGGGGGAAACAAGGGGCTTGTGTTCTTTAACTTGATTGTAATTACGTTCGTTGCCATACAGATAGCGCTCTTTCAGTACCAGCATAGTAAGCTAACGTTTATAACCACAATCGTTTTATTCCTTGCCGCCTACGGGCTCGAGGTCCTCTACTACGGGAAAAGGAGAACGGCCACACCTTTTATCAGGAGGGTTGATAAGCAGGCCACGGTTCACTAATTTATTATTTGCGCAGGAAGGGCGGGCGTAGCTCAGGTGGTAGAGCATCAGCTTCCCAAGCTGAGGGTCGCGGGTTCGAGTCCCGTCGCCCGCTCCATAAAAATAAAAGGGTCTTCCGTTGGGAAATCAGCTTAAGTTAGACCTTATCTCCCTTGCCGCATCTTTAGCAATCCACGCAGCCCTTCTATCCGTTCCCGCCGTTCGGGAGGCCTTTACGGCCAAGGTTTACCAGATTGTAAGCGTTGTCCCCTTAACTTTTGACACGGCGGTTGAGTCGGACCTTTTGGGAGTAAAACCTTCAGAGGGAAACAGCGAGAAGGCCCCAAGGAAGGATGAGAACACAGTAACAAGGGGGAGAAGCTCCAAGGCGAGGAAGAACCTTCTCCACGCCAAAACTTCAAACTCAAAAGAGCTTAAAGGTCCGTTTAGAAGTAACTCTAAAGCCGGTGTCCAGGCAGTTTCCGGGAGCAGGTGGATAAAAACGCAGGCAACCGGAAAGGGCGGAAGGAGGCTGAGCCTATCTGCCCAGGTCAATACAGAGGAGGGAAGGGGAACTCCGAAAGTTGCAAGTAACCGTTTAGTTCCCTACCTGATAGCTCTCAGGAACAGGATTATGGAGAGGTGGAAGGCACCGTTTTACAGGAGCGAGAAGGGCAGCCAATCGGTTATAATCGCCCTCACCATAGGGGCAAGCGGCAAGTTAAGGGAGCTCGAGGTGGAGAGGCTATCCCCCGATATCGCCTTTAACCGCTCGGCCCTCTCTGCAGTTTACTCTGCAGAGCCGTTCCCGCCCCTCCCGAAGGGAGTAAACTCGGTTAGGGTAAAGGTGAAGTTTGAAGTTAAGTAACCCATGGCTCATATACAACGTTACCAGAGCTTGGGTTAAAACTCTTAAGGTGGATGTTGAGTTCAGGGCCCAACCCCGGTTTCCCTCTATAGTTGCCTTTTGGCACGGCAGGATGTTTTTACTGCCCTTTGCCTTAAGGGAGTTCTCCTCTAAGGTGGCAATTCTCATAAGCAGGCACAGAGACGGCCAGCTTATAGCCGAAGTTGTAGAGAGGCTCGGATTTAAAACGGTGAGGGGCTCCACCGGGCCCGGCAAGGGAGGGGAAAGGGCCTTCCTCCAGATGCTTGAGCTTTTAGACAAAGGCTACGTTGTTGCCATAACTCCCGACGGCCCCCGGGGGCCGAGAGAGGTTGTTAAACCGGGAATCGCAAAGCTGGCGGCGAAAACCGGTCTTCCGGTTTTTCCGCTGACCTTTTCGTGCAGCAGCGGATTTCGGTTAAATTCGTGGGACCGATTTTTGATTCCCCGTCCGTTCTCAAAGTGTAAGGTGATTTTAGGTGAGCCTGTGAACTCCTTGAATCAAAATTCAGAAGAGGAGCTGAGAAAAGAAATAGAATTAAGGTTAAAAGAGCTAAACCGGGAGGCCGACAGGGAGGTGGAATGGAAAAAGTAATCGCCCTGCTCTCCGATTTCGGTCTTAAAGACCACTACGTAGGAACGGTCCACGGGGTTATTAGGAGTATTACGCCGGAAGCAAAAATCGTTGACATAACCCACTCCGTTAGGCCTTTTGACCTTGTTGACGCAGCCGTTAAGCTGAAGTGGTCTTACAGGTTTTTTCCTACAGGTACTGTTTTCCTCTGTATGGTTGACCCCGACCCTACGGCAGAGCCGGTAATAGTGAGTACCGAGAGGTTCTACGTTGTCTGTCCGAATAACGGCGTAGGCAGTTTGATGTTCGAGGAGGAGCCTCCCGAGGCGCTATACAGGATAACGGCCGACCACTACTTTATAGAGGGGAAAGGGCACTTCAGGACGAGGAATCAGTTGGCTCCCATAGCAGCCGAGCTTCTCAAACTCTCCTCTCCCCTTCACTTGGGTGAGGAGATAGAGCTATCGAGGCTAAAGAGGTTCCGGCTTCCGCCCGTTAAGGAGGTTGCTCCGGGAGTTTACGAGACCATCGTCCTTGAGGTTGACCAGTTCGGAAACTTGATTCTCAACTTTGAGTTCGGCGGAGAGGCCCCGAAAGCGGTTGAGGTAAATGGCGTTAGGGTAGAGAAGTTCCTGCCGAAGTTTGAGAAGCTCCAGAAGGGTGAGCTGTTCGTCAGCGTTTACCCGGAGGGGAACCTTCAGGTGGTTGCCTACATGGCAAGTTCAGCCAAACTTTTAAAGGCAACCAGGGGAACGAAGGTTAAAGTTTTCCTTTAGGAGCTTCCATGTGGGATGAAGTATTTGACGTAATTGTAGTGGGTGCCGGCCACGCCGGGTGCGAGGCTGCACTCGCTGCCGCCCGTATGGGCTGTAAAACCGCACTCTTTACCATAAACGTAGATAGAATAGCCGAGATGTCGTGTAACCCTGCAATCGGGGGCGTTGCAAAGGGAACGGTTGTAAGGGAGATAGACGCCCTCGGCGGGGAGATGGCGAAGAACATAGACGAAACCGGCATCCAGTTCAGGATTCTGAACAAGAAAAAGGGGCCTGCAGTAAGGGCCCCAAGGGCCCAGGCCGATAAAGAGGCCTACAGGAACCGTATGCGCCGGGTGATAGAGAACACCCCCGGCCTTCAGGTTATCCAGCAGACGGTAGACGACATAGTTGTAGAAAACGGCACCGTAAAAGGGGTTGTTACCCACATAGGCGCAAGGTACGGGGCAAAGGCCGTAGTTGTTACGGCCGGCACGTTTTTAAGGGGCAAGATATTCATAGGTTTCAACGAGTTTGAAGGGGGGCGAATGTGGGAGCCCCCCGCGAATAAGCTGTCGCTCTTCTACGAAAAACACGGATTCAGGGTTGCCCGGCTGAAAACGGGGACTCCCACAAGGATAGACGGAAGAACGATTGACTTCTCTAAGATGGAGAGGCAGGACGGAGACGAGCCGCCTCCGTTCTTCTCCTACTGGACCGAGCCCAGAGAGGCTGAGCAGATACCGTGCTGGCTGACCTACACCACACCGGAGACCCACAGAATAATAAGGGAGAACCTCCACCGCTCACCGATGTACGGTGAGTGTAAGCTGATAAGCGGCGTGGGGGTTCGCTACTGCCCCTCTATAGAGGATAAAATCGTTAAGTTCCCCGACAAAGAGCGCCACCACGTTTTCGTTGAGCCGGAGGGGAGGAACACGGTAGAGTTCTACCCCAACGGAACGTCAACGAGCCTGCCATACGACGTTCAGGTGGCAATAATACGCTCCATTCCCGGCCTTGAGAACGCCGAGATAATAAGGCCCGCATACGCAATAGAGTACGACTTTATAGACCCTCGCCACCTCTACCCCACCCTTGAGACAAAGCTGATAAAGGGGCTTTTTAACGCCGGGCAGATAAACGGAACAACCGGCTACGAGGAGGCCGCCGGCCAGGGAATAGTGGCCGGTATAAACGCCGCACTCTACGCCCTGGGAAAAGAGGAGAGGTTCATCCTGGGAAGGGACGAGGCCTACATAGGCGTAATGATAGACGACCTTGTAAACAAGGGGGTTAGAGAGCCCTACCGTCTGTTTACCTCGAGGGCCGAATACAGACTACTGCTGCGTTATGACAACGCAGACTATCGGCTTGCAAAGTACGGTTACAAGTTCGGCCTATTAACGAGGGAGCAGTACGAGCGGGTTAAGAGGAAGTATGAGACTGTTAAGGTTTTTATAGAGAAGTTAAAAGAGGTGAAGCTAAGGCCCGAGCAGGTGAACCCGATTCTTGAGAGTGAGGGCTCAACGCCGATTAAGGAGAGTAAGAGCGCCTACGAGCTTCTGAAAAGGCCCGAGGTGAAGCTGGAGGAGATTCTGAAGCTCATACCCTTTGAGCTAAACGTAGAGGATGAAAAACTGCTCAGGGAAATCCTTGAAGAGGTTGAAATAGAGGTCAAATACGAAGGCTACATAAAGCGGCAGCTGGAGGAAATTAAGAAGTTTCGGAAGCTCGAGAACATAAAAATCCCCGAAGACTTCGACTACGACATAGTTCCCATATCGGTGGAGGAGAGGCAGAAGCTCAAGGAGATGAAACCGGTTACCTTAGGGCAGGCCGCAAGGCTCGAGGGGATAAGGCCCGCATCTATACCGGTTCTCGCCATTTACATACAGAAATGGAAACGGGGAGAGCTTCAGCGTGAAAAGACTTAGAGAGCTTTGCACATTAAACGGTATAGAGCTTAAAGAGGAGCACTACCAAAAACTGGAGCTCTTCAAAGAGCTTCTCAAAAAGTGGGGGAGGCGAATAAACCTCACGTCGCTCCTCGACGACACCCAGATTGAAGAGAAACACCTGTTCGACTCCCTGTTGGGCCTAAAGGCTTTTAAAGAGGCCGGCATCAACGTTGAAAACGCTTCCATCTGCGACGTAGGCTCCGGAGGGGGCTTCCCGGGAGTTCCCCTCGCCGTTGCCCTTGAAAACGCCGACTTCACGCTGGTAGAGCCCAGGAAGAAAAGATGCGTCTTTCTCGAAGAGGTAAAAAGGAGACTGAACCTTAAAAACGTAAAAGTGGCCTGCAGCCGCATAGAGGATGTGAGCGGTCCCTTTAACCTGCTCACCATGAGGGCGGTAGAAGACCCTGAAGGGGCCGTAAAAATAACGGAACACCTGCTAAAAGAGGGGGCCGTCCTGTGCATATACAGGGGAAAGGAGCGCTTTCAGAAGAGCATTCCCGGGTATAAAATCAGAGAGATAACGGTGGAGCCGAAAGGGGTAAACTTCACCCGCCGGTTCCTGTTCATAGAGAAACAGCCTCAGGGGTAAACGTTGAAACGGCTCGCCGCCGCAGTTCTGGCGGCTATTGCAGCAGCTTCCTGTGGAGGAGGAGGCGGCGGAACAACAGGGGAAGAGGTCTCAAAGTATCCCGTTCACCGCCACGTGAAAACCACCTGGTTCTACGTTGGAGAGCCCGCAACTCCCGACAACAACTACATCTCAAACGTTGAGAGCGCCTGGGACGACATATGGCTGTGGCACTACGGGGGCGTAGACGACCCCTACAACAGAACCGGCTACTTCCCCTCACTGTTCACGCCGCACCAAAACCCCTTTTACTTTGCCCTTCCCTACAACGACCTAACGCCAAACGGAACCCTGAAGAAAAGCGCCGAGAAAATCCCCTGGTTCAGCTGGGAGCTTTACAGGAAGAACGGCTCGGTCCTTAAAAACAGGTGGATAAGAATAGTAAAAGGGGATAAGGTGGCCTACGCCCAGTGGGAAGACGTGGGCCCGTTCGGTGAAGACGACTTTAACTACGTTTTCGGCAACGCCCCTCCCAGCAACCCGGTAAACGGCGCAGGCCTCGATGTGAGCCCCGCCGTAAGGGACTACCTGGGCCTAAAAGACGTAGACTACGTAGACTGGCAGTTTGTAGACGACGACCAAGTTCCCTCCGGGCCCTGGAAAGAGGTTGTAACAACAACCCCGGTAACCTACCTCTCCCCGCCTTCGCTCTCTGAGAACGCAACCCTTTACATACAGCTAACGGGAGAGCTGAGAACCGACATTCCGGCAAATGTCTACGAGGTAGACCTCTTCAACACCTCCAATCAAACGATAAAGGAGCTGAAAGACGCAGGGAAAACGGTTATCTGCTACTTCAGCGCAGGGACCCTTGAAGAGTGGAGGCCCGACGCCGACCAAATCCCCGAATCTGCAGTCGGGAAACAGGTAGAGGGCTGGCCCGGAGAGTTCTGGCTGGACATAAGAAATCCCCAGGTACGTCAAGTTATGAAACGGCGAATCCTGCTTGCAAAGGAGAAAGGGTGCGACGGTGTAGACCCGGACAACGTAGACGGCTACACCCACAACACCGGCTTTCCCCTGACCTACAAAGACCAGTACAGCTTCAACGCCTACCTGGCCCTTGTAGCAAAGGAAAACAGACTCCTAATAGCCTTAAAGAACGACCCCGAACAGGTTAAGGACCTCTACGAGCTCTTCGACTTCGCAATAGTTGAGGAGTGCCTGGAGTTCAACACGTGCAACCTCTTCCTACCCTTTTTAAAGGCGGGAAAACCCGTTTACGACATAGAGTACAACCAAACCCTGCTGCAAAACGAGGAAGCCTTTAACCGGGCCTGCGAAAGCCTTGAAAGCGAAGGAATCCAGATGAGCCTTTACCCGAAGCTCCTGAACGGAAGCTATGTAAAGAGCTGTCAGTTCGGAAGCTACTAAGCTTTAGCCTGTATTTAACAGCAGACGGCCAGCCTTTGGTAAGTTTTAACGGAAGGGCCAAAGCCATCTGTAACGAGGCAAAAATGTCTATAAAGGAGCTACTCAACAGTTACGAGTTCGACCCCGAGTTTATATACGAAGGTTTGAAGCACGACTTAGCAGAGCAGTTAAAGGAGTTAATGGAGTCTAAGGGCATCAGCAAGAAAGAGCTTGCCGAGAGAATGGGGGTCTCACCTTCTTACATTACGAGAATTTTCGGAGCAGACAACATCTCCCTGAAAACAGTGGCAAAAGTTTTAGCGGCCCTCGAGGTCAACGGAAGAATCTCCCTTACCCCTTCTAAAAGAGAAGGCTAAAGGTTAAACTTTTCCTAACTAAAACCTTCGGAGTAGGTGATGAAGTTTAAGGTCTCCGTTCCGGCCTCTACGAGCAACTTGGGGCCAGGTTTCGACGCCCTCGGACTTGCGCTGAAGCTCTATAACGACTTTATAGTTGAGCCCTCAGACTTTTACTCTGTGGAGATAGAGGGTGAGGGAGCAGACTCCCTTCCCAAAGACGAGAAGAACCTCTTTTTAAGGGCCTACCGCTCTACAATGGAGTACCTGGGGCAGAACCAACCGATAAAGGTGAAACAGGTAAACAGGATTCCGCTGGGAAGGGGGCTCGGAAGCTCTGCCACTGCAATAGTGGGGGGGATTCTGGCCGCAGAGAGGATTTCCGGAAAGAAGTTATCCCTCCCAGAGGTTATAGATGTTGCCTTTAAGTTTGAGCCCCACCCCGACAACGTGCTGCCAGCCTACACCGGGGGCTTCGTTGTTGCGGCGACAAACGGAGACCTCACTTACGTGAAGCTCGACTGGCCAGACGAGTTAAAGGTGATAATAGTTGTTCCTGAGCTCTTCTTGTCGACAGAGGAGTCCCGCTCGGTTCTACCCGAGAGCTACTCCAGGGAGGACGTTATCTTCAACATTCAAAGGGTTGCGCTTCTCCTCGGGGCCCTTCAGAAGAGGGATTTCGGCCTACTGAAAGAGGCGGTAAAGGACAGAATCCACCAGCCCTACCGGTGCGACCTCATCCCCTCTTTCTGGGAGGTTCTCTCAGAAGGCTACAAGGCGGGAGCCTACGCCGTTTACCTTTCGGGTGCAGGAAGCTGCATAGGGGCACTTGCAGACAAGAACTTTGACGAAATCGGAAAGGCTATGTGTAACGTTTTCGACGCCCTCGGCATAGAGAGCAGGTATCTGGTTCTGGACGTTGACAAGGAGGGAGCCAGAATAGAAGAGGCTTAAACCTTAAACAGGGCGTAGGAGAAGGTAACTCCGCAGTCCGACTTGTAAAACGGTTTAAACAGCAGAAGGCCAACGGCTTCCCTCTCGGCGAAACGCTCGGCGCTCAGGGAGCTCTTCTCAAAGGCCTGGGGGCTTAAGTAGCAGTTAACGGAGAGCAGGAATTTATCCCAAGGAAGGTTCACCCTACGGAGTTTTTCAACATCTCCCTTTAGCCACGAGAAATTGTTATCGGCTATAGTTTTGAGCTCCAATAGGGTGCCCTCAGACCAATCCGGCTTTACTAAAGTCAGGTCCGGTTTTATTTTAAGCCGGCCCAAGCGCTCTCCTACGTAAACTTTAAACTCCCCACTGCTTTCAAAGTTCTCAAGGAAGTAGGAAGCGAGCTTAATCTGAACCAGGCACTCAAAGCCAAAATCCCGAGACCCCCGGCCTTCGGTCTTTTTACTGAGGGCAATTCGGGCTACGCCGTTAAGGTCCGACCAGTCCTGAGAGGCGAAAAATTCAGAGAGCATTCCTTTCACTTTTAAAGTTTCTCCCGTAGCGAGTTTGAGCCCTTTAAGTTAGGGTAGGTGAGCTTCAGCTCCCACCTTTTACCGCGGCGGCCCACTCCTCCGGTAGAGCAGACAAAGCCGGCACTCTCAAGTTTTGAGAGGGTTCTGGTTAGGCTCTTTTTATCGGCCTTTGAGTTTTTAAGAACGCCCCTTTTAACAAGCTCCCTAAAGAGTTCGGCCGTTGTCAGGAGTTGTCCCTTCTCCATGAGGACGAAAACTGCGTGAAGGCCGAGAAACTGCCTCTTCATACATTGCGGCTTATTCGGGTTTATATAAATCTCTTCCGCTAAAGGGACGGTTTCTGGGGTACTTAGCGACCTTCCCAAACAAAGAAACCCTCCTTCGGAGGAACCGGTTCACCCCTGGGGGTGTCTACGTAGTAGATGTAGGCCTCAACGGTCTGCTTGCTCGCAAGCTCAACTTCCACCAGCTTCCTCTTGTAATGATTGGGACAGCCCTCAAGGTTGTCGAGGTCCTTTAGGGTTTTAAGGTCTACCTCGTAAACCTCTCCCTTTACCGGCAGACCCCGGCTATCGGGAACGGCGTAGGGAAAGCCGACGGAGTAGAGTTTAAAGGGCTCTTTGGTAACTCCGGTGCCCAAGTAGCGGCACTTCCTAAGGAGCCTGTTGTTCCAGTAGCCTCTTTTAAGGGAGCCGTAGACGAATAACTTCACCTTTCCGTTACCTCTCATCATCTCCCCCTCTTGGCCTAAATCCCCCTCTTTTCTTAGAGATTTTAGCCTCCAGGGGTGAATCTGTACCTGAAATGGGTCAATTTATGGAATTAAAAGGCGGGCGGAAAGCCCGCCCGAGGGTTAACCGAGCTTCTGAAGCTGTTGAAGGGTTTGGGTGAGTTTGGAGTGGAGTTGGGTAAGTTCCTGAAGCTCTTTTCTGTTCTTCTCAACAACCTCTTTGGGAGCCTTGGCAAGGAAGTTCTCGTTGGAGAGCTTCTTCTCCAGCTTTGCAATCTCCTTGGCCATCTTCTCAAGCTTCTTCTTTATACGTTCAACCTCTTTCTCTACATCTATGAGTTCACCTACCTTAACGTAAACCTCCACACCGGGCAGGAAGAAGGAGACACAGCCTTTAGGTGCTTCAGAAACCACCTTAACAGAGGAGGCCCTGGCCAGCTGTTTTATCGCCGGCTCCATCTTCTCTATAACGTCTACAAGCTCGGAGTCTCCGCTCTTTACAAAAACCTCCACCTGAGTAGAGGGAGGTATGTTGAGCTCGGCCTTAACGTTCCTGACTCCCCTTATCAGCTCTTTAACCGTTTCCACCCTTTGGGCAACTTCCGGAAAGAGGCAGCACTCTTTCGATGGCCAGGGTGCAATAACAATAGATTCGGCGTCTTTGTTGGGGAGCTTCTGGTAAATCTCCTCGGTTATAAAAGGCATTATCGGGTGAAGGAGCTTCATCGCCTCCCTGAGCACCCTTAAAAGTACCTGAGAGGCAGTCCTCCTCTCCTGCTCCGTTCCCTTATAGAGGCGGTGCTTTGTAAACTCAACGTACCAGTCGGCAAGCTCGTTCCAGATGAACTGGTAAACGGCCTTCGCTGCGTCGTTAAACCTGTACCCCTCAAGCGCCCTATCCACCTCTTGGGCCGTTTCAGAGAGCTTTGTAAGAATCCACAGGTCCTCCGGCGCGTAGTTGGTGGAAGCTCCCCCCTCAACGGCTGCAGCGTCGGCCGCGTTAAGGACAAAGCGGGCAACGTTCCACACCTTATTTGCAAAGTGGCGGTACCCTTCGATTATCCGCTCCGAAAGCCTTATATCCCTACCCTGAGCGGCAAGGGCGGTAAGGGTGAACCTCAAAGTATCGGCACCGTACTTCTCAACCATCTCCAGTGGGTCTATAACGTTCCCCTTGGTTTTGCTCATCTTCTGGCCCTTCTCGTCCCTTACAAGGGCGTGAACGTAAACGTCGGCAAAAGGGCGCTTACCGGTAAAGTGGTAGCCCATCATCATCATCCGGGCAACCCAGAAGAAGATGATGTCAAAACCGGTAACCAGAAGGTCGGTGGGGTAGAAGGCTTTAAGGTCGTCTGTCTCGTCGGGCCAGCCGAAAACCCCGAAGGGCCAGAGGGCAGAGCTGAACCAGGTGTCAAGCACATCTTCGTCCTGTTTGAGGTTCCTGCTACCGCAGCTTTCACAGCGCTCCGGAGCCTCCTCGGCAACGTTCACGTGGCCGCAGTCTGCACAGTACCAGGCGGGAATCCTGTGACCCCACCAGATTTGCCTCGAAATACACCAGTCCCTTATGTTGTACATCCAGTCGAAGAAGGTGTTCTCCCACTGCTTAGGAATGAACTTAACCTCCCCGCTCTTAACCGCCTCTATGGGCCTTTGGGCAAGGGGCTTCGTCTTCACAAACCACTGCTCGGTAAGGTAGGGCTCTATCACTGTTTTACAGCGGTAACAGTGGCCAACGGCGTGGGTGTGGGGTTCTACCTTCTCAAGGAGTTCCTCCTCCTTGAGCATCTTAACTATCGCCTCTCTTGCCTCAAACCGGTCCATACCCTTAAACGGAGCGACGGTTATCCTGCCCCAGTCGTCCATCACCTGAATTTCCGGAAGGCCGTGGCGCTGAGCAACTTCGTAGTCGTTAAAGTCGTGGGCGGGGGTAATCTTCACCGCTCCCGTTCCAAATTCGGGGTCAACGTACTCATCGGCAATTATCGGAATCTCCCTCTCTACAATGGGAAGGCGCACCTTCTTGCCTATCAGGTGCCTGTAACGCTCATCGGAAGGGTTAACGGCAACTGCAACGTCGCCCAGAAGGGTCTCGGGCCTCGTTGTGGCAACAACAATGTAGCCCTCCTCGCCCACAAGGGGGTAGCGAATGTACCACAGGTTTCCCTGCTCCTCTTCGTGCTCAACCTCAAGGTCGGAAAGGGCGGTATGGCACCTCGGACACCAGTTAATAAGGCGTTTGCCCCTGTATATGAGCCCCTCCTTGTAGAGAGTAACAAAGGCCCTCCTGACCGCCCTCGAGAAGCCCTCGTCCATGGTAAAACGCTCACGCTCCCAGTCGCAGGAGGTTCCCAGCTTTTTAAGCTGGTTTATTATCCTGCTGCCGTACTGCTCCTTCCACTTCCACACCCTCTTCAGGAACTCCTCCCTGCCAACGTCGTGGCGGGTGAGCCCTTCCTTTGCCAGCTCTCTCTCCACTACCCACTGGGTTGCAATGCCGGCGTGGTCGGTTCCGGGTACCCAGCACACCTCGTATCCGTTCATCCGCTTCCAGCGGCAGATAACATCCTGAAGCGTAGAGTTGAGGGCGTGACCCACGTGGAGAACGCCGGTAACGTTGGGGGGCGGAAGAACAACGCTGAACTTGGGCTTTTCACCCTTTAACACCTTTTCGGTATCTGCGTGAAAGTACCCCTTCTCAAGCCAGTGCCTGTACCACTTATCCTCAAACAGGGCCGGGTTGTAGGTGGGTTCCATCTCCATCCTTTTCCTCCAGCAAGAAGTTGCTCAATTTTAGTTGAAATCAAAAGTTGCAGGGATAAATTTATAGCCGACAGAGCGCGCCCGTAGCTCAACTGGATAGAGCGTGGGACTACGGATCCCAAGGTTGCAGGTTCGACTCCTGCCGGGCGCGCCACTTACCCCTCCACCGGAGCCGCCTTGAACGACCTCTACTTCCTCAGGCTTGCACTTCGGGAGGCGGAAAAAGCGCTATCCTTCGGGGAAGTTCCCATAGGAGCCGTTGTAGTAAGGAACGGAGAGGTTATAGCAAAGGCCTTCAACCGGAAGGAGTTCCTCCAGGACCCAACGGCCCACGCAGAGCTGATAGCAATAAGGGAGGCGGCGCGGAAGCTCAACAGCTGGAGGCTTAACGACTGCACCATCTACTCAACGGTAGAACCCTGTATAATGTGCTGTGGCGCTATAATTCAATCTCGGATAAAGAGGGTTGTCTACTCCACGCCCGACCCTAAATTTGGAGGGGTAGAGAGCCTATACAGGCTGCTGGGCGACGAGAGGAACAACCACAGGCCTGAAGTGGTGAAGCTGGAGCTTCCAGAATCGGAGGAGCTCCTGAAAGCCTTCTTCAGGTCCCTTCGCCGATAGCGGAGAGGTGGCCGAGCCCGGCTTAAGGCGCCCGACTCGAAATCGGGTGTGGGGGCAAACACCCCCACCGCGGGTTCAAATCCCGCCCTCTCCGCCACCTTAACCCCTATTGAGGAGACTCCATGGCCGGACAACACCCAAACCAAAATCAACCATCAAAAGAGGAAAAACTAAAAGTCCTTGAAAGTGCAATTAAACGGATAAAAAAGGAGTTCGGAGAGGGCGCAATAATGCGCCTTGGGGAAACGCCCGTTGAGAGAGTTCCGGCAATATCCACCGGCTCCATCTCGGTAGACAGAATCACCGGCATAGGCGGAGTACCCAGGGGAAGAATCACCGAGATTTTCGGCCCGGAAGCATCCGGTAAAACAACGCTGGCGCTCCACGTAATATCAAACGCACAGAAAGAAGGGGGCGTAGCGGCCTTTATAGACGCAGAGCACACCTTCGACCCGACCTACGCAAGGAACTTAGGGATAAACCTGGAAGAGCTTCTGCTATCTCAGCCCGACAGCGGAGAGCAGGCCCTTGAAATAGCCGAAACCCTCGTTAGGAGCGGTGCCGTAGACGTAATAGTCATAGACTCCGTAGCCGCCCTCACACCCGAGGCCGAGCTCAAGGGCGACATGGGAGACTCCCACGTGGGGCTCCAGGCAAGACTGATGTCTCAAGCCCTCAGAAAACTCACGGCGGCAGTCAGCAAAAGCAAGTGTGCTTTAATTTTCATAAACCAGGTCAGAGAAAAAATTGGTATGATGGGCTACGGAGGGCCCCAGGAGACAACTACAGGCGGCAGGGCCCTGAAGTTCTACGCCTCTATGAGGATGGACATAAGGAACATAGGCCAGATAAAGGGCAGAAACGACGAGCGTATAGGCCACAAGGCCAAGGTGAAAATCGTGAAGAACAAACTGGCCCCTCCCTTTAGGGAGGCCGTAGTTGAGATTTATTACGGCGAGGGCATCTCCAAGGAAGCCGACCTGCTGAACCTCGGAGAAGAACTTGGCATAATAAAAAGGAGCGGCTCGTGGTTCTCCTTCGACAACGTGAAGCTCGGCCAGGGCAAGGAAAACGCCCGCCAGTTCCTGAAGGAGAACCCCGAAATAGCCCAAGAGATAGAAAAGAGAATTCTGGAGGCACTCGGTGCCGAAGATAGAGCTGAAGCAGCTCCTTCTTAAAGCCTTTAAAATGGGAGCCTCGGACCTTCACCTGAGGGTGAAGGCCCCTCCCATATTCAGGGTAGACGGCAGAATAGTAAGGCTGGACCTCCCGCTACTTGAAGCGAGCGACATAGACGAGTACGTCAAAGAGATTCTCCCCTTAGAGAAGAAAAAGGAGCTTCCCTTCATAAAGAACATAGACCTTGCCTACTCCCTTCCCGGCGTCTGCAGGTTCAGGGTCAACATCTTCCGTCAGAGGGGGACCTTTGCAATCGTTATGAGGACAATCCCCGTTAAAGTCCCCGACATAGACGAACTGAACCTTCCGCCGGTCCTCAAGAAAATAGCCCTCTACCAGAGGGGGCTCGTTCTCGTTACCGGAACAACGGGTTCGGGTAAATCTACAACCCTTGCGGCAATGCTCAACGAGCTGAACAAGAGGGACTCACGGGTAGTCATAACAATCGAGGACCCTATAGAGTATCTCCACAGCGACAAGAAGTGCATCTTCTACCAGAGGGAAATCGGAGACGACGCCGACGACTTCTTCACCGCCCTGAGAGCGGCCCTCCGTGAAGACCCGGACGTAATCCTGGTGGGAGAGATGAGGGACGCGGAAACCGTAAGGACCGCCCTCGACGCGGCAGAAACGGGTCACATGGTATTCTCAACCCTCCACACCTTAGACGCAAAGGAGACAATAAACAGAATCATCTCCTTCTTCCCCCTTCACCAGCAGCAGGCAATAAGGTTCCAGCTCGCCTCCGTCCTCAAGGCAACCATATCCCAAAGGCTCATTCCCAGGGCCGACGGTAAGGGAAGGGTGCCCGCCGTAGAGGTGATGATAGTAACCGAGGCCATAAAAGAGCGGATAATGAACCCCGAGCTTACCGACGAGATTCCCCAGTTCATAGAGCAGGGCCACGACGTTTACGGCTCCCAAACCTTCGACCAATCGCTATACGACCTGTGGCAGAAAGGCCTCATAACAAAGGAAGATGCCCTCAAGTACGCAACAAAGCCCGACGACCTGCGACTGAAGATGGAGGGCATAATAAGCGGTGGAACCGAAAGAATATAGAGAGGCCTACACTTACGGCTTAAAGCTACTCTCCAAAAGGGGCTACTCAAAAAGAGGGCTTCTGAACAAGCTCAAGGAGAAGTTCCACCCGGAGGCGGCAGAGAGGGCCGTAGAGGAGCTTGCGCGTCAGGGCTACCTAAACGACCTCGAGCTGGCACTCTCCTACTTTGAGGAGAAGGTTAGAAAAGGGTGGGGCAGGAGAAAAATTGCCCTGCACCTAAAGGCCCTCGGCTTCTCAAGCGAAACGGTAAAGGAGGCAGAGCTACTAACTACGTTCAGCTACGAACAGCCCCTAAAAAGCCTCAGGAAGAAATTCCCGGGAGGAATCGGAGGGAGGAAGGAGAGAGAAAAGGCCCTGCGGTTTCTGCTTCAGAGGGGATTCTCCTGGCAGGAAGCCCAGGAGATATTAAAGAGGTTTGAAGAGGACGGGGCCTGAGAAGCCCCGCCCCACAGACTCAGCTCAAAAGCTCAGGTTCAGCATCTTGAGCATCTTCAGCGTAACGGCACCGGGAGTTATGGGAAGGTCGTGGTCTTTCTGGTAGGCAACAACCGCCCTCTGGGTTTTGGCTCCCCAGATGCCGTCAATCGGACCGTCGTAGTACCCCTCCTTTTTGAGGGCAACTTGGAGCTTCCCTATCATCTCGGGAGTCATGTTGGTCTTGCAAAGGACCTTAACCCATAGATACTGGGGTCCTCTGACCTGCACCCTCCTGTCTACCCAGGCGTACTTGGGAGGAATCACCACCTTCTCGACCCTTGCAGGCTCTACAAGCTCCTTAACCTTTACCGTTTTGTAAACCGGAGGCAGCTTTATAACCTTGGTAGTTGCAGGCTTAACGAGAACCTGCTTCTCTACGTACTTGTACTCGGGGGGTATAACCACCTTCTTTGTAACAGGAGGTTCCACCATTACCCTTTTACGTATGTACTTGTACTTGGCGGGAACCTCTACCAAACAGAGGATATCTCCCGTTTTGGGGTCCCACTTCTTCTTTATAGCCTTGTTTAGGAAGGACTCTCCCCGCTTCCACACGGTTCTGGGAGGCTCAACCATAACCTTCTCTGTAACCCACTTGTAAACGGCGGGCTTAACCACAACAACCTTTTCGGTTGCAGGCCTAACGAGAACCTTCTCCCTTACGGTTTTGTAAACCGGAGGAACGGTGATTATCTTCTCGGTTGCCGGCCTTACAAGCACCCTCTTCTCAACAACTCTGTAAACCGGGGGTTTGGTTATAACTTTTTCACCGCCTTCGTCTACTTCAACCCTTACCTTCTCTACAGCGTACTTCGGCGGCAGGTATCCTATCGCGAAGCACTCGCCGGGCTTGGCGTTGGGCGGAACAAGGGGTACCCCTTCGGAGAGGTTTATGGTGCAGGCCTTCTCCTGCTGAACCTGAGAGCCCGATACGGTTTCTGTAGCGGCGGTTTCCGCTTCGGTTTTGACCTGCTCCTGTGCAGCCTGAGAGCCGGACTGGCTGTTTACGAGCTTCTCCATACTCTCGGCAGGGCTCTTAAACTGCTCTTTAAGTTGACTTTGAGCGTTTGTAGCTTCCCGTGCGGTTTCCTCTTGAGCCTCTTGGGTCAGTTTCCGAATCTCCTCAACGGTTTTTCTGTATTTCTCCTCGGTTTCATCGTTAACGGCAACGTTTCCGGCAGACATGTTTGCAACGTGTTTAACGTTCTGCTGTGCGTGGGTGGAGACTTTTGAGAAATCCCCGCTTAAAGCGGCGCTCTCCTTAACGCAGGAAGCAAGGAGAAACAGAGGAACTGCCAGCAACAACTTCTTAATTTTCATTAATTCCTCCCCTAATCTACTCGTGGTTTGGCCAAATAATATTCCAAAACCGCCGTTTAATAATTAATGAACGGGAATGTTTATTAAATTTTTCCAATAAAACTTGTGATTCACCGGAATAAAACCGGGCAGGCACGAAGGTTGAAGAGAGGTGAGGGGCCTCTAAATTTCAGAGAGGTCTAATAGAATTTGGTTAGCGAAACTGGCTAAGGAGAGACTATGGAGTGGAGCGCTGACAGAATAAGGGAGACCTTCCTGAAGTTTTTCGAGGAGAAGGGACACGCAAGGGTTAAAAGCTCTCCCCTTGTCCCAAAGAACGACCCGACGCTCCTTTTCACAAACGCCGGAATGGTTCAGTTCAAAGACTACTTCCTCGGCAAGGAAGAGCCGCCCTTTAAAAGGGCAACGAGCTGCCAGAAGTGCATGAGGGCAGGAGGAAAGCACAACGACCTTGAGAACGTTGGAAGAACCGGCAGACACCACACCTTCTTTGAGATGCTCGGGAACTTCTCTTTTGGCGACTACTTTAAGGAGGAGGCGATTAAGTTCGCCTGGGAGCTGGTAACCGAGGTGTTCAAGCTCCCGAAGGAGAGGCTGTACGTTTCTGTATACAAGGAGGACGAAGAGGCCTTTAGAATCTGGCGGGACGTTGTGGGGGTTCCCCAAGAGCGCATATACAGGCTGGGGGAGAAGGACAACTTCTGGGCGATGGGCGACACCGGACCGTGCGGCCCCTGCAGTGAAATCTACTACGACAGGGGTGAGGAGTTTGCCTGCGGCCCGAACTGCGGGATAGGTAGCTGCGACTGCGACAGGTACCTTGAGATATGGAACCTGGTGTTTATGCAGTTTGAGAGGGATGAAAGCGGGAAGCTCCGCCCGCTGGAGAAGCCCTCGATAGATACGGGTATGGGGCTTGAGAGAATAGCCTCCGTTTTACAGGGAGTTCCCAGCAACTACGAGACCGACCTTCTGTTCCCACTTGTTAAGTGGGCTTCGAAGCTCAGCGGAGTTCCCTACGGCAGAAGCGAAAAGAGCGACACCTCCATGAGGGTTATAGCCGACCACCTGAGGGCCATGACCTTCCTGATATCCGACGGAGTTCTTCCGGCAAACGAGGGAAGGGGATACGTTCTCAGGAGGATTATAAGGAGGGCTTCCCGCCACGGTAGGCTCTTGGGAATAAAGGGCCCCTTCCTTTACAGCGGCGTTAAAGAAGTTGTAAAGATAATGGGCAAAGCCTACCCGGAGCTTGAGCTCAGCAGGGAGCTCGTAGAGCGGGTGGTAAGGAGGGAAGAGGAGAGGTTCTCGAGAACCCTGGAGAGGGGACTCCAGATATTCCAGGAGATTATAGACGAGCTGAAGTCTAGGAGTGAGAAGGTAATCCCCGGCAGTGAAGTGTTTAAGCTCTACGACACTTTCGGCTTCCCGATAGACCTGGTTCTTGAAGTTGCAAACGACGAGGGGCTACGGGTAGACCTTGAAGGGTTTGAGAAGCTCCTCAAGGAGCAGAGGGAGCGGGCGAGAAAGGCGTGGAAGGGGGGAGCCCAAAAGGTTGTATCCCCTGAGCTTCAGCGCCTTTCGCTGGAACACCCCACCCTCTTCACAGGGTACGAACACCTTGAAGAGTACGCAAAGGTGGTGGGGATACTAAAAGGGGAAGAGCTTGTAGAGTCGATAAGCGAAGGGGAAGAGGCAACAGTAATTCTCGACAGAACCCCCTTCTACCCCGAAAAGGGCGGACAGGTTGGAGATACGGGGACCCTCGAGGGGACAGACTCCCTGTGTAAAGTTACAGACACCCAGAACATCACAGAGAAGCTCATAGGCCACAAAGTAAAAGTCCTAAGGGGAAAGCTCTCCGTAGGGGACTACGTTGAAGCCCGCGTAGATGAAGAGCGCAGGAGGGCAATCACAAGGGCCCACACGGCAACCCACCTGCTCCATAAAGCGCTGAAGGAGGTTCTCGGAAACCACGTTAAGCAGGCGGGCTCTCTGGTTCTCCCCGACAGGCTAAGGTTCGACTTTACCCACTTTGAAGCTCCAACAAAGGAGGAGCTTCGGGCCGTAGAAGAGCTCGTAAACCGTTGGATAACCGAAAACTACCCGGTGAAAATAGAAGAGATGCCCTACGACGAAGCCCTGGAGAGGGGAGCAATCGCCCTCTTCGGCGAGAAGTACGGCAGCGTTGTAAGGGTTGTAGACGTAGGCGGGGTAAGCGTTGAGCTCTGCGGGGGAACCCACGTTAAAAGGAGCGGAGACATTGGCTTTTTCAAACTCACCTCGGAATCGTCTATCTCGTCGGGGACCCGCAGAGTGGAAGCGGTTGTAGGCCCGGAGGCCCTGAAGTGGGTATGGGAGAAAGAGAAGCTCATCGAAGAGCTCAAAGGCGCCCTGCAGTCGCCCGAAGAGCAGCTGACGGCAAAAGTCGAAAGGCTGAAAGAGGAACTTAAAGAGAAAGAGCGAGAGCTTGAGCAGCTGAAGAGGAAACTGGCCTCCGGGAAACTGGACGAGCTCCTCAAGAACGCAAAAGAGGCAAACGGCTTTAAGGTGATAACGGCCAAAGTAGACGGCCTTGCCGGAAGAGAGCTGGTAGACCTTGCAGACGCCCTGCGGAACAAGGCCAAAAGCGCTGCGGTAATGCTTGTAGGGGTTAAAGGGGGCAAGGCGAACCTGGTAATAGCCCTTACAAAAGACCTGACGAACCGCTTTAAAGCAGGCGAGCTCATAAGGGAAGTGGCTCCCATCCTGCAGGGCAAAGGCGGGGGCAGACCGGATCTTGCCCAAGGGGGAGTTAAAGACCTTTCAAGGCTTCAGGAAGCCTTCGACAAGTTCTACTCACTCCTAACAGAGTAAACCCGGGGGAGCGGAAGCTCCCCTTCTCCCTTCCTTAACAAAACCACTCCATTTTTATATTCAAATGGATGGATAAACTTTTCTTTATATTCCTACTCTGGTAAAATAATGAAACCTGCATTGTAAACGTTTTGTAAATTTTCGGAGGGAAACCATGGGAAGGAAGTGGCGCAAGAGCAGGTTGAGCCTGACAACCGGCTTTATACTCTCTGCCGTGCTGGCATCTCAGGCCTCTGCTCAACACCCGGCTGTAAAGCTTATCGACGTTAACGGAACAACCGAGAAGCAGATTCTCGACCAGAACCTCGCAAACAACGAAACCATTACAGTCCAAGGCTTCGATGGCAACGTTACTCTCGTAAAGGGAACCCCCATAAGCTTTGAAAAGTCCTGTGCCCAGTGTCACGAGAACATAATCACCGACATAAGGGCCTCCCACCACGGCGCCGTGGGGCTCCACGACATGGGCTGGATGGACAACATGGAGACCCACGGAGACGACACGGGAGCAAAGGACTTCGTTACAAACCAAGTCCTGAAAATGCGCTACTTCAGGACTAAGTCCCACTACGGAGGCTGGTGACCCCCCTCCTACCGCCAGTTGGCGGCAAAGAACCCCCTTACAGACCCTGCCGTTCCCGACGGTGCCGTAGACGGCATCAACCCGGCAGACGAGGCCTCCTACAAGGGCTTCAACTTCGATATGGGTACAATGAACCACAACATAACCTGTAACTCCTGTCACGCAGGAGGAGGGGCGGCCCAGTTCGGAAGGGAGAAGAAACCCCTCGACGAGGTTCTAAGGGAGAGAATAGGGGACACCGAGTTTGAAAAACTCAAAACCTTAGGCTGGTTCATCCACGACGAGAACCTCATAGCAAAAACGGGAATAGACGGCGACCTGCTCGGGTACTCCGACTACGAAGTTGGAGCAGGTTACCTCGGGAAGCCGGGAGTGTTTAACTTTGCACGCTCCGGCGTTAACGACACCGACTGCTTCATGTGTCACGCCGACGCCAGCCAAACCGATAAGATGATAAAGTCTAAGGTGGGTGGCACAGAGGTCTACCCGATAATGCCCGCAAACCCGCGGGTCATGGTGTTTAAGGGCCTCACCGCCGACAACGAAACAATTGTGATATCCCTGGGAATCCCTCCGAAGAAGGGAGAGGTTATCGGCGGTAAAGTTGTAGACCACGTAGACTCCGCCTACTATAACTCCGTTCCCGTTCAGGTACTTGCGGCCGTTTACAACGTTAGCGACCCCAAAACCTTCATAGGCAACATCGTAAACGGAACCGACCAGCACTTCTACCTCTACCCCAACAACGCAAACGGTGCCACGAGGGAAGTTGCAAGGGTCGTCTACTTTGAGCACCCCGAGTCCACAAAGGCCGCAGACGGCGGAGAGGTTTACGTTAACGGCGGTGCTGTAACGTTTAAGGACGACAACGGCCAGGTTGTATACAGAACCTTCGCAGGTTACTTCTTCAAGTACATCTCTACCGCCTCCCTGATGGGAGTAGACACCAACCAGAACGGCGTTCCCCTGGCCTATGTAAGGTTCGTAAAGGACGAAAACGGCATTTGGAAGGCAGAGGTTTACTACGACAAAGACGAGTTTGACTCCAAGGGAGAGGTAGACCTCCCCGTTCTCGAAAACAGGGTCGGCGACAAAGACACACCGCCGACGGAGGTTCCGCCCGACTCCTACACCTACTCGGTGCCCGAAAAGCTCGGAGATGCAAACGAGCCCTTCCCCGAGATGACAAAGCCCGCAGAGAACAGGAACAGGGAGTGGGGCCTGGTATGTTCCTACTGTCACATGGCCATACCCTATAAGAGCGGTAAAACCTTAGACGCAAACGGAAACACCGTAGAGACCTACACCTGGGTAACAAGGAAGGGAACCCTCGGACTTGCGGCCGAAATCGTTAAGAGGGGAGACGTCTTCTCCTACGACCTTCACAGGGGAGGCGAAGAGGAGGGCAACCTCCAGCCCGACGCCTTCACAAACGTAGACTTCACAAACGCAACGGCAATGCACGAAGCTCTCCTGAAAATGGAGAGCGCCAAGTCGGTAGTCTCCATACCCGACCCCGAAGGGGAGGACATCCCCATAGGCTACGACGTCCACTTCGACAGCAAAGAGGCCGGACTTACCTGTCTGTCCTGTCACGGAGAGGGAACCCTCTCCCCCGAGGAGAAGGAGTACCACCCGATACACCACGACTTCCTGAAAGGAAACGACTGGGGCGGACACTGGGACCAGTCCCTCGACTACAACCCGTCCCTTAAGACGTGTCTGGACTGCCACTTCGGCGGTTCAAGGCAGCTTGCAGCAGACGTCCACAGCGAGGTATTCGGCCCTTCAGGAAACGCGGCAGTCCATATGGAGAAGGTCTCCTGTGAGGTCTGCCACATTCCGTACAAGACCCACTGGACCTTCAGGACCTTCTACGACGTTGTAGGCTACTCCTACAACTTCGACAACAGGATGCTCGCCTACGACCTTGCAAACGGAACGGTGAAGAAGCTGCCTGTAGAGATGTTCACACCCGGTTTCGGCCCGTTCATGCCCATTGCAGGCTACGGCGCTCCCCAGCCGTTCTGCATCACCAAGACGAGCGACGGCAAAGACACGGTAGTCCCCATCTACCAGGCAGACTTCGACCCCCGTCAGGCAGCCCTGAGGCTGGAGCAGAACGTATTCGGCATATGGAAGGTGCCCAAAGAGTCGTTCCCGTGGGGATGGGCAACCGTAATCATCAACAACGGCTTCAGGCCCGACACCCCCGGCGGCCAGAAGTTTATGTACAGGCTTGCCGACCCGCTCACACTCGTAACCTGGTACGACAAGTCAACGGGTAAGGTCCTCTATACGAGGGAGATAGCCGCCGCCCTCGACGGTGCGGTTAAGTCCGACGCCGCATCCAGCGGCCTGCTGCCTGCAGGACAAACCGAAAAACGCGTTCCCGCCTACTTCATAGAGAACGGTAAGGTGTGCGTGAAGACGATTCTCGGAGACTACATCTGCGACGATAACGGCGACTACCTGCCCGAAATCGACACGGACACCGAGTACGAGGCTATGAAGTCCGCCCTCAAAGAGGTCCTCAAGACCGAGGGCGTTAAGAACCCAGAGCCCGTCTTCTACATCTGGACAGCTCCGTTCAGCATAGACCACGGCGTTCTGCCCAAAGAGTACGCCCTCGGTGCCGGTAAGACCGTTAACGGAGAGGAGCTCAACTGTTCCGCCTGCCACGACGCCCTCAACGGAAGGTTACCGCAGGCAAACATGTCGGATATAGAGTCTTCCGAGTCCCTCCAGCAGCTCATAGTTAAGGACGACAAGGGCCACATTAAGTACTTCGGCCTGGGTAGGCAGATAGTTACCGTTCCCGTGAAGATACCTGCAGAGGCCTACAAAGAGGCCGTTAGGGTCTTCTTCAACTCTCCCGAGAACGCAGACGGCTCTCCCAAGTACGGCACTATGAACGGTAAGGAGGTAATGGTTACAACGGCGGGAGATATCCTCGTTAACGCCCTCACAAACGGCCTGGACGTAGACAGGCACCTCGTTCCAATTCCGGTGGAGAGCTCCGGCATAGAGGGTATAGCCTTCGCCCTCAACGGAGAGACCTCCTCCTGGAAGATGAAGTTCGACGGCGTAGAGGCCGAGGTTGAGACAGAGGCCCTCTACAACGACGACGTTCCCCGCAGGGCAATAGTCCTCAGGCTGAAGAACGAGCTTCCCGAGCTTCTCGGCCTTGAGCACCTTGCCGACGAGATACTCGCAGCCGGACCCGACGGACTCCAGCCGGTGTTCACTCCGATAATCCCATCCGAGTACATAGAGAAGATTAAGTTCAGCCTTGCAAATCTCGGGGTTACGTCGATAGACGCCCTCTACATAAACGCTACCAAGATTCACAAGGTAAGGGTTTCCGAGGGCGAGAACGTTTACTACGAGGTGGACAAGGAGCAGTTCCACCCCACCTCCATACCGGTAACAGAGGCCATAGCCAAGGGCTGGGCTTCCTACGACTCCTACACCAAGGAACTCTCAATTAACGTTGCAGCCCTCAGAAACGGCATCCCAGGAGAGGGTGAGCTCGCCTTCTCCGTAATGAGGCAGGCAAACGCCGCGGTAGAAGTTCCACAAACCGTTGAGGTTGAAGGTTCCGAAACTGGAACTAAGGTAGACCTCAAAGTTGACGTAGGCGGTAAGGTTGTTCCGGTAACCGTTACACTTTCCGACAACGCCTCCGTTGAGAACGTTCTCGGTAACATTCCCACCGAGGAGGCCCAGCTTGTGACCATAGCCCAAACCTTCAACTTCTCTAAGCTGGGCGTAGCCTTCACGGCAACTGCCACCGGCAACTTCCAGGTAACTTTTGAAAACGGAACGCTCCTTGTAGACCCCAACAACGCTGTTGTCGGCTACGAAGTCAACGGCGTTAAGAAGACCGTTAAGCCCAGGGTTGAGGGAACGAGCCTCGTAGCAGATATCGACCTGGAGGAGACAAAGGCCGAAACAAGGGTAACCGAACCGATAACCGTTGCCCTCGGTGAGACCTCTACCACCCCGACCGCTACTGCCCCGACCGGTGGAGGCGGAGGCGGCTGTGCAATGACCACTGCTCCTGCCTCCTCGGGCCTGTTCAACCTGGGAGTTATCCTCTCCGGACTCCTCGGACTCTTCGGCCTGAGGAGGAAGAGGAGACAGTAACCTCCCGTTTCCTTAAAGTTCTTCTGCCCCGGCTCTGCCGGGGTTTTTTTATACTCTCAACTAAACAGTTTAGGAGAGGTTCTATGAGAAAAGCCCTTGTAGCCCTACTGCTCTTTTCCGTAGCCTCCTGCAACTCCCCGCAGACGAAAGAGCTTAAAGAGCAGCACACAACGGTCTCCGAGGAGAAGCACGCAGTGTGCACCCCGGATACCCCCCTTGCCGAGGGTAAGGGTGTAAAGGTAACGCTGGCAGACTTCCGCTACACGTGGAAGTTACTTAGCCCCCAGAGCAGGAACTTCTTCGCCGCCCACCCGGAAGAGCTGTTAAAGAGGATGGTGAACCGCAGGCTCGTTGTAAACTACGTTGAGTCTACAGGGCTTGCAGAGCGCAGCGGGCTTGAGAAGGAGATGGAGGAGTTTAAGAAGGAGTGGCTCGCAAGGTACTACGTATCGGCAGAGGCCAAGAAGAGGCTTAAGCCGGTGACAAACGAGGAGATAGTAGAGCGGTTTAAGGAGCTCTTTCCCAAAAAAGACCCTTCGAAAATGTCTAAGGGCGACAAGGACTTTATCAGGCACGAGCTGGAGGTTAAGCACTTTGACCAGGCGGTTAAGTCGCTCTACGACGAGGTAACGAAGAAGTTAAAAATCGAGAGGAAGGGGGATAAGCTTGTAGCCTCCTGCTGCGGACTCGAGGTTGAGGCTCCCTATAACAAGAAGAGGGAGAAGGAGCTTCAGAACTACCTCAAGGAGAAGTTCCTCACCGAGTACTTCTACAGGCAGGCTTTAAAGGCGGGCTACGACAAGCTTCCCCGGTTTAAACACATGTACGAGGAGTACTACGCAACCAGGGCCGTTGAGCTCTTCAGGAAGGAGCTTGAAAAGGGGATAAAGGTAACAGACGAAGAGGCCAAGGCCTTCTACGAGAAGAACAAGGAGCGCTTCAAAATGCCCGACAGGGTAAAGGCGGTAGTTTTCTACTTTAAGTCGAAGGAGAGGGCTTTAGAGGCCAAGAAGATGCTGGAAAGCGGCAAGAGCTGGCAGGACGTTGCCCGCAGGCTGGGCCAGTTTAACGCTAAGGAGAAGTTCTACTACCGCGACCCCAAAGACCCGATAGGCGCCCTGGTGTTTATGAATGGCAACCCTAAAAAGGGTCAGGTGTTCGTTGCCGACTTCGGGGGCAAGTACGTAACCGTTTACGTTGAGAAGTTCGTTCCCGGAGGGGTGCTCCCGTACAAGGAGGTGAAGAACTACGTGAAGCTGGTTTTAAAGAGGCAGAAGCTCCGGCAGGCAGAGGTTGAGAAGCTCCGGAAGCTCTGGAAGGAAAAAGGCGTGAAGCTCGAAAACCTCAGCTGTTTAAAGGGGAGCCTCTAAGAGAGGAGCTCCCTCTTCGTCTCCTCCCAGCTGGTCTGCGGCTGGGGGAACTTCTCCTTAAAGAAGTGCTCGTAACGTCTTACAACCTTCTCCCAAGTGGGCAGGCTCGTTTGAGCCCCTTCGGCCTCTATGGTAAAGGAGGCAACTGTTGAGGCTATCCTACCGGCGGTTTTAACGTCGTAACCTTTAAGAAGGGCAACTATGAATCCGGCCCTGTGGGAGTCTCCCGCACCCGTAGGGTCAATAAGCCTCGAGGGGCGAACCGCCGGAATCCTGTAGACCTCACCCTTAAAGAGAATAACAGAGCCCTGAGCCCCCAAAGAGACACACAGGAGCTTCGGCCCCTCTATCTGGCGCAGGCTCTTTATCTTCAAAAGCTCCTTTATCCGCTTGGCCTCGTGGTTGTTCATAAAGAGCATATGAACGTAGGGGATAATCCGAACAACCCGGTAGGGGTAGTTAAAGGTCTCCTGGCCCGGGTCAAAGCTCACAACGCTCTTCAGCCTACCCCCTTTAAGGAGCCTGTAGTAGAACTCAAAGTGGCCGGTGGAGAAGTGGCACACCTGGCTCCCGTTCCCCAGCCTGATGGCAAGTTCCATGTTCTCAAAGAGCTTTTTAGCCGTGCCCTTTCTGTTTTCGTAGTAGTAGAGAATCTGGTCGTCGCTGCTCTCCTTGCTTACGATGAAGCTCCTGGGCATGAGGAAGTCGGCAGGAATGAGCCCCCTCCTGTCTACACCCTCCTTCTCAAGGTGCTTCTCGTAGTTGGTCTTCTTAAAGTCGCTGCCGGCAACAGCAAATATCCCGCTCTTGGCGCCGAGCCTTGCAGCGGCAACGGCAACGTTTGCCCCGGCTCCGCCGTAAGTGTAGCGGTACTTATCCACCTGAACCGTTTCGTTAACGGCGGGAAACTTCCTTACAACGAGAACGTTGTCTATAACTACGCTTCCGAAGGCGAGAACGTCGAGCATGGCGGCTAACCTCCCTTAATCTAAGTATAACAAGGGAGGAGGTTAGCGCGAGGAGAGAAGGGAGTGGAGCTTCTTGGCGGTCTCGTAGAACTTCCTGCCCAAGCCCACCCTCTCAACGAAAACGGCACCGGCCCTGCGCTCCTTTCTCAGGGCGTTTCCGAGCTCCTCGCTGGTAAAAACTCCGTCGAGCGTAAGCCACCCCTCCCGCCTGAGCCTCTTCTTCGTTTTGTCGCTGAGGTCGTCTGCAAAGAGTAAAACCCCTTCCGGAGAGGTGAGCCCCTTTATGCTATCCTGGCCGACAACGGTGGCCCCCGACTTGTGGGCAAGGGAGAGCAGGTGGAGGAGATACTCCTTCAGGGCCTTTACACTCTCTGTGTAGAGCCCGTCCGGGTCAACCTTACCCTTAAACTGCCTTTTAACGAACTGCCTTATACAGCCGTAGCTGGGACAAACGTTAAAGCCCCTGCCCGGCAGCTTACCGGCAACGTCGAGCAAGGGCTTTCCTTCAAACTCCACAAAGCGGAGGAAGCTCTCCTTCTCGGCCTCCCTTCTGCAGGCGGCACACCGCCTCATTCTTCGGCCTCCTCTTCCTCCGCCTCAAGCTCTTCAAGCTTCCTGTAGTCGCTCTCCTTTATTATGTCTATCCCGACAACGTGGCCTGCCTGGCCGGCAAGCTTAGAGGCGAGCCTTGCGTTAACGCCGTGCTTACCGATGGCAAGGGAGAGCTGGTCGTCGGGGACAACAACCTCCACGCGGAACTCCCCGTTCTCATCCTCGTAACTTTCGGCCTGTATCACCTTGGCAGGCGAAAGGGCCCTTGCAACAAGCTCTGCAACGTCGTCAGACCACCTTATTATCTCTATCTTCTCGCCGGAGAGCTCCCGGGAAATCGGGAGAATCCTACTACCCTTGACCCCTATACAGGCACCAACGGGGTCTATGTAGTCCTCCTTGGAGTCAACGGCCACCTTGGCCCTTACGCCGGGCTCCCTGGCAACGGCTTTTACCTCAACAAGGCCCTCTGCAACTTCCGGTATCTCAATCTCCATAAGCCTCTTTAAGAGCTTGGGGTGGGTCCTCGAGAGAATCACGTAAGGGGGAGGGTAGTCGTCTATCCTGCTGGGCTTCTTCCTGTTGTAGCGCTTATAGTCGAAGACAACATCGTAGATGTAAGCCCTTACCCGGTCGCCTATACGGTAGCGCTCCTTCGGAATCTGCTCCTCCTTGGGCAGAACGCCGATAACCCGCCCCAAGTCTACAACTATGTCGCCGTTACGCTTTATCTCCTTTACAGTTCCGGAGATAACATCCCCTATCT
Organism: Thermovibrio ammonificans HB-1; assembly: GCF_000185805.1. Classification (NCBI taxonomy): domain Bacteria; kingdom Pseudomonadati; phylum Aquificota; class Aquificia; order Desulfurobacteriales; family Desulfurobacteriaceae; genus Thermovibrio; species Thermovibrio ammonificans. The sequence continues at coordinate 1,652,241 of NC_014926.1, forward strand.
TCTGGCGGAAGTAGTCGAAGAGGGCACGCCTTTCGGCCTCGGTTATCTTATCGTGGATAACCTGAGCCGCCGCCTTTGCGGCTATCCTTCCAAGCTCCTCGGTCTTTATCTCTATGAGAACCTCGTCTCCGAGTTTAACTTGGTCTCCGAAGAGTTCCCGGGCCTCCTCAAGGGAGATTTCGTGGTCGGGGTCTGTAACCTCCTCAACCACTTTTTTGCGCTGGTATATGCCGAAGTCCTTTCCGTCTTCGTCTATTTTTACGACAAGGTCTCCCCTGTAGCCCGCCTTCTTGGCGGCGTTTATGATACCGACCTTAACGGCCTCTATTACGTCCTCTTTGGATATGCCCTTCTCCTTGCAGAGAAGCTCTATGGTCTTACCGAGTGTTTCCATAAACGGTGTCCTCCTTATTTACTTGTTGAAAAGGGAATCTATGTCTACCCGGGCACTCTTAATGTTGTCGTAGGGTATCTCAACGTCGGCGTTACGGGAAACGTCGTGAACGGTAACGCCCCTTTCCGAGGTTGAAACAACGGCCCCTTTGAAGTTACGCTGGTTATCCATGGGCTCGTGGGTCTTTATCTTCACAACAACGCCCCTGTGGCGCTCAAAGTCCCTCTGGGTTTTCAGGGGTCTGTCGAGCCCCGGAGACGAAACCTCAAGGTGGTAAGCGTGGGGAATCACGTCTTCAACGTCAAGGAGAGTTCCTATCCTCTCGCTTATCCACTGACAGTCAGATATGGTTATACCCCCTTGGGGCCTGTCGGCGTATATCCTCAAAACCCAACCGACGGGCTCCTTCTGAAACTCAACGTCAACCAGCTCAAAGCCCCCCTCTTCAAGGATAGGGGCCAGAAGCTCCTTTACTTTATCTATAACCTGCTGAACCCTTTCCTCCACGGCTTACCTCACAATGGGGGTTAAATAAAAAGGAGCGGTTCCGAAGAACCGCTCTGAAAGCAGAGAGTATGAGTGCGATGAACACAGACAGCTTCTAACCGCCGCTCTTTAATTTAAGGCAAGTTTTTAGATTTAGCAAACGGGAGTTTTACGGGGAGATTACCTGTAGAACTTCATGGCCTTCTGAGCCTCCCTCTCCAGCTCCCTCCTCTTTATGGCTTCCCTCTTGTCGTACTTCTTCCTTCCCTTAACGAGGGCTATCTCCACTTTTGCCTTTCCCCTCTCGTTAAAGTAGATTCTCAGGGGAACAATGGTCAGCCCCTTCTCGGCAACTTTTCCCGCAAGCCTCTTTATCTCCCTCTTGTGGAGTAGGAGCCTCCTCTTCCTTGTGGGCTCGTGGTTAAAGAGGTTGCCGTGGGTGTAAGGGGCTATGTAGGCGTTAAAGAGGAAAGCTTCGCCGTTTTCTATCCGGACGAAAGAGTCGCGCAGGTTCGCCTTACCCTCCCTGAGGGACTTCACCTCGGTGCCCTTAAGCTCTATGCCGGCCTCGTAACGCTCCAGTATGTCGTAGTCGTAAAAGGCCTTTTTGTTCTTTATTTCCGGCGCTCTTCCTCCTGCCATTTCAGTATAACTCTCCTCTTATCCCGGTCTATTCTGTCCACAACAAATTTATACCTGTGTTTGTACTTTAGCTTCACCCCCTTGGGAACGGCACCTGCAGGAAGGAAACCTGCAACGTCGTTGGGCAGGTAAACCCAAACGCCCTTTCTATCTTCTTTAACCACTTCCCCTTCAACAACCTGACCGGGAGAGAAGAGCTCCTCTATCCGCTCCCACGGGTCGGGGCGGGTCTCCTTAAGAGAGAGAACGAGCCTTTCTTTATCTCTCTCAATCTTCTTTATCTTCACCTTTATTTTGTCGCCTATCTGGGCAACGTCGAAGGGCGTTTTAAGCCCGCTCCAGGAGATATCACTCTTGTGAACGAGGCCGTCTACCCCGTCTACGTCAACGAAGATACCGAAATCCACTATGTTCTTAACGGTGCCCTCTACTATTTCGCCCTCTTTAAGCCTTTTGAGGGTCTCTTTACGCTTCTTGGCCCTCTCCTCCTCAAGGAGCTTCCTCCTCGAGATTACAACGCTCCTTCGCTTTCTATCCACCGAGAGAACTTTGGCCTCTATCTCCCTGTCGAGCCACTGGTCGGGGTGAACAACGGGCATTATGTCAACCTGCGACATGGGCAGGAAAACGGTTATACCCTCTTTGAGCCTTACTTTGTAGCCACCTCTGACCTTCTGCTTTATGACACCCCGAACGACACCCCTTTCCTCTATCTCGTTGGCTATCCGCTCCCACTCCTTAATGGAGCGGGCGCAGTTCACCGAGAGGAGAGCGTAACCTTCTTCGGTTTCGGGCTCCACAACGCAAACGTCTATTTTGTCGCCCACTTTCGGCTTGTAGCCGAGCTCCTTAACAGGAACCACCCCCTCTGACTTCCAGCCGAAGTCAACGAAAACTTCCCGGTCGGTGACTTTAACCACCGTTCCGGTTATAACCTCCTGGTTGAGCTTCTTAAAGCTCTCCTCCAGCAGTTTGGCAAACTCCCCTTCCACTTAGCACTCCCCCTTTACCAAGGTCTTTAACGAACTGAACGACTTCATCTATAACCCAAGCAGGTGTAGAGGCACCTGCGGTTATACCAACGCTCTTTGCACCTTCAAACCACGCCGGGTCGATTTCGTCCTTGGACTCAACGTGGTAACTGCGGGGGTTAACGGATTTTGATATCTGGTAGAGTTTTGTTGTGTTTGAGCTGTTTTTTCCTCCGATTATCAGCATTACATCCACCTGGCCGGCCAGCTTGCGGGTCTCTCTCTGCCTGATAGAGGTGGCACTACATATTGTATTATAAACTTTGAGTTCTTTAACTTTCAGGGCAAGAAGGGATATCGCCTCCTTGAAGAAGTTCAGGTTCAGGGTTGTTTGACACACTACCCCTAAACGGGGCATCTTGGGCAGTGCCTCAACCTCCTCAACGGTGCTTGCGATAATCGGCTCCTTCAGGTGGCCGGCTATTCCGATAACTTCGGGGTGTTTGGGGTTTCCAAGGATTAAAACGGGATACCCTTCCCTTTCGAGCTTCATCGCCTTTTCGTGAACGTCTTTAACAAAGGGACAGGTGGCATCTACAACCCGGGCCCCTCTGCCCTTAAGGAACTCTATAACGCTGGGGGCAACGCCGTGGGAGCGGATAACAACGGTATCGCCCTTTTTAACGGCGTCCATATCCTCTATAAAGTCCATACCGAGTTTACGGAGCCTCTCTATCTCCCGCCTGTTGTGGATGAGCTCGCCGAGGCAGTAGGCCCTGCCGTCTTTCTCAAGGGCCTCAACGGCCATGTTAACCGCCCTCTTTACACCCCAGCAGAAACCTGCACTCTTAGCTACTTTTATCTCCATTTTGAAGCTCCTTTATCCGTTCCATCATCAGGTTGGCTGCCCTCTGGTAGTTCTCCTTACTATCCTCTAAATCTATGGTAAAGGGCCTACCGAACCTAATGGTAACTTTCGGCCACCCCGTAACAAGCCCCTCTTTACCTATCAGCTTCTCGCTCCCCTCAATCAGACACGGAACTATCGGAACCCGGGCCTTGAGCGCAACCATTCCGGCCCCCCACTTGGGCCTTACAAACCTCCCGGCAGGGGCACGCTGCCCTTCGGGGAATATGCAGACAAGCTCCCCCTTTTCCAGAACTTCAAGGGCCGTTTTAAGGGCGGTAAGGTCGGCCCTACCCCTTTTCACGGGGAAAGCGTTACCCCAGTGCTTTATTAGGGTGGAGAGAACGGGGGTTGTAAAAAGCTCCGACTTCGCCATGAAGAAAACGGGCCTCTTTTTAACCGCATAGGCCACAAGCGGAGGGTCGAGGTAGCTCCTGTGGTTGGCCACAAGGAGAACCGGGCCCTCGGCAGGAACGTTCTCCCTGCCGTAAACCCTAAGGCGGCACAGGCCGGCAATGGCCCGCGCAACGGTGTTGAGCCAAACCCAGTAAGCCGTTTTCCTCTTAACCCACGGGTACCTACTTGTTAAGGCTTCCATAGGCAAATTCTAACAAAGGGAAACGGCCCAAAACCTTAGAAACAGGCGGTAAACTCAACGGCAACCGACGTAACCTCACTCTTACCGTTAAAGGCCGGCCTTGAAGCGGAGACCTCCGAAACCTCCAGCCTGATTTCCGACCAGCCGTTGAGTTTAAAAGTGGGGGTTACGGTAACGGAGACCGCCCTGCCGCCGCTCAAGCCGTATATGTTCGAGCCGGCCTCTTCGTTAACAACCTCGAAGCGAACGGGCAGGCTGAAAGCTCCCCCGGAGGCGGTAAGGTAAAGGGCAACCCCTTCACCCCTTTTGGAGGGTGAGTCTACAAGCCACTGGTAGTCGGCGTTCAGCGTAACCGAAAAACCTCCGGAAAGGGGAAGGGTGTAAACGGCGTCGAGCATCCTCTTGTAACCGTTAACACTAAAGTAGTTAAGGCCGAGTTCCCCTCGGGAAAGGTTAAATCCCACACCGGCACCGAAAGCCCTGCTGTCGCTGCTGCCGAGCCCCTTGCCCCAGTCGTACTCGGTGTAAAGGTTTAAACGGCCCTCCTCCTTTGAAAGGCGCACACCTTTATAGATAAAGGGCTGGGCTCTCCACAGAAGGCCGAACTGGACGTTGGGGTTTGAGTAGGTGGCGGGAAGCTCGGCACCTACGTTTGTAGTAAGCTCCCCTACAGAGAGCTCAAAACCGCCGGGAGCAGGTATCTTTAAATACCCCCATAAAAGGCCGAAGCGGCTGCCTCCGCCGTTTGTTGCAAAGTTTGCGCCGTTCTTTAAGGGGTCACCTGCAACCGTGGGCAGAAGTAACGAGCCTACGGCAACGTTGAAGGCGGGTCCGGTTCCCCCCTTTAACTCCAAAAGGGCGCTGGATAGGCGGGCACCGCTGCCTGCCGAAACCCTGTTAAAGAAGCCGTAGGAGAGAGCCCCCTGAGCCGATACACCTGCAAAGGAAGGCTGTGAAAGGCAAATCACGGTTGCTAAAATTCCTAAAGCGCGCTTCACCATTTTCACCTCCTCTTCTTCTTGGGGGCCTGCGCCCCCCTTTTTTTACCTTCACCTACAGGTTAAAGCCCCTCTCGCCGTGAACGGCAGAGTCAAGGCCTTGAATTTCCTCTTCTTCTGTTACCCTTGCTCCGCCGGTGATTAGGGAACTAACGGCAAAAACGGCAGCGGTCATAACGGCAGAGTAGATAACGGTTACGAGAACCGCCTTAACCTGAGTCCACAGCAGGGGAAGGTTCCCCTCGAGAACGCCGGGCGTTCCCCCTATCACTTTTGAGGCAAATATACCGGTGGCAATCGCTCCCCAGATACCGTTGATACCGTGAACGCCAAAGGCGTCGAGGGAATCGTCGTAGCCGAGCTTCTTCTTCAGAACAAACACGCCAAACCAGCCGAGGGCACCTGCAACGAGCCCTATCGCCAGAGCTCCGCCGATTCCCACGTAACCGGCGGCAGGAGTTATTGCAACAAGGCCAGCAACGGCGCCGGAGGCTGCCCCTAAAACGGTGGGCTTTTTAAGGAAGAGCCACTCCACAAGCAGCCACGAGATTGCAGCAGCAGCAGCAGCGGTGTTTGTAACGAGCATTGCCACGGCAGCAGAGCCGTTTGCGGCAAGTGCCGAACCTGCGTTAAAGCCGAACCAGCCGAACCACAAAAGGGCCGCCCCAAGGGCCGTTAGGACCACCGACGAGGGGAAGAAGGCGCTCCTGCCGTATCCCCTGCGCTTTCCGAGCATAAGGGCCATAACGAGGCCGGCTATACCGGCGTTTATGTGAACCACCGTGCCGCCGGCAAAGTCGAGGGCTCCGTCGTGGGCGAGGAAGCCTCCTCCCCAAACCCAGTGGGCAACAGGGGCGTAAACAACAGTTGCCCAAAGAACCGAGAAGACAAGCCAGGTGGAGAACTTCAGCCTCTCTATAACCGCACCGCTCGCAAGGGCAACGGTAATCGCCGCGAAGGTTCCCTGAAAGGCAACGAAGAGGTACTCGGGTATGGTGCCAGAAAGGGAGGAGGGGGAGACCCCAGAGAGAAAGAGCTTAGTAAGCTTACCGATAATCCCGTGGAAGTCGGGGCCGAAGGCCAGCGTGTACCCCCACCCCACCCAAACGAGGGAGACAACGCAGTAGGCGAGGAAGCTCATGGCTATCGTGTTCAAAATGTTCTTACTGCGGGCCATACCCCCGTAGAAGAGGGCAAGGCCGGCGGGGGTCATAAGCATCACAAGGGCAGTGGCAACGAGCATCCAGGCTGTATCGCCGCTGTCCAGCTTGGAACCCGACGCGTAAGCAGCCGAAGGGAGCGCGGCTAAGGCAAGGGCAAAGACTAAACGCTTCATGGCATCACCTCCCAGGTGGAGCTACCTCCAGTTTAAGCACGGCCCGTGCCAAAACGGCAACATCCCCCTCAAACGTGGTAATCGGCTAAAAGTGTGACTAATTTCTGTTCTTGAGGTCCGAGCTGTGCACAAATTTTGTGCAGGAGGAGCAATGGAGGAGATATACCACCCGCCGGTACTTCTCAAAGAGTCCCTTAAAGTACTAAAGGCGGAAGAAGGAGGAGTGTTTGTAGATGCAACTTTAGGGGGAGGAGGCCACACCGAGGCTATACTGAAGGCACACCCCGAGAACAGGGTTATAGCCATAGACAGGGACGAAGAGGCGATAGAACGGGCAATGGAGAGGCTTAAACCTTACGGCGATAGAGTTTCCATCTATCACGCCAACTTCTCCCAAATAGACCGGGTTCTACAGATGGAAGGGGTCGAAAGGGTAAAGGGGGTACTCTTTGACTTGGGCGTTTCCCACTTCCACCTACGGGGCGAGAGGGGGTTTACCGTTTGGAAGGAGCAGCCCCTCGACATGCGGATGGACAGGAGCCAGAAGTTAACGGCAAAAGAGGTGGTGAACGAACTCTCCGAACGGGAGCTGGCAAGGATAATCTTCCGGTACGGCGAGGAGAAGTTCGCACGGAAAATAGCCTCGGAGATAGTAAAGAGGAGAAAGAGGAAACCCATAGAGACAACAACCGAGCTGGCCTCGATAGTGGAGGAGGTGATTCCAAAAAAGCTGTGGGCCGGAAGGAAGAAACACCCGGCGGTAAAAACCTTTCAGGCCATAAGGATATACGTTAACAGGGAGTTTGAGGAGATTGAAACCGGCATACCGAAGGCGGCAGAGTTCGTGGAGCCCGGAGGCAGACTCGCCGTAATAACGTTCCACTCCTTGGAAGACAGGCTCGTTAAGAACATATTAAGGAACCTTGAAGGGTTCACTCCCGTGACGAAGAAGCCGATAGTTCCCACGGAAGAGGAGGTGGTAGAGAACCCGGCTGCAAGGAGCGCAAAGCTGAGGGCCGCAGAGAGGGTAAGGCCCTAAGGCCTCACCCTCCTCACAAGCTTCAAAATCAAGGCCTTCTGGGTGTGAAGCCTGTTCTCGGCCTGGTCCCAAACTACGGAGCGTTCACCCTCTATAACTTCGTCTGTAACCTCTTCGCCCCTGTGGGCCGGAAGACAGTGCATAAAGAGGAAATCCGGCTTTGCCAGCTTTACAAGCTCGCCGTTTACCTGGTAGGGGGTGAAAATCCGTCGGCGCTCTTCGGCCTCGGCCTCCTGACCCATAGAGGCCCAAACGTCGGTATAGATAACGTCGGCGTCTTTAACCGCCTCTTCGGGGTCGTTGGTTACAACTATTTCTGCGCCGGTACTCTTCGCAATCTCCTTGGCGGCCTTAACGTACTTCTCAAGGGGTTCGTACCCCTTGGGGGTTGCGGCGTAAAAGCGCATTCCCATGTAGGCTGCACCCACGAGCCAGGAGTTACACATGTTGTTGCCGTCTCCCAGGTAGGCAACTTTTAGCCCCTTCAACTCTCCCTTGTACTCCCAGATGGTAAAGAGGTCGGCGAGAACCTGACAGGGATGCTCCTGGTCGGTAAGGGCGTTTATAACGGGAACCGAGGCGTAGCGGGCAAGCTCCTCCACCCTCTCCTGGCCGAAGGTCCTTATGACTATCAGGTCTACGTAGCGGGAGAGCACCCTCGCAGTATCCTTTATGGGCTCACCCCTGCCCAGCTGGGAGCCCTGAGTATCCATGTAAACGCCGTGGCCGCCGAGCTGGTAAACTCCCACTTCAAAGGAGACCCTGGTTCTGGTGGACGGCTTTTCAAATATCAGTGCGGCGGTAAAGCCCTCGAGGGGTCTGTAGAGCTCCCCCTTCTTCTGCTTCTCCTTTAGGAAGGCAGAGAGGGATATTATGTTCTCTATGAAGAGCCTGTCGGCATCGAGCATCGAGATAAAGTCTTTCATTCTTCCCTCCTGAGAGCGGCTATGAGAACCTTAACTTCGTTGTTTAGGAAGTTAATTTTACTCTCAAGCTGCTCAACTTTCGTTTCAAGGTCGGAAAGGAGGGAAGCGCTCTTTAAAAAGTCCGATTCAAGGTCTCTGAGGTGCTCCTCAAGTTCTCTTACGTAGAGGTAGAGTTTAACCGAGAAAACGAACATGGTTGCAAAGGCAAGAAGCACCAGAATCAGTAATACCTGAACCATTCCGCCAGCCTCCCCTTTTCCACTTTGTCCTTTAAGGTATCTGCCTCCCCCGTTGTTAAGTTGTAAGTGTAAACCTCTCCCGTAGGGAAAAGGAAAAGGTAGGCCCTGTAGGAGTCCCCCTCCTTTAGAACGAGCAGGGCGTCGGTGGGTCCGGAAGGGGTGAAGCAGAAAGAGTTGAACTGCTCACCGGAGACGAGCCTTCCGGGAACAACGAAAGTTTTGGGCTTCAAGGGCAGTTTAAGGCTCTCTCCGCCGAGGCTAAGGGTGCCGTTCAGGAAATCTACGCACACGCTACCGCACTTTCCCAGCAGGCAGATCTGGGAGGAGAGGGAGGAGAGCCTGTTGTCGAAGCTCTCCCGGGATGAAAGCGATAGGTTAAACAGGGCGGGAAGCGAAACCGTCAGGAGCAGGGAGAGGATAACGAGAACTATCAGAAGTTCAAGCAGGGTAAAGCCTCTCATTTGGTATCTATCTCCACCCTGCCGGAAGTGACAACCACTTTACCGTCTACACACAGGTGGCCCACCGGACACTCACCCCTCTTGGGCCTTTCGCCGTTTTTCCTGTAGTGGCAGCCGTACTTACTCAAAAGCCAAAGGGGGCGGAACATCTCTATCGGGGCTATGCCGGTTCCTTTTAGCCCCTCTTCCCACACCTTTACAACCCTTCTCTTTATGGTCTCGTTGAGCCCCTTGGCAGAGTACTTACCCGTTATGCAGCCCGTTGTGAACGTTGCCCGGGCCACGTGAACGTCAACGGGAATCGGGAGCTTCTCAACGTTCTTAAAGGGCAGGTTAAACTTATCCCTCAGGGAGCGAATCCAGTGGGGAAAGAGCTTCTCCCCCGAAAGGCTCGGGAACTCCTCCTTCCGGTTCTTCAGAAAGTCTTTAAACATAAATTCAACGTCGTAACCGTAACTCTCAAAGAGGCTCCTCAGGCTGCCGTTGTGCCTTTCGGCAAGGGAGCTGGCTATAGAGAACCAGATTTGGGGGTCCCTGTTCTTCTTCTTTGCGAGCCCGTGCTTCAAAAGGGCCTCTTTAAGGGCCTCCGCCCCTTTTCTCTTCACCTCTTTGGGGTCGAAAACCCACTTAACCTCCTCGTCGGAGAAGGTCTTTATAGAGGAGCTCCAGAGCTCGGAAGCGTTTCGCATGTAGTCGAGTGCCGTTGTGAACGTGACCAGAAGCAGGGCCTCCTCAAACTCAAGGGAGGGGAGGAGTTCGTTTACGGCGTCGTCGGGGAGCTGGCGCTTGCCGAAAATACCGCCCTTCTCGAAGGCGGACAGAAGCTCCCGGGCAACCTCCCTTGCCCGCTCCGGGTTTAACGTTAGATTAACAGCCATTAATGGCCCCTAAGGGGTTATATGGTGTATTATAATACTCCAATGGTTTAGCTGCTTCGGCCGTTTTCTGGAGGGTGGCTTTGGGACTGTTCGACCTCTTTAAAAAGAAGTCCCCGGAAGAGCTCTTCTTCGAAGCCGTAAAAGCCGGGGACGCAATGGAGACGGTGAAGCTGGGAGAGGAGCTCCTCCGCCAAAGGCCAAACGACCTCTCCATTTTAAACCCCTACATAGACGCCCTCATCAGGCTCGGCAAGAAAGAGGACGCCGTTAAGCTGCTCCTTTCGTTTGCCGAGGAGCGGATAAAAGAGGACTACTACGACGTAGCAATTCCCATCCTGAAGAGAATCCTGAAAATAGACCCGCTGAACCTTAAGGCGATAAAGCTGCTCGCAAACACCTACAAGAAGAAGGAGCTCTTTTACGAAGCCTTCAACACCCTTGTTGAGAGCTACAGGCGGTTTAAAGAGTCGGGGATTCGGGCCGACTCTATAAAGGAGCTGATTGAGGACTTCATAAAGGAGCAGTTCCACCCCCTCTTCTACGAGCGCTACGCCGACCTCCTGATGGAGGAGAAGGATACGGAAAACGCCCTTGTCAACTACGTGCTTGCGGCAAACCTCTACCTGAAGCTGGGGAACTACAAGTCCGCCCTCAGAACGCTGCTGAAGGCCGAGCAGATAAGGAAGAACGAGTCCCTCGACAGGCAGGTGGTTGAAGCCCTTGCCCACATAGACGACCCGAAGCTCATAAAAGACCTCCTTCCCCCGCTGCTCCAGAACTACAAGAACAACGAGGAGTTCTTAAAGTTCGTAGTTTCCGTTTTCTCAGAGGCCGACAGACTTCCGCTGCTGAAACAGATAGTAAAAGAGCTTCAAGCCCCCAAGGTGAAGTACACCCTCCTTGCCCTCATCAACTTCGAGCTGGGTGAGGTGGAAGAGGCCCAGGAGTACCTTGAGAAGCTGAAGCTGGTAGACAGGGACCTCTACGAGAAGATTGCAGCAACGGTCAAGAGCAAGTACCAAGAGGTTCTCGAGGGTATAGAGTTCCCCGAAGAGGTAGAGGAGCTTCCAGAGCCCGAGCAGGTCCTTGAAGTCTTAGAGCAGGTTCTCGACCTGAACGACATAGTATCGGAGTACGTTGAGAAGATAGGCGAGGAGGAGAAGCCCAGCGAAATCAAGCAGGAGATAGAGACCCTCAAAACCTTCGAGAAGGACGGCAGGAAGGCCCTATCTACGGCCGAAGCGCTGCTGGGACTCGGGAAGTTCGACGAGGCCATAGAGGCGGCAAAGGCGGCACTCAACACCGAAAACGCCTTTAAAGCCACCGCCCTCATAGCGGAGGCGATGATAGGTAAAGGTGAGCTTACCGACGCCCTATCGTTCCTGCTCGAGGCGATAAAGAACTCCTCCCTAACCCCCGAGGAGAAGGCCCGCCTCAAAGTCCTCATAGGCGACATCCACAAGATTAAAGGGGAGCTCAACAAGGCCCTCATGTGGTACAGGGAGGCCCAGAAGGTCCTCAACGACCCGGAGGTTCAGGAGAAGATAGAGGAGATTGAGGGCAGTGAACAGGCCGTTTGAAGCCCTCTACGTCCACGTTCCCTTCTGCCGTTCAAAGTGCTTCTACTGCGACTTCTACTCGGAAGCCGGCAGAACAAAGGATGGCTACGTAAAACTCCTCCTTACCGAGCTCTCCCTCCTACAACCGGAGCTTCAGCAGTTCCCCACGGTATACTTCGGCGGAGGAACCCCCTCTCTTATGGAGCCTTCCTTCTTTGAAACCCTTCTGTCGCGGGTGGGGCAGTTCTCGGAAGTCACCGTGGAGTTTAACCCGGAAGATGCAACGCCCCAAAAGCTCAGGGCCTTAAGGGAGCTGGGGGTGAACAGGGTCAGCATAGGAGTTCAGAGCCTCTCAGACACAACTCTTAAAGCCTTAAGGCGAAGGCACACCGCCCGGCAGGGGTTAAAGGCCGTAGAAGAGGCCCTAAAAGTTTTCAACAACGTGAGCGTAGACCTCATCTACGGCGTTCCCGGCCAGCGGCCGGAAGAGTTTCTAAGAGAGCTGGAGACCTTGCTTTCCCTCCCGGTGAAGCACGTATCCCTGTACGCCCTCACCCCCTACAGCGAAACTCAGCTGGGGAGACTGGTGGAGCTGGGGAAGGTGGAGCTGCCGCCGGAGGAGCAGGTTGAGGAGTGCTACCGCCTTGGGGCGAAGCTCTTAGAGGAGAAAGGCTTAAAACGCTACGAGATATCGAACTTTGCGCTGGAGGGCTTCCGGTGTAAGCACAACCTCCACTACTGGAGGCTGAACAACTACTTGGGAATAGGCCCTTCGGCGGCCTCCTTCAGCGATAGCAGGTACAGGAGGAACGTTTCAAGCCTTGAAAGCTACGAAAGGAAGCTTGCGGCCGGGGAGCTTCCAACGGCAGAGGAGGTAAAGTTCTCACCAGATGAGCTCAAAGAGGTGAAGCTCTCCTTCGGCCTGAGGCTGACCGAAGGGGTAGAGCTTGAAGCTCTGGGCCTGAAGGAGTGGTTCCAGGAGCTTCTGGCCGCCGACGAGGCAATCGGCGCAATGGTAGAGGAGGGGCTACTGGAGTTCAGTGGCGGCCGGCTCAGGCTGGGGGAAAAGGGCGTTCTGACCTCCAACGCCGTAATAGCAACGCTCCTTTCCAAACTGCCTAAGAGCACTCCTTAGACCTACTGCTCAGCTTCCTGCACACCTCGTCGAACTTCTCCCTCTCAAGGTTTTTAACCTCGCCCTTCACAAGGCCGTCGGCCCACTGCTCGTTCCACTTGTCTATCCAGCAGTGGAGGTCAACCGTTTCGAGGCCGAGCTTCCTGGCTATCTCCTTAGGGTCTGAGTCGCTCTCACCGTAGATGAGAATCGACATAAGCTTCCTCATAAGGTCGGCCTCGGGGCTGTGCTTTGCCAGCCTCTCGATGGTGTCGAGCAGAACGCTCCTGAAGTAAACATCCTTACGCTTCATCTCTCCCTCCTCAAGCTGTAAATAAACTTAAAATTTCATCATATTTTAGTAATAAACTTTTCTGAAAGAAATTTATCCTAAACCGGCTTTAAAAGGACAGTTTACGGGCCGAAAACCGCTTAAACTGAAAAGAAAGGAGGCAGCGATGAAGTTCGACCCGGAAAAGGCAAAAAAGGCCCTTGAAGAGGGGATAAAGAAGGCGAAGCTCTCGGACGTTAAAGAGGCGGTAGAGAAGCAGGAAGAGATAGTAGAGAAGTTCAAGTTCTTCCTGAGCGAGTACCTTACAGACGCAAAGGAGATGCTCCTAATGCTCAAAGACTACCTTTCGGGGGAGTACACAGAGGTTCCCTGGTTCACCGTTGCGGCCATAACTGTTGCCCTCCTCTACGTTTTGAACCCGATGGACCTGATACCCGACTTCATTCCGGTTATAGGCCAGATAGACGACGCAATGGTGATGGGACTGTGCCTTCAGATGGTAAGGAAAGACCTGGAGAAGTACCGGGAGTGGAGGAGGAAGAGGGATGAGAAGGATAACCGGCCACATAACGAAGGCGGTAGTGCTTAAAACGGGAGTAGTTAAGCTCCCGACCTTCGGCTACTGCCCCAAGTGCGGTGCGGCCCTTAAACTCGTAGAGGGCCCCTTTGGAAAGTTTACGGCGTGCAGCAACCCCGCCTGTCCCTTTGTAAAGAGGGTGAAGGGGGAGGAGGATTAGGAAACCTGCCCCTTACCTCCGAAACGCTCGGCGGCCTTCTTAAGGAACTCCTGGGCAAAGGGGGCAAACTCCCAGGAGGCCCTCAGAAAACAGACGGCGTAAGGGTAAAGGGGGGATAGGAAGAGGTAAAGAAACAGAAACGGCAGCCACACGGCCGCTCCCTTAAAGTAAAGGGAGTGGGTCCAAAAGCCGTCCCAAAGGTGGGTAAAAACAGACCAAAGGAGCAAAGACAGAAGAGCGGCAAGCGCGAAAAAGGGTCTCTTTAAGCGGTCTGAGAAGAAAACCGCTCCGAGCAGGACAAGGAGTAGAACCTCCGACCATACCGGTGAAAAGGAGCGGTAGACAAAAAGCGACGCAGCGGTAGCCCCGGGAAAGGTAAAAAGGAGCTTCCCAAATAGAACCGAGTTCCCTTCTCCCCTCGCACTCTCCTTACAGGAGCTAAAGCCCGACCAAAGACTATTGAGTAGAAAGTCCTCAAGGTAGGTAACCTTTTCGGGCCGGTTGTTGAGCCCTTCAACGAAACGGCGTGTGTAGTCGGCCCAAGGTATCTCCGATAGGTTAAAGCCCATAAAGTGCTCAAGGAGGAGAGAGCCGAAGAGAAGCTCCGAGAGCCTCCCCCTATACCTCTCTACCAGAGCCTGAGCGGCTTTTTCCTTCTCCTTTATAGAGCCGATTTCCTGGGCCACAAACTCGTCAATCCTGCTCATCTTCAACCCCGAAAACGGCGTTCCTCCTGAGGGCCTCGTAAAGGGGCGAGCCCGGCGGCAACTCCATAGAGAGCACCTTCTCTTTAACTCTCTCGATGCCCTGCAGGAGCCCGAGCTTCAGCGAGTCAACGTTACCGGCAACAACAACGCCCCTTTTAACGTCTTCGTAAACCTCCTTCAGGAATAGCGCCACAGCCTCGATGTAGTAGCTCTTCAGAAGGAGCAGCAGCGTAGTCTCACCGGTGTTTACGGCCCTCTCCCTCAGAGACGGGTCTTCAAACTCGGGGAAGGTCGAGAGGGTCTTCAACAGGGAGTCAATCTGCTCCCTTATGTAGGGAAGGTGCTCCCTCTCCACCTCCTCAACGGCCTTCAGCTTCTCCTCAACGAGGGCAAGGCGCGAGGCGTGGAGCTGCTCCAGGCTGGAGAAGAACCTGTTAAACCACTGCCTCTTCTTCCACCAGGCCACTCCCCCCATAATCACCGACTTTACGAGCTTCACCCCTCCCGACAGGAGCCTACCCTCCTTCAGCTCGCCAACGGCCTCACCGAAACCCTTCAGGGCGTTTAAGCTCAGCTCCTCGTACTCCTTCATAAGGTTGTAGAAACGGCTGTTAAGCCCCTGAAGGTCTTTAGAGACGAGGCTGTAATCCCTCTCTACGAGGGCCTCAACCTCTTTAACGGTAGCCTCAACGCTTTCAAGGAGCTCCACCGCAACCTCCTCAAGCCGTAAGGAGCTTCATAACGGCCCGGGAAAGCTCGCTCAAAAGGGCGTTACACCTGTCTATAAGGGCGAGCTTACGGGCGAACTGCTCCTGAGTTTCGGCGGGAAGGGCGTTAACTATCTTCATAACCGCGTTGAGCTGCTCTTTGTAAACCTCTATGAGCTCTTTGAGCCTCTGGGAGAACTCCCTGAGCCTCTCCCTCCTCATCTCAACGGCGGCAATCTCCCTTTGAAGCTCAAGGGCTATGCGGTTGGCCTGGGCGTCTGCCTCCCTGAGGGCCTTTGCAATGTAGAGAATCTCCTTGATGTCGTCGCGGGAGTCGTAAAGCTGGCGAGCCGCAGAGACCAAACTCTCTAACTTTTCGCGCCTCTTCTCACCTTCGGGGGCCACCTTGATTTTCACCCCCTTGCCCTCAACGGCACTTGAAATGGACCTTACATTCTCCTGAAGCTCATCCAGGTAGTCATCGGCGATTTCAAAAAGCTCCTCCTCTTTCATAGAAACCTCCCTAAAGTCTCGTCCACAGGTGACCGCCCCCTGCAGGGCAGCCGGCAGAAGAAGGGGCACTCGAGCAGTAAACCGTTACACCGCACTTTTTACAGATGTAAGGGTTTAAACCGCTACCCCCCGTAAGGTTGCCTTTGCAGAGCCGATGCCACAGGTGGGCACCGCCGGCCGGGCAGCCTGCCGAGGCGGGAAAACCCTCGGACACCACAAGGGCCCTACACTTCCTGCACAGGTAAACCTTCAAGCTCCCTCCCCACTTTTAACAACCTTTAACTCAAGTGTAGGGAGGAAACTGCCCAAAATGTGGGGCACAAACGGGGGAATCTTCACTCTCTCAGGAGGGAGTCGTAGAAGGACTTACGGCGCTCGAAGAACTTCCTGACCTCTTCTTTAAACTCTTTGAACCTCTTTAGGTTCTCCCTCAGGCTGTAGCTGAGGCCGTCGTAAACCTTAGAGAGCTCTTTGGCTCGGGCAAGCTCAACGTCTTCGGCGGCGGGGCGGTAAACCGCCTTTATCTCGTCGAGGATTATCCAGCTTGCGAACCGGTAGCTGTTAAAGCCTACGAGCCAAACGAAGAGGCTGTCTCCCTTCAGCTCCATGTGGAACTGGGTGGGGTAGTGGGTAACGGTGTGCTCCTCTTTCAGGTAGGACATGTAGTCGGCGGGAAGCTCCAACTTAAAGACGAACGGCTCTTCCCGGTAGGGGAAGAACTTCTTGTGGTACTTTACCCAGAAGTAGGCGGGGAACTGTTCGTCGTAAACTCTGTTAACGCTTAAGCTTATGAGCTTAAAGACCCTGTACCTTTTTGTTTCTGCCTCTACGGCCCCCATGTAGAAAAAGCCGTTATAGTGGAAAACCTTTATCGGGTAGATTTTGAAGCTCCCCTCGTCGGCGTATGTCACAAGGAGGGGGTGGCGCTCAACTATGGCGTTAAATATCCTCGAGAGGGTCTCCCTGTTGATGCCCGAGTAACGCTCTATGGGAATGGGAAGGTAGTCGAAAGCCTCAAGGGCCCGCTTCTTCTTCTCCTCCGGAATGTTTCCGAAACGGTTAACCGCCTCTATGGCCGGCTGGAGGACGGGGATGTCGCGGTACTTTTTGGGAACGAAGGATATGAGGAAGAAGAAGGAGAGGAGCTCCTCCTCCGAGTAGAAGGCAAGGTAGGGGAAACGTTTGTGGTTGAACTTCCACTCCTGGGGCTTCTTCCCCCTGAACTTCTCAAACCTCTTCAAGAGGAACTCGGCCTCGGCAAGCTCAGAGAGGGTCCTCTGGAGCTTCTTCCTGTCGGCACTGCTGTTTTCGAGGATACCGGCGGAAACAAGCTGGTTAAAGAGCTCGGTAGTTGAGACAAACTCTCTTCTGCGGGAGAGGAACCTCAGTATCTCTATTGCAAGGTAAACTTTGAACGACAGCTCTTTCACCCCGTTTCCCCCGAAGTTGCAAGGTGAGGCGGAAACCCTAAGTTATCTCCACCGTCAAATTTTATAACGGAGTAAGAAATGGAGAGGAGCAGCTTCCAGAAGAAGCTCGAGATAGTTGCATCGGTTATAGGCGTTGTTGCCCTGTTCATAACGGCAATAGGTTACCCCCAGGTGGGGTTTGTGGTGGCGCTGTTTGCGTCGGCCCTCTACGCAACCTACGGCTACCTCACAAAACAGTACGGCATAATGGTTAGCTCCCTTATATACGCCGCCGTTGAGGTTGTGGGTATAATCAGGTGGGTTTTCCTGGGGGAACACAATGGATAGAAGACCGAGAATACTGCTCTCCAACGACGACGGCATACGCTCCGAAGGGCTCAAGGCCCTGTACAACGCCCTCTCGAGCTTTGCAGACGTTGTGGTTGTTGCCCCCGACAGGGAAAGAAGCGCTGTGGGAAGGGCCCTAACCCTTCACCGCCCCCTCAGGTGTGAACAGGTAGACGAAAACTGGTTCGCCGTAGACGGCACGCCCACAAGCTGCGTTTACATAGGCATCCACGCCATAATGAAGGGCCAAAAGCCCGACATGGTGGTAGGGGGAATCAACAGGGGCCCCAACTTGGGGGAGGATATCACCTACTCGGGCACCGTTTCGGTAGCCATGGAGGGGGCGCTGCTGGGGATACCGGGAGTGGCCTTTTCACTTGCAACGTTTAAAGACTTTCAGTGGGAGTCTGCCGCACGGTGGGCACAGCGAATAGTGAAGAAGGTCTTAGAGAGGGGGCTTCCGCAGGGCTGCTGCCTCAACGTAAACATTCCCAACCTGCCCTTCTCCCAGGTAAAGGGGGTAAAGGTAACAAGGCAGGGGAAGAAGAACTACACCGAGAAGGTGGAGGAGCGCAGAGACCCCTGGGGAAGGGTTTACTACTGGATAGGCGGGGAGGAGCCCGACTGGATTCCGGAGCCGGGAACCGACTACTGGGCCGTGAAAAACGGCTTTGTGTCTGTAACGCCGATACACCTTGACCTTACAGACTACAAGGCACTGGAGGAGCTTAAAAAGGTTGAGTGGTAAGGGTATTCTCTCTATAGCGTTCTGGAAGGGACTGGCCGCAAAGTACGGGGCGGCGGCCCTTGCGTTAAACGCCTTTATAGAGGCGATTTTCTTTCCCATTCCGCCTGACGTTCTGCTCGTAACGCTTGCGGCACTCTACCCGGATAAGGCCTTCTTCTACGCCGCAGTGGCAACCCTATTTTCAACCCTGGGAGGGGTTGTAGGCTACGCAGTCGGGTACGTAGGGGGCAGGCCTTTGGCCGAGAAGCTCTTCGGAAGAGAAAAGGTTTTGAAGGTACACAGACTCTACGAGAGCTACGAGGGCCTAATAATACTGCTTGCCGGGTTCACACCGCTGCCGTACAAGGTGTTTACGGTCACCTCGGGTGTTCTGTTTGCATCACTCAGGAAGTTGATTGTCTTCTCGCTTATCGGCAGGGGAACCCGCTTCTTTGCCGAAGCCGCCCTCTTTTACTTCTTCGGCCCCCAGGTGAAGTCGTTTGTTACCCAGAACCTAAACGCAATATTTTTAGGTTTAGGCGTTATTACGGTGCTGAGCTTCCTCGCCTACAGAAGATTTAAGAAGGGAAGGTTGCCATGAGCCGAAGGAGCTTCTTCAAACTCATAGGGAAGTCGCTGGCCCAAGCGGCCGCAGAGTTCACCTACGAGGTGACAAAGCCGACAAAGAGCTTCCTCCGCCCCCCCGGGAGTGCCGACGAGGATACCTTCCTTGCGGCCTGTACCAAGTGCCACAGCTGCGTCAAAAGCTGCCCCACCGGCGTTATAGACCTTGTAAAAGACGTTAACCCCTTGGTTTTCGAAACGCCGTTTATGAACTTCGAGAACAACCACTGCGAACGGTGCTACGCCTGCATAGATGCCTGCCCAAGCGGGGCACTGAGCAGGGAAAACCTTAAAAAATACAGGTACGTTGCAAAGCTCGTAAAGGAGCGGTGCGTAGCCTACGAGATGATTTTCTGTCAGAGCTGCTACTGGAGCTGCCCGAAAATGGACAAGGCGATAACCCTAAAGGAGTTCACCTACCCCGAGTTCCACGGTGAACACTGCTTAGGGTGCGGAAGGTGTGTAAACGCGTGCCCAACAAACCCGAAGGCCGTAGAGATTGTGAAAGTTGAAGGTGAAACAGCTTAAGACCCACGAAGCCCTGAAGCTCATAGGGAAAAAGCTCCCGTTCAAGAAGGTGCTCATCCACGGCGAGGAGGTTTACCTCACCCAACAGTTTGTAAAGAAGGTGGCGGCTCTACACCCGGTAGAGCGGTTCTTCCCCGAGGCCATAGACGAGTTCCTCAACTTTACCGGCTCAAGCCTTTTCGGCGGAAGCTCAATACCGGTAATCCTCTACGCCGAGGAGCTTCCCAAAACCCTAAAAAAGAAAAAAGAGCGGGAGCTCTTCCTGAAGAAGCTAAGGTCACTCGACACCTTCATAGTGGCCGCCCACTGCGAGCTCGACTACAGAACCCTTAAAGGCGAGCTCTTCTCCCAGGTGGAACAGCTGTGCGACGCCCTTTTAACCTCCGAAAGGCTGCCGGTCAACGCCATCTACGGCCTGCTCAACAAGAAGTTCCTCCAGTCGGGGAAAAAGGTGAGCAAAGAGGTTCTAAAGCTGCTCGTTGAGCTTGTTGGAACCGACCTAACAGAGCTCAGGCACGAGGCGGAGAAGCTGATAAACTACCCGGGAGAGCTAACGCCCGAAGTTGTAAGAGGGCTCGTCTTCCCCACGGAGAAATCCAACGCCTTTACGCTCATCTACCCCCTTGCCCGGGGCAACACAAAAGAGTACCTGAAGCAGCTGAACGCCCTCTTGGCCTCAGGCAACGAACCGCTCCAGCTCATAGCCCTCCTACAGACTCAAGCCCGCCAAGCAGTAAAGCTCGCCCTGAAGAAACAGGTAAAACTGCCAAAAGAAGCGGCAAAACAGATGGCCCTGCTGCTTAAACAGGTGGGGGCAAAGAGAATGCTCCTGCTACTCAAGGCCCTAAACGAGGCCGAGTTTGCCGTTAAGAGCGGCAGGGAGAGGGGAGAGCTTGCCCTGAAAAAGCTGGCCCTCGGGGACAATTTCAAATAAATTCTTGTCAAACCCTTTAGGAGGCTGCATGACCTTACTCTACTTCATAGTAGCCCTGGGAATACTCATATTCGTCCACGAGCTCGGCCACTTCATAGCCGCAAGGGCCTTCGGAGTGAGAGTGGAGACCTTCTCCATAGGCTTCGGGCCGAAGGTACTGAAGTTCCGCTGCTGCGACACGGAGTTTGCAGTAAGCCTGATTCCCCTCGGCGGCTACGTTAAAATGGCCGGCGAAGATCCCGACACACCGCCGAAACACCCTTACGAGTTCTACGCCAAACCTCCGTGGCAGAGGATAGTAATAGCCCTGGCAGGGCCGCTGATGAACCTGCTGCTTGCCGTTATCTTCTTTACGGCCTCCTACACCCTGGGACGCTACGTCCCCAGCTACCAGGTAGAGGCGGCAAAGGTCGGAATAGTGGTAGATAAGAGACTCCCCCTGAAACCCGGAGACGTTATAGAGAAAGTAAACGGCCAACCCGTTAAAAACTGGAAACAGCTCAACGAGGTGATAGCCCTGAACCCGAACAGGGAGCTCCACCTGGTTGTTAAAAGGGGAGAAAAAGAGCTGAACGTAACTGTTAAAACCGGCGAAGACTCCAAAAACGGTATCGGAACACTACCGGTTGTACCGGCGATAAAGCCGATAATAGGCAAAGTCCTTAAGAACTCTCCGGCCGCCAAGGCGGGCCTAAAAGAGGGAGACGTTATCCTTAAAATCAACGGAAGGGAAATTACAAGCTGGAACCAGGTTGTAAAAACGATAAGTAACAGCGGCGGCAAGCCCGTTGAGTTGGAGATTCTGAGGGGTAAAGAGAAACTAACCGTAAAGGTTAAGCCCCACCTTAACAGGAAGCTCCACAGGTACACAATCGGCATAGTCCCGAAAATAGACCTCACCTACGTTAAATACCCCCTGCCTCAGGCCCTTAAAAAGGGCATAGAGGAGTTTAAGAACCAAACCGAGCTCTTTTTCACCTTCCTGTACAAGCTGGTAACCGGACAGGCCTCTATAAAGAGCCTCGGAGGGCCGATACTCATAGCCCAGGTGGCAGGCAAGGCGGCACAGGCAGGCCTGTCGAACTTCATCTACTTCATGGGCTTTATAAGCCTGCAGCTGGGCTACTTTAACCTGCTGCCGCTACCGGTTCTCGACGGCGGACTCATCCTCCTATTCCTCATAGAGATGGTAAGGAGGAGGCCCCTGTCTGCCTCCTTTAGGGAGAAGTTTCAGCAGGTTGGCCTTGCCCTTATAGCCTTACTCATGGTGATAGTTTTCTACAACGACATAATGAGGCTCTTCCAATGAAGAAGGAGCGGCTGGACAAACTGCTCGTTGAGAGGGGAATCGTAAAGAGCAGGGAGAGGGCAAAAGCCCTCATAATGGCAGGTAAAGTGCTCGTAAACGGACAGGTTGTAGACAAAGCTGGAACGGCCGTTCCCGCCGACGCAAGAGTGGAGGTTAAGGGCGAGGATATCCCCTACGTATCAAGGGGCGGACTGAAGCTGGAAACAGCCATTAAGGCCTTCAACTTAAATGTTGAAGGCTTCACCTGCCTCGACGTAGGCGCTTCTACGGGAGGTTTTACAGACTGCCTGTTAAAGCACGGCGCCCGAAAAGTTTACGCCGTAGACGTAGGCAAGGGGCAGCTCGACTGGAAGCTGAGGAACGACCCGAGGGTAGTCTCAATAGAGCAGTTTAACGCAAGGTACCTCACCGAAAAGGAAGTTCCCGAAAGGGTAGACCTTGTGGTTATAGACGTCTCCTTCATCTCCCTTACCAAAATTCTCCCCGTAGTGAAGCAGTTTTTAAAACCGGGAGCCAAGGTGGTGGCGCTTATAAAGCCCCAGTTTGAGCTCACAAAGAGAGAGGTGGATAAAGGCAAGGGGGTTATTAAGGACCCGAAGCTCCACAGGAAAGCGGTAGAGAAGGTGCTGAACTTCGCCAGGGAGATAGGGCTCTACCCGGAGGGGATAACGCTATCTAAGCCGCTGGGGCCTAAGGGCAACAAGGAGTTCCTCGTTCTCCTCTCCCAGAACAGCTCAGACGATAGGGTCTCCGACAGGGAGATTGAAGAGGCGATAAACAGCCGTTAACCCCCTCCGTTTCAATTAATAGCATGGTATTTAAAAGTTAAGAACCTAAATAGCCCGAATTTTTCACGAAAATTTTATATTCGGAATATATTCTATTGTGTGGGCAGGGGTTTTATCCCTTTAGAAACGTTAAAAATCAAGCATCAATTAAAGGTGTTTTAAGAATCTGAGTTCAGCTTTTTCACTTTAAACTCACTTTTCGGAGGGGGAAAATGGCCATCGACATCGCAAGCCTCACGGAGAAGGGAGAAGCCGTTCTCAGGGACTTTGTAACAAGGAACAGGCTGGACGGCGCGATAGTTGCCTCCGCCGAAGGTCTGGAGATTGTCAGCTACTTTACCTCGGACCTGGACAGGGACCTCCTGGCCGCAGATTTTGCCTCGGTTCTTGCGGGGGTTGAGGGTCTGCTCAACGACTCAAACAAGGGTGAGCTTTCGGAAATCATCGTTAAAGGTGAGAACGGCTACCTTGCAATCGTCTCGCTGGGAGAGAACGTGGTTCTCGGCGTTCTCGCACCAACGGGGCAGAAGTTGGGAGTGCTAATCATCGCAATGCAACAGCTGGTTAAGAAACTCAAGAGCCTTTAAAACTCTCTAACCGCACTCTCTTAAGGAGAAGAAACTCTCTTTAAGGGGGGGAATTATGGAGGGAAGCGCAATGGCAAAAGAGGAGCTTCACCAACTGATGGAGAAGATGAAAAGCCACGAGATAACTCAGGTTGAGTTCTTCAGGGGCATCATGAAAATCCTTGCCCACATGGACGTCCACGAGGAAGACCTTCAGGGAGTTACTCCGTTACTGCTCAACTTCATAAACAGGCTCATCCAGAACATGGAGAAGAGAGGAGCCTAAGTGATGTTTAAGAACCTTGTAAGGAGCTTCCCCTCCCTGTTCGGCGCCGAGGAGAAGAAAAGCGACGGGCCCCTTCTCCTGACCCAGGAGAACAGGATACTGGGGCCCATCTTCGGAAGGGTTAAGAAGGAGCTCTCTAAGTTCAGGGATATAAAGGAAGTTGCCGTATTCTCGGACACCGGTCTGCTGGTTGCAAAGGAGCCGGTTAGCCCCAAAGGGGCGCCCCTTAAGGTTGAGAAGCTCTCCCCCCTCATCTACGAGCTTCACCGGCTCAGCGCAGACGGCCAGATACTCTCCTTCGTCTGCCTCGAGGGGGTGAGGGTCTTTATCAAAAGGTTTACAAAACCGAACTTCTACCTGGTTGTTGTAACGGGTAAGCAGACCCCCATAGGGGCACTCGTATCCTACTTAAACAGCCTGAGGATAGAGTAAAATGCTCTGCCTCAACGAGAAGCTGACGATAGGAAGGGTTACGTTCGACATCCAAACCGAGTTCAAACCGAAAAGCGGCTCCGTTGTCAGCGTTATCGTTAAAGACGGCAGGGTCTTAAAGAAGATTACGAAGAAAGTTCCCGAAGGCTCAGATCCCGGCACCCAGGTGAAAGAGCTTCACTCCTCGGTGGTGAAGCTCCTCTACAAAAAGGTCTTCTCGGCGGTAAAGAAGAAAGGAGTCTCGGCGGCCGCCGAGCTTAGGCAGCGGTTCGCAGAGCTCATAAAGGAGACCATCCCCGAAGAGGAGGTAGATTACCTCTTCTTCTCCCTAAACGGGGTAGAGGTTGAGTTTAAAGGGAACTTCAGGATGAAAAACGAGCTCCAGAGGGCAATAGAGAGACTCTCAAAGTGCCAGACCAAGAAGCTCGGAGCGGTTAAGGAGCTCATACTGCAGGTCAACGGCTTCACCGCAATCTCGTTGGTTGAAGATAAAAGCCGCTTCCTGATGGTTTCACACAGCCTCAACATAGGGAAGGCCTTTGCCCTTGCGAGGCAGCTCAAGGGGAAGATAGGGAAGCTCCTTACCGGGAGCGCAACCCCTTCAAAACCTCAAGTAGCCTCTCCACCTTAGAGCGAAGGGGAAGAGGTAAGCTCTTCACCTCAGCAGGAGACATCCCCATAGGAACCCAGACAACGGCGTCCAGGTGAACCGGCGGAATTCCAACAACCTCGGCGAGCTCCCTCCACCCCTTAACGGAGGGGAGGAGCTTCGAGAGCCTCGAATCAAGCGGTATCTCTACCCCTTCAATGCCGTGCGGCTCCCTGCCGAAGGCCACCCTGTAGCCGTAGAGGAACATCTTTGCCGCAAAAACCACAGTTTTCGCGCTTTCCTTCTGCCCCATACAGGTGGCAAGCCTGCCGACAAAAGCTGAAAGGTCTTCGGCTAAGGGTTCAACTCCCTCCTTAAATAACTCCTCAACGCACCTTAAGGCCTTCTCAAACCTCTTGAGCTTAGCCCCGATAAAACGCCTGTTGTAGAGCCTCAGAAACTCGGGGAACTCCTCGAGCCCCCTGCCGGAGGAGAAAAAGTCGGAGAACTTCTCCCAGTACTCCTCGCCCCTCATAGAGAGCTGGTAGGAAAGGAGGGCGTTCAACACAACGAGCTTCAGAAACAGCTCGGGGTCATTCACCGAAGCATAAAGCCTCTTCAGGGCCCTAAACTGCCTGTCGTACTCCTCAATCAGGCGGGCGTCGTCGGCGGTAAAGGCGGCAAGGGCCTCTAAAAGGCTGTTACTCCTGCTCCGCAAGGGATTGCTCCTTCACCTTCCCGGCGTACTCCCTGACCTCCCTCACCTTCCTCTCAAGGAGCCTCTTTATGCCGAAGTAGGAGAGAACGGAGCAGATGGAGCCCAAAAGAACCCCCCCGACAAACATCGGAACGAGAATCTCCTTACCGCTTGCAAGGAGGGAGTGGAAAGAAGAAAGGTCTACCTTGGGAAAGCAGGCGTGCCTGCCCATAACGAAACAGCCAACGTAGTAGTCGAATATGAGGATGGGAATCGTTGTCCACGGATTCGTTACGTGGGTCCCTACGGCGGCGGCAACTTTACTCGCCCGTGTGAGGGTTGCTATGGTTACCGCAACTATCACCTGAAAGCCGATTATCGGCAGAAAGCCGATAAAAACGCCCAAGGCCAGTCCTTTTGCCGTCTCGTCGGACCGCTCCTTCAGCTCCAGCAGCTTGTTCAGGTAGAACTTCGGGGATAGGGCAGACTTTATTCCACCTTTCATAACGTTTTTCAGTTTATAAAATATTTATTGGGAAATCAAGGCCGCACTCCACGTGAACTCCGCTATTGAAAGAGCCAACCGTTAGTGTTAAATTTGCCACTGCACTTCTATCGGGAGGTAGACTATGGCCAAGTGCGCTATATGCGGAAAGACAACCATATTCGTAAACAAGGTGAGCCACTCCCACAGGGTAACCAGCAAGAAGCAGAGGGCAAACCTCCAGAGGGTTAAGGCCATCGTAAACGGCGAGAAGAAGAGGATTTGGGTCTGCACCAAGTGCCTCAAGGCCGGTAAGGTTCAGAAGGCCATATAAGAGCCGGCTCCTGCCGGCCCCTTAAACTTTCTGGAGGCTCCTCACTATCTCCTGGAGCTGGGCCGTTGCCCTCTCGAGGGGTACTTTCTCTAAGTTGGGCGAGAAGAAGCGTATAAAGCCGTACTTGTCTATAACAACAACGGAAGGGACCGAAAGGTTCTTAACCCTCTCCTTAAAGAGCTTGTAAACGTAGCTGTCTGCGGAAACCACTACCCGCTTTACGCCCATGAGCCTTTTAAACTGGTAAACCTGGGCAAAGTCGGCGTCGTTTACCGAAACGACGATAAAAGTAGTCCCCTTCAGGTTCAACCTCTCCAAGGCAGAAACGAGCCTCTCGGTAAAGGGGGTGAAGAGGCCGTCTACGAAGAAGACGACAACGGTTTTACCGAGAAGCTCCCTCGAGCAGAGCTTCCCCTCCCCAAACAGCGGCACCGAAAAGGCCGGGGCGATTATCTTTTTAACCTCAACGGAGTAGGGTTTAGGCTTTACCTTCTTCGGTGCAACTTTCAGCTTCGGGAGCTTTGTCACCTCCCTCTTCGGAAGGGGTTTCTTGGGAAGCAGTATGTACCAGTCGGCGAATGCGTTAGCCGGGGCGAATATGGCAAGAAGCGCTAAGGCTACTAAGTGGCGACCCAACTTCTGAGAACCTCCTCGGGGTTGTCGCTGCGCATAAGGGTCTCTCCTACGAGGAAGGCGTCCACTCCCCTTTCCCTCAGGGTAACTATCTCCTCCTTCCCCTTTATGCCGCTTTCGGAAACGGCAACCTTACCTTCAGACTTGATTATCGGCAGCAGCCTCAGAGTTGTAGAGATGGAAACCTTAAAGGTTTTCAAATCCCTGTTGTTAACCCCCACTATCTCCGCTCCGGCCTTTAAAGCCCTCTCAACCTCTTCCTCGGTGTGGGTCTCAACCAGGGGCTCCATGCCGAGCTCCCTGCCGAGCTCTATGAAGTCCCTGAGCTGGTCGTCGGAGAGTATGGAAACGATGAGGAGAAACGAGGAAGCCCCGAGGGCCTTGGCACCGTAAATCTGGAACTCGTCTATTATGAAGTCCTTCCTTAAAACGGGGAGCTTCACTTCCGCAGCTACCTGCCTCAGGAAGAAGGGGGAGCCCTGGAAGAACTTCCTGTCGGTGAGGACCGACACGGCCCTGGCCCCGCCCCTCTCATAGGCCTTGGCTACGGCAACAGGGTCGAAATCCTCGCGGATAACCCCCTTAGAGGGTGAGGCCTTCTTCACCTCGGCTATGATGTTAACGCCGTTGGCCGTAAGGGCAGCCTTAAAGTCGTAGGGAACCTTCAGGCGCTCTGCCTCCTCCCGCAGGGCGGAGAGGTTGAACTTCTTCTTAAGCTCTTCAACTTCCTGCCGTTTGTACTCAACTATTCTGTCGAGGATTGTCACCTCTTGCCTCCTCTGCCCGCTTTCTCGCCTTCTCCCTTACCGACTCTGCCTTCCCCGGGTAGTTTACCTGCTTGGAACGGGCAACGGCCAGGGCGTTATCCGGAACGTCCCGGGTAATTACAGAGCCGGCGGCAGTTATCGCACCGTCTCCCACCTTTACCGGAGCTATAAAGAGGGTGTTGCTGCCAACGAAAACGTTTCTGCCTATTTCCGTTCTCCACTTGGCAAAGCCGTCGTAGTTGCAGGTAATAGTGCCGGCTCCAACGTTGGTGTTCTCCCCTACAGTGCAGTCACCAAGGTAGGTGAGGTGGTTGGCCTTGGCTCCCTCTTTCAGGTGGGCCTTCTTGGTCTCTACAAAGCTTCCAACCCGAGAGCCACCCTCAAGGACGGTTCCCTCCCTCAGCCTGGAGAAGGGTCCGCAGGAGGCACCTCCTTTCAGAGTGGCCCCGCTCATCCAGCAGTGGCTCTCAACGGTGCACCCTTCCCCTATGAAGGAATCCCTTATGTCGCAGAAGGGCCCCACTACTGTCCCTTTCTTGATAACGGTTTTGCCCCTTAAGTAGAGGGGGCCGAAGAGCTCAACGTCGGGCTCAACCGTAACGTCGGGCTCAACGTAAACGGTTTGGGGGTTGTGAACGGTAACGCCGGAGAGCTGAAGCTCCTTGACTATTCTGTCCCTCATAACCGACTCTGCAGCCGCGAGCTGGTGTCTGTTGTTAACCCCCATTACAGACTCAAAGTCGCTGGTGAGAACGGGAACAACCGAAAGCCCCTCCTTTTGGAAGACCTTTAGAACATCCGGCAGGTAGTACTCCCCTTGAGCGTTGTTGTTGTCTATCTGCTCAAGGGCCCTGAAGAGAGGCTCCGCCGAGAAGGCGTATATTCCGGTGTTAATCTCGGTTATAAGACGCTCTTCCGGCGTTGCGTCCTTCTCCTCAACTATCTTCAAAACGGCGTTGCCGTCGCGAACCACCCTGCCGTAGCCGGTAGGGTCTTCGGTTTTTGCCGTAAGAACAACCATATCGCCGGGAGTAGATGCAACGGCCTTTATGTCTTCGGGCCTTACAAGGGGGGTATCCCCGTTGAGAACCACAACTTTACCCGAGTAATTTTTAAGGAGCTCCCTGCACTGGGCAACGGCGTGGCCGGTTCCCAGCTGCCGGCTCTGGTAAACCGTTTTCACCTGAGGGTAGTTCTCCCTCAGGAACTCCTCAACGAGCTCCCTCTTGTGGCCTACAACCACTATAACTTCTTCGGAGCCGGCCTCAAGGGCCGCCTTCACAACGTACCAGAGCATAGGCTTACCCAGTATGGGGTGGAGGACTTTGGGAAGCTCCGACTTGAACCTTGTGCCTTTCCCGGCTGCGAGAACTACCGTTTTAAACCCCACTGCTTTCCCCCGTAGTTACAGTTTTTTTAAAAACGGCCTCCGGGTCGTTTAGGTAGTCCCGGACTATCTTTGAGTGGTCGAAAACGAGCCTCTCAAGAGGCACGGCGTCGTAGTGGAATATCCGGGCCTTTTTGGCGTCGTCTGAGCCTACGGGCTCTCCCCGGGCAACGCACTCAAAGACTACCGACACAACGTGGATACCCCTCGGGTCCCGGTTAGGGTCGGAGTAGACTTTAAACTGCCTTATGGGTATAACGTCGAGGGTAAGCTCTTCCTTCATCTCCCTTATAACGGCGCGTTCAACGGTCTCTCCCACTTCAACAAAGCCCCCGGGAAGGGCAAGGCCCACCGGAGGGTACTTGCGCTCTATGAGAACTATCCCGAGGAACTCTCCCGCTTCGTTTTGAACGTTTACCAGGGCGTCTACGGCCAGGTAGGGCGTTTTGGGCGGAAAGGGCATCAGTCACCTCCCACTTCACCGGAGAGAATCTGCTGAAGGAAGTTTCTCTTCCTCACCTTCTCGTACTCCTTACGGAGGTCGAAACCTCTTCCTTTGGCATCTACCAAAACGGCACTGACGCTGCCTATGGCAACTTCCGCTTCCACTTTAATTGGCAGGTGGCGCTCGTCTGCCGAAAACCACATAACCACCTTTCCCTTCCTCTCAAAGGCCCCCTCGGGAGAGAGGTTGTTGGAGGGGATAACCTTGTAGGCCTCTATCTTCCCGAAGAGGGTCTCTACCTTCTCCTTGGCCACAACTTTGAAGCTGACGTTTTGGAACCTGCCCCCTGCAAACAGGGGGAAAACGGTTTCGGCCCCTACCTTAAAGCGGCCGTACTTCCTGAAGAAGTAGGTGGAGGTAACTATATCCTCAAAGGGGATAAAGGGAATTTTTATGTATTTAACTTCAACTTTGTGTTTCTTGGGGTTGATTTTCTCGTATTTAACCACCCTCTTTTTAAGGTCGTAGGTGTAGACCCTCTCCCTCTGGTAGTGGCCCTCGTACTGGAAGAGGTAGGTCTTTTCGGGGGTGAGGGTTTTCAGGTTCCAGATAGAGTAGCCTTCGTCGGAGATTTTCTTGAACCAGGAGGCAACTCCGGCCGTGGAGATTTTCCCCCAGAGCTTCAGCCTCCCCCCTTTTAAGGGGGTAACTTTCGAGCTCGAGTCGGCAACGTGGAATATGGTCCAGTAGAGGCGAAACTTCAGCTCCTCTCCGGCAAAGTCGTACCGAGAGGGGTGCTTCGAGATAAGGAGCTTCGGCCTGTAGCCGTCGGCCCCTAAGGAACTACACGATAAACATAGCGTCACCGTAGCTGTAGAAACGATAACCCTCTTTAACAGCTTCCCTGTAAGCATTGAGTACTTTCTCCCTTCCGGCAAAGGCCGAAACGAGCATGATGAGCGTTGAACGGGGCAGGTGGAAGTTGGTCACAAGGGCGTCAACAACCTTGAACCTGTAGCCGGGGTAGATGAAGAGGTTGGTGGAACCTTCACCTGCCTTAACGGTGCCGTCTTCCCCTGCGGCGCTCTCGAGGGTTCTAACAACAGTTGTACCAACGGCCACAATCCTTCGGCCCTCCTGCTTGGCCCTGTTCACCTCGAGGGCCGTCTCCTGGGGAACGCTGTAGACCTCGTAGTCCATCTGGTGCTTTTCAACCTCTTCAACTTTAACAGGCTTAAAAGTCCCCGGCCCCACGTGTAGGGTAACGGTTTTAATTATAATGCCCTTGTCCCGGAGCCGCTCCAGAAGCTCTTCAGTAAAGTGCAAACCTGCAGTAGGAGCGGCAACGGCGCCGGGCCTGGAGGCGAACACCGTTTGGTAGAGCTTCCTATCCTCGGGCCTCTCCTCCCTCTCTATGTAGGGAGGAAGGGGAACGTGGCCCACCTGCTCCAGTAGCTCCATAAAGCTCACCCCTTCGGGAACCCTGAACCGCACGAGCCTTCTGCCCTCTCCGGCGTAGCCCTCAACAGTGCCCCTGAGGCCTCCCTCAAAAACGAGCTCCTTGCCGGTTTTGAGCTTTTTCGCGGGCTTTGCCATAACCTCCCACAGGTCGGGCTCAACCTGCCGGAGGAGCAGAAGCTCCACCTTTGCCCCGGTAGAGAGCCGGCCAAGCAGCCTTGCCGGTATAACTTTGGTATCGTTGAGAACGAGAACGTCTCCCGGAACCAGGTAGTCCACTATATCCCTGAAAATCCTGTGCTCAATTTCGCCTGTATCCCTGTGGAGAACCATGAGCCTTGCAGAGTCCCTGGGCTCTGCGGGAAACTTGGCTATCAGCTCCTTTGGAAGGTGGTAATCGAAGTCGCTAACTTTCAACTCTGCCCCCGAAGAGGGTTTCAACAGTAAATTAACCTCCCCGGTTTTGAACGGGGGAA